>JBBRPS010000306.1:0-11235 GCA_038227745.1 Gemmatales bacterium | reverse complement strand
TACGCGCGCCGCCCTGCTCCTGGCCACTCCCTGCGCTCAGGAACTGCTGCCCCGCGCGGACCGCCTGCTGCCGCGGGTCCAGCACCGGGGCCAACTCCTCCCCTGCAAGACGGTGTTCACGCAGCGGCTGAAGCAGTCGGGGATGCGCTGGGATCTTGCGGGGGACAGGTGGTGGTGGACCTGCGCGTGCTGTGGCTCAGTGGGGTCTGGGACGAGGCCCACCAGGCGTACCTGCACGCCCAGGAGGCGGAGTTACCCCCTACTACGCAGGGGAGCGCGAGCAAAGCCGGTGAAAATGCCGCGTGAAGGCGCGGAAGGGAGCGATCACACCCTCGTGGCCACGTCTTTCAGGCAGCGCGGTGCGGGCGCCTACACGATCACGATCCGCGAATTCACCGCGAAGAAAAAACTGACAGGCCGCCGCTGATCGACGCTATTCGAGCCGAACCAGCCGGGCCGAAAAGGGGACATACCCTGCCCGAGGTCAGAACCCTGCCAGCAGCGCCTTTAGCCACCCGGGCAGCGGCGCTGCCGCTCAGTTACCGCATGGTCAAGCCCGGGTTTCGCGGAAACGATAGCCCACGCCGCGGACCGTTTGGATGAGTTCCCCCGCCGGCCCGAGCTTGCGGCGCAATGATTTGACATGCACGTCGATGGTCCGTTCCAGCACAACGGCCCCCTCGCCGATAGCAGCGTCCATCAACTGAGAGCGCGTGAAGGCGCGCCCGGGCTGGCGGAGCAGGCACTCGAGCAGCCGGAACTCGGTCGGCGTCAGGTCGAGTTCGCGGCCTTCGACGGAAGCCAGGTGCCTGAGCCGGTCGATGCGCGCGCCCAGGTGTTCCACCACATCGGCAGTATTCGTCTCCCCTTCGCGGCGGCGCTGCAAGGCTTTAATCCGTTGCACCAACACCTTGACGCTGAACGGCTTGGTGACGTAATCGTCCGCCCCTAGCGAAAAACCGACCACCTGGTCGGTCTCCTCGGCCTTGGCCGTGAGCATCAGGATGGGGATGTTACGGGTGTGCTCGCCCGCCCGCAATTCCCGGCAAACCTCCAGGCCGTTCAGGACGGGCAGCATCAGGTCGAGGATGATGAAGTCGGGCTGGAGCGTCTGGGCCTTCCGCAGACCTTCCTGACCGTCGTGGGCGACGACGGTTTCATAGCCCTCGCGCTGGAAATTGTAGGTCAGCACGCCCGTCAGGGCACGTTCATCTTCAATGATGAGGATGCGTTGTCGGGTCATGGCTGCAACCAAGCCGGCAGAAGCGGTAGCCAAAGCGGTACCTCCACGGGCCTCATTCCTCCCTCCCGACGGCCGCCGGGTGATGGCGGATGATGGTGCCCTCGACCAGGTAGACCACGTCTTCGGCAATGTTCGTGGCATGGTCGGCGATCCGCTCCAGGTGCCGGGTCGCCGAGAACAGCGACAGCCCCGCTTCGACCTGCGCCGGGGATTCCTGCATCAGGCCGATCAGTTCCTGGATGATCTCGTTGTTGTAGCGATCTACTTCATCGTCGAGCCGGCACACCCGCCGCGCCTGGCGGGGGTCAAGGTTCACGAAGGCATCCAGGCTCTGGCGGACCATCGTGGTCGTCAGGTCGGTCATACGCTGGAGTTTCGCCGGGACGGGGATGACAGGCAGCCCGGTCAGGTGCAGGGCCCGCTCGGCGATGTCCTCGGCCAGGTCGGCCATGCGCTCCAGGTCGGTGTTGATTTTGAGGGCGGCGGCGATACGGCGCAGGTCCACCGCTACCGGCTGGTGCAGGGCCAGGATCTTGAGGCACTCTTCCTCGATGTGGTTCTCCTCCTGGTCGATCTGCGCATCCCCGGCGATTACTTGCTCGGCCGGGTCGGCTTCCCGTTGCTGCAAAGCACGGATCGCATTGTGGATGGCCTCCTCGACAGAAGCCGCGAGCGCGAGCAGGTTGCGCTGGAGGTTTTCCAGATCGCGTTGTAAGTGTTTGGCCATGATTGCACCCGTGAGTCAAGCGGTTAACCGAACCGGCCGGTGATGTAGTCTTCCGTCTGCTTCACCTGGGGCCGCGTGTACAGCTGGTCGGTGGGACCCGCCTCGATGATCCGGCCCTGGAAGAAGAACGCGGTCAGGTCAGAGACGCGGGCGGCCTGCTGCATATTATGCGTCACGATGACGATCGTGTAATCCTGCTTCAGCTCGAACATCAAGTCCTCGATGCGAGCGGTGGAGGCCGGGTCGAGGGCCGAGGCCGGCTCGTCCAGGAGCAGCACTTCCGGGTCGGTGGCCAGGGCGCGGGCAATGCATAGGCGCTGCTGTTGCCCCCCCGACAGGTTGAGCGCCGAGTCGTTCAGCCGGTCTTTGACCTCGTCCCACAGGGCGGCGCGTCGCAGGCAGCGCTCGGCGATCTCGTAGAGCACGGCCCGATTGCCCACCCCTGCCACTCGCGGGCCGAAGACCACGTTCTCGAACACGGACTTGGGGAATGGGTTCGACTTCTGGAACACCATGCCGACGCGCCGGCGCAGCGCGACCAGATGCACCTGCCGGCTGGTGATCTCCACCCCGTCGAGCAGGATCGCGCCGCTGTGGCGCGTCCCCTCGATCAGGTCGTTCATGCGGTTGAGCGTGCGCAGGAACGTCGATTTGCCGCAGCCCGACGGCCCGATGAGGGCGACGACCGAGCATTCCGGGATCACCAGGGACACGTCGTACAGAGCCTGGGAGGCGCCGTACCACAACGAGAGGCCCCGGACCTCGAACTTGGTCCGCACTCCCTTTAAGTTGGGCGGCTCGCGGCCGACCAGACTGCGTTCGGAGAGGATGGCGGAGTAGGAGAGTGTGGACACGCAACCACCTCACGACAAGACATCTTGGACCGCGTTGTCGGGCCGGACAGGTACAACCCAGGGGTTAATTTACTGGCCGAATGTGTAGATTTGGTGAAGAACCGGCGAAGCTCACGAGACAGGTGCCCGAGGCAGTTGGACGGCGAACGTGGTCCCCTGGCCCGGGCGGCTGGTAGCGCGGACGGTGCCGTGCATGGCCTGTACCAGGTGCTTGACGATTGACAACCCCAGGCCGGTACCGCCCAATTCCCGCGAGCGGGCTTTGTCCACGCGGTAAAAGCGCTCGAAGATGCGCGGCAGGTCCTGCTCGGGGATGCCGATGCCGGTGTCCTCGACTTCCAGGCAGACCTGGCCGTCGGCCAACCGCCAGCGCACCCAAATGCGGCCGCCGGAGGGCGTATACTTCAGCGCGTTGTCCACCAGGTTGTCGACGATCTGGTGAACGGCTTCCTCGTCGGCCCAGGCAGCGACCTCCGCTTGGGCATCCCCGGAAGGGGGAACTGCCTCCAGGAGTTGCGTTTTCCACTCGGCCCGGGCGTGGTGGCGCTCCAGGCAGGCTTTGACCACCGGCCCCAGGGGCACGGCCTGAAATGCAAAAGCCTCCGTTCCCGACTCGATGCGGGCCAGGCTGAGCAGGTCGAGGATGAGGGCGTGCAGCCGCTCGGCCTGCTCGGCGATCCTTTCCAGGAAAGGGCCCCGGTGCTCGGGGTCCTCCGCGGCGCCTTCGAGCAGGGTTTCGACGCAAGCCTTGATGACCGAGAGCGGCGTCTTGAGCTCGTGGGAGACGTTGGCGACGAAATCCCGGCGCAGGCGCTCCAGGCGGCGCAGCTCGCTGGTGTCGTGAAGTACCAATACGGCACCGCGGGGAGGCGAGCCGGGCAGCCGGGCCGCGTGCACGGTCAGGCTCTTGGCCATCGGGCCGTTCCAGTTCAGCTCATCCTGACAGGGCTCCGGCTCGGACAGGGCCCGCCGGACGATATCCTGCAAGGAGCGCTTACGGACGACTTCCCAGAGCTTGCGACCTGTCGCAGCCTGGGAGCCGAACCCCAAAAGCTGTGCCGCACGCTCATTGGCGAAAAGGATGTTCTGCTCGGCATCGAGAGCCACGACCCCCTCGACCATGCCGCTGAGGATCATCCGCAGCTGTTGACGGTCTTCCGCGAGCTGGGCGAACTGGGCCGCCAGGCGCTGGCTCATCTCGTTGAATGAGCGGGCCAGTGTACCGACCTCGTCCCGGCCGGCGGCGTAGACCTTCTGGCCGTAATCGCCGGCAGCGATGCGCTTCGCGCCTTCTGTGAGTTCCTGGAGCGGCCGGGTGACTCGCCGCACCAGCCAGAGAGCCAGGGCCAAAGCGACGACGCCGGTAATGGCCGCGACGCTCCCGACGACCCGGGACAGCCAGGCCGACTGTTCCTCGACCTTGTCCAGGGGCAAGGCCACGCGCACGTAGGCGACCGGTCGGCTGTCGTCGTCGGCCCGCAGGGCCACGTACATCATGGGTTGGTTTACGGTGCTGCTGAACCGGGTGGCGGTGCCGAGCCGCGACTCTCGCGCCGCCCGGACCTCGGGGCGGTTGGCGTGATTCTCCATGTGTTCGGGGTCTTCGTCCGAGTCGGCCAGAACGCGGCCGTCTTCGGCAAGAAGGGTGATGCGCGTGGCGATTTCTTGGCGCAAGGCCTTGATCCGCTTTTGCAGGAGGGAGGCCTGTTCGGCAGGCCGGTCGCGGACCGCCTCGCGAACGAGGATGGCCTTGGTGCGGAGACTGTCTCCGATCTGCTCCAAGTAGTGCTGTTCCACGCGGCCGACGATCACCACGCCGAGCAAGCCGATCGTGGAGAGCAAGAGCACGCTGTAAATGCCGAACAGCCGCCAGAACATAGGTGAACGCCACATAGTCAGCAGTCCGGGGTCAAGGGTCGAGAATGGCACTACCAAGAATGTGCCGGTTCTATTCTACAACCCTCGACGGTTATTCCGCCCGGCTGGCCAAGAGCACGCGCTTGCCGGTGAGGAAGCGGACGCCGAAGTTCAGCAGCATGACCGCTGCGAGTAAGACCAGGGCGGCGGCCCACGCCTGGCGGTGCCAGTCGTCGTAGGGGCTGACGGCATAGGTGAAGATGTACACCGGCAAGGAAGGGGTGAAGTCGTTCGGCGAGGAAGGCCAATACTGGTTGCTGGACGCGGTCAACAACAACGGGGCGGTTTCGCCCCCGATGCGGGCGATGGCCAGGAACACCGCCGTGATGATGGCGGGCAGCGCCGCCGGTACAACGACGCGCAGCACGGTCTGGTAGCGGCTGGCGCCCAGGGCGTAACTGGCGTCGCGGATCGACTGCGGCACCAGTTTCAACGCCTCCTCGGAGGCCCGCATGACGATGGGGATCATCATCACCCCCAGGGCGAACACCCCCGCCCAGCCCGAGAAATGGCCCATCGGCCGGACCACCAGGTTGTAAGCGAAGATGCCGATGACGATGGACGGGACGCCGCTGAGCAGCTCGCCGATGAAGCGCACGGCCGGAGCGAGGCGGTCGCTGCGGTACTCGGCCAGGTAGACGGCGGCCAGGACGCCGACGGGGACGGCGAAGAGGGTGGCCAGGCCCACCAGCAGGAAGCTGCCGTAGAGGGCATTCGCCAGCCCGCCGCCCTTCTCGCCCACGGGCGCCGGCAAGTTCACGAAAAACTCCCAGTTCAGCGACCCCATCCCTTGGTAGACCAGGTGGCCGAGAATGAGGAAGAGTGGCCCGACGGTGGCGACCAGGCACAAGCCGAGTACGCCCGTCATCAGGCGGTTGACCCACCGGGCCTTCTCATAAGCGACGGGCAAGCGACGCGGAACGGGCGAAGAGGGCAGGCCGGGAGTTAGCTCTAAGAGGAAAGGAGCCGGGGACGGGCCGAGGTCTTGCCGTTTCCAAAAGGCCAGTCGCCCGTTGCGGGGCGGCCGCGCCGGCCGATTCAGGCCGATCTGCCGGATCAGCAGGCGGGCCAGGGAGTTGACGACCACACTGACCAGCAGCAACACCAACCCGAGCTCGACCAGGGCGGACAGGTACAGGTCGTAGGTCGCTTCCGTGAACTCGTTGGCGATGACGCTGGCGATGGAATTGCCCAGGGCGAAGGGGGACAGGCTGATGTCGGCGCGGTTGCCGATGAGCATGGTCACGGCCATCGTCTCGCCCAGCGCCCGGCCCAGCGCCAGGAAGCAGCCGCCGATGATGCCGGGCCGGGCATAAGGGAGAACGACCGACCGGATCGTCTGCCAACGGGTAGCGCCCAGGGCCAACGCCGCTTCCCGCTGCGAACGGGGCACTGCCCGGCAGACATCGTAGGAAACGGCGGCCACGTAGGGCACGATCATGATCGAGAGGATGAGACCAGCAGGCAGGATGCCAACGCCCCCCTGGTTGGGGCCGCCAAGGGCGGTGATGAGCGCTTGCAGGCCGGGGGCCAGCACAAACAACCCCCAGAAGCCGTACACGACGCTCGGAACGGCCGCCAGCATCTCGACCAGGAAGGAGCCCGTGCGCCGCAGCCAACCAGGGGCAATTTCGGACAGGAATGCGGCCGTGCCGACGCCCAGCGGCACCGCGATCAGCATGGCGATGGCCGAGGTGGCGACGGTGCCATAGATGAAGGCGAGCGCCCCGAACTGCCGGTGAGTCGGCTCGGGGTCCCAGGTCGTGGTCATAAAGAAGTGGCCGCCGATGGTCTGGATCGCCAGCCACGATTTCCACAAGAGGACGACAACGAGCAGAGCGGCCAGGACGATGACCAGCACGGCGGCGGCCTGGCAGAGCAGCCGGAAGACGACATCTACCAGCCGGTTGAGGCGGACAGTGGTCCGTCCGGAAAGCCGCTCGCGCCGGTTGGGCGTTGCTGCTTCCAGGGGAGATTGAGAGTTGCCTGCTGGGGCCGCCATAGCGAGATCCTCGGCGTCGTTGGCGTTATCGACCCAGCTGGACCAGGTCAAGCTTCTTCTCCAGGCGCTCAACGAGGCCTTGAGGCAGGCGGGCGTAGTGGAGTTCTGCGGCGTACTGCTGCCCCTCGTGCGTAACCCAGCGGAGGAAATCGATCACGGCCTTGCCCTTGTCGGCGGGCTGGTTCACATAGAGAACGGCCCAGACCGTGCCGCTGATGGGGTAGGCGTCTTTGCCGGGCGCGTTGGTGAGGGAATAGCGCAGGTCGTCCGGGATCTCGGCCAGGGCGCCGGCCGCGGTCACGGACTCCAGTGTGGCCGGGACGTATGCCCCTTCCTTGTTCTGCACGAGGCCATACTTGATGTTGTTCTGCAGAGCATACGTCAGCTCGATGTAGCCGATGCTGCCCGGCGTGCGCTTGACCTGGCCAGCCACGCCCTCGGTCCCCTTCTGGCCCACACCGACCGGCCAGTTGACCGACGTGCCCACGCCGACCTTTTCCTTCCACGCGGAGCTGACCTTGGACAGGTAATCGACCCAGATAAAGGTGCTGCCGCTGCCGTCGGAGCGATGGACGGTGCCGATGTCCTTGTCGGGCAGGGCGGCGTTCGGGTTGAGCTGCTGAAGGGCCTTGTCGTTCCACTTGGTAATCTTGCCCAGGAAAATGTTGGCCAGGACCGGCCCCGTGAACCGGAGCGGTTCCTTGACTTCTTCGAGGTTGTAGGCGGGCACGATGGCGCCCATGACCAGCGGGATGTGCACGACCTCGCCACCGGTCTCACGGGCCTTCTGCAGCTGTTCTTCGTTCAGCGGCGCATCGGTGCAACCGAAGTCAAAGGTCTTGGCGGTCATCTGCTGGATGCCGCCTCCGGAGCCGATCGACTGGTAGTTGACCTTGACCCCTTTCGTCTTGTCGTACGCGCTGGCCCATTTGCTCATCATCGGGTAGACGAACGTGGACCCGCCGCCGTTCAGCCGCTGCTCCTGGCGACAGCCGCCGCAACCGGGCGCTACGACGATCAAGAACCCCAGCACAGCGACCGCAGTTACTCGCCTCACGGGCTTCTCCTGGATAAGAATGATGGGCTGGATGATACTTGCCCGCGCCCCTGCGAAGGGCTAGTACGGGGAAGTTACTCTAGCCCGCGCACGGGAGCAAATCGTGATGACTTCATGAAGATTGAGTGAAGGAAGCAACTCTAGTACACGGCGGCTAAACGGCCGACAGCAATCGGCTAGTGGGCCGCGACTCATGCACTCTGGACACTTCCCCGGACCGCGTGCTACAACAGAGAACCGCTGGGGCCTCTGTCGCATTCCCTCCGGAGACACCGTGATGAGGCGAGTTGTCCTGTGGGTCGTTCTCGTTCTGGTGGTGGGATTCGGCGTCGCCTTCGCCGTCCCCGCCATCCGTTACCCCCTCCTGGCGCTGCTCCGCAACGAGCATCTGTACGAAGGCCGGCCCCTCGGCTACTGGCTCGCCGCGCTCAAGGATGGAGATCCGACCACCCGCAGCCTCGCCGCCACCAATCTGGGAGACGCCCAGGTGGATAGGAAAGACTCCCCGGACCGCGCGCAGTACCCGGCGGTCGTTACGGGACTGGTCGAGGCGCTCGGCGATCCCGACGGCTATGTCCGCAAGTGCGCGGGGCGGTCGCTCCTCCTCTACCCGCGCGAGTCGGCCGTCCCCGGGGACAGCGCCACCGTCGCCCGCCTGCTGAAGACGCTCGGCGACAAGGAGACGGTGGTGCGCAAGGCCGCCATCCGGTCGCTGTGGCAGATCGGCCCGGCGGCGAAGGACGGGGACGGCGTCGCTCGCCTGACGGAAGCCCTCGGCGACAAGGACGACTTCGTCCGCGAGTACGCCGCCCGGACGCTCGGCAAGATCGGCCCGGAGGCCGCGCCCGCCGTCCCCGCACTGATCGAGCTCCTGCGCACCGACGAGTGGCGCGACGCCCGCGAGCACGCGGCGAAGTCGCTCGGCTCGATCGGCGCCAGGGCCATCGGCTCCCACCTCCCCCAGGCGGTCAAGACACTCCTCGCGGGGCTGAAGGATGAGGTCGGCGACGTGCGCCGCGACTCCGCCCGCTCGCTCGGCCAGCTTGGCGCCACGGAAGCGGTCCCCGCCCTGCGGCCGCTCCTGAAGGACCACGAAGAGCGCGTCCGCACGGCCGCCGCCGAGGCGCTTCAGCGCCTCGAGCCTCCCGGCGCGCAGAAAGGCCGGTGACCGAGCGCTGCGGCAAATGCGCCGCGCCGCCCGGGCGGAGAATAGCGTTGCATCCGGCCCCGCGCGGGATAGAATCGGTCTTTCAGAATCGAGGTCGATGCCCCGGGAAGTTGCCTTGGGGAATGTTCTTCGCCAGGGGCAATCGTCCGGCGGCCCGCTCCTTCCCTTCGCTTCGAGGTGGCGCCAACGGCACGGACAGCTTCAAGTATTTGGTGAGCGACGACAACGGTGGTGTGTCCTCCTCGGCGCACGCTCAGTTGAGCGGTTCCTACTTCTACTGTGCGAGATTATTGCCGTGATGTTGGCGCCCGCGGGCGGGGCCCGGGCGGGGTCGCGGCGGCGGGTACTTGCCCGTCCGCCCGTACCAATGATAGATCCATGCCTCCTCATTACGCCGCCGTACCTCGCTCACCTGCTCCGCGATCTGCCGCGCCCGCGGCCGCGACCGCCGCAGTTCCGTCGGCCCAAAGAAGCCACCGCCTCGGCGACGGCGCTACCAGAACGGGGAGCACATCGCCACTTCAAGGCAAGCCAGGTACAAGCCCCCTCCCCTTCGGCCGGCGCGCGAATACAATCGCGAACACCCGCTCACGCTGCCCGGTTTACCCGTGTCCCCAAGAGGACCCCCACCATGAGACCCCGGTCATCCTTCCTCGTCGGCCTGCTGCTGGCCTGGTCGCTGCTGGTACACGCCGAACCCGCGCGGGCCGGCGACAAGGCGCCGAAGGCACGCCAACGACCGAACATCCTCTTCCTCATGAGCGACGACCACGCCAACGCCGCCATCGGCGCTTACGGCTCGTGGCTGGCGCCGGTCCTCAAGACGCCGAACCTCGACCGCCTCGCGAAGCAAGGCGTGCGCTTCACGACCTGCCTGGTGACCAACTCCATCTGCACGCCCAGCCGCGCCGCCATCCTCACCGGCCAGTACAGCCACCGCAACGGCGTCTACACCCTGCAGGATCCCCTCGACCCGAAGCGTCAGCACGTTGCCGCTCTCCTCCAGCGGGCCGGCTACCAGACCGCGATCGTCGGCAAGTGGCACCTGCACACCGACCCGACGGGCTTCGATTACTGGAACATCCTTCCCGGCCAGGGCCGCTACAAGGACCCCATCCTGCGGGCGAAAGGATCGAAGAAGGAAATCCACACCGGCTACTCATCAGACGTCATCGCGACGCTGACGATCGAGTGGCTGAAGAAGCGCGACCGGGACCGGCCGTTCTTCGCGATGTGCCACTTCAAGGCGCCGCACCGGCCCTGGGACCCGGCGCCGCGCTTCGAGAAGCTCTACGAGAACGTGAAGATTCCAGAGCCGAAGACGCTGCTCGACGACTACAAGAACCGCTCCCGCGCCGCCGCGAACGCCACCCTGAAGGTCGGCGAGAACAACACGGTGCGCGACCTCGGGCAGGCGCCGCCCGCGGGCCTCGACCGCGACGGCCTGCGCCGCTGGGCCTACCAGCTCTACATGAAGCGCTACCTCGCCTGCGTTGCCGCGGTGGACGAGAACGTCGGCCGGCTGCTCGACTTCCTGGAGCAGGAGGGCCTGCTGGAGGACACGATCGTCGTCTACACTTCCGACCAGGGCTTCTTCCTCGGCGAGCACGGCTATTACGACAAGCGCTTCATGTACGAGCCGTCGCTGAAGACGCCGCTGATCGTCCGCTACCCGCGCGAAATCAAGGGCGGCACTGTGAACAGCGCCATGGTCCTCAACCTCGACTTCGCGCCGACGTTCCTCGACTACGCCGGGCTGAAGGCGCCGGCCGACATGCAGGGCCGCAGCCTGCGGCCGCTGTTGCAGGGCAACACCCCGAAGGACTGGCGGACGTCGATGTACTACCGCTACTGGATGCACCTGGCCGACCACGGCGTGCCGGCTCACTACGGCCTGCGCACCGAGCGCTACAGTCTCATCTACTATTACGGCCAGCCCCTGGGGATGCGCGGCGCGATCAACCGGCCGACGCCGCCGGAATGGGAGTTGTTCGACCTGCAGAAGGATCCCGAGCAGATGAACAATGTGTACCACAACCCCGCCCACGCCGAGACGGTGCGGCAGTTGACCGCGGAGTTGCAGCGACGGAAGAAGGAGGCGGGCGACACGCGCTGAGGAACGGCCCGGACACAGGCCCGACGCGCAAATGGCCAGGCGAGCGGCCAGGCGTAAGCCAGCCGGTGGCAGCGACTTACCGGCCGGCTTACGCGAGTGGCAGGTGCGGGTTTCCCCCCTCTCCCCTGTACTCAGGGGAGAGGGGTTGGGG
>JBBRPS010000305.1:0-11258 GCA_038227745.1 Gemmatales bacterium | reverse complement strand
GGTTCAGATTGCGGGGCGTCAGGGTAACACTTTCGTCGGTGTACGCCCGTGCCGATTGGCGCCGTAAGTTTATGTCCTAGAATACCTTGCCGCCGGCAACGCTCCGTCCGCTGCGCCGCAAAGTGTTACCCTGGTTTGAACTATGCCACGCTTTACCGTTCCTTTTCGAGACAGGAAGCGGTGACGCTTTACCGTTCTTTTTCGGCCTGGTTCGGAGGAAGACAGTAGAGGGTAACAGAAGTTGGCGTCGCGCGCTGCCCTATCCTAGCCCGAAGCCAGCGAGGGAAGGACTTCCCCTCGCTGGCGCTTCGGGCTAGGACCCGCACCCTGTTACCCAGGTTTGAACCATGCCCCTTTTCGAGACAAAGGGCTTACGGCGAAATTGTGCAATCCTTGGCGGGCGGGCAGGGCGCCAAGCCCGCTGAGCGGCGAAGGCCGGCCGCTGGCCCGGCGGCGCTGAAGAAGGTGCTCCTCAAGACGTACGAACGGCAGGCCGCCGACTTCGAGCAACTGGTGGGAGAGGAGGGGGTCGGGCCGCAGACGCTGCGCAGCCTGAGCCTGATCGCGGAGGTGATCTACAATGCCCCGGCGAGCCGCCGTGACCCGGCCGCCTACAGCTTCGCGCACGGCGGCAAGGACGGCCACCTTTACCGCGTCAACCGGGCGCTGTACGACGCCAACGTGGAGCGGCTGCGGCGGGCGGTCGAGCAGGCCCGCATCGGCCAGACGGACAAGGTCGAGGCGCTGAAGGCCCTGGCGGTGTTCACGGCGCGCCTGTGAGAAAGAAGGGAACACGGCTGACGCGGAGGGAACGGATCCGCGTGGATCCGTTCCCTCCGTGTCCTCCGTGTTCCATTCTTCTCCTTCACAGCTTCTTGCGGTGGTACGTCACCACGACGACCGCGTCGCGTCCCTCGAGGCTCGCCGGCCGCCCCTTGCCCTCACCGAAGCCGATCCGCAGCGTGTCGCCCTCCAGCTCGTAGACCGCACGGATGACGCGGTCGCCCAGGCGGAAGTCGATCGCCGCGGGCTTCGACGTCGGATCGAGGCGGAGCGTCGGCAGCTTCGCCGGGTCCTGACCGGCCCCCCTCGTGATGAAGCGGTTGCCCACGACGGCCACGTTGCCGAGCGACGCCAGCGGCAGCGGCAGGATCTCCGGCGGCAGCGCCACCGCTCCCGCGATGTGTACCTTCCGGGTCGCCCAGATGCCCTGTAACTTCTCCAGCTCCTTGCGGCCGCGGCGCACTCTGTCCTGCAACTCCTTGACCACCCGCTCGACTTCCTGCAGCAGCTCCAGCTCACTCGCCTCACCGTTCGCCTCCTGCCGCACCTGCTGCATGGCGTTCTCGATCTCGCGGAGAACCTTCTGAAAAGCCGGTCGCGTCCCGGCCCACTGCAGGCGCGCCAGGTCCATCAGTGTCTTGTACATCCGGATTTGCTCGCCTTGCTTGTCCTCCCTGGCCTTCTCCTTCTCCTGCAACTTCTCCGGGGACGGCACGCGCAGCGCCCCGCGGTAGACCCATTCGGCCGGGGGCACGAACCGCATCTCCTTGCCCTCGCGGCGGAACTCCAGCCGCAGCGCCTTGCGGCGGATCGTCTCCTTATCGACCACGACCCAGGCGTTGGACAGGCCGCCCACGAAGACGGTGAAGCCCTCGACGTCCGCGGGGACGCCCTCCCAGACCGCCAGGGCGTGAACCCCGCGCGCGGCGCCGTCCGGTCCGGCGGGAGGCACCGGCGCGTCGGCGACGGTGATCGCATCCTTGAGGCCGAGGAGTCGCTCAGGGTCCTCCAGTTGCCGAATGCTCTCATGCAACCTCGCGAGCCGGACTTCGCCCTGCATCTCTTCGCGGTTCAGCGCCCGGAACTCGCGTAGCGGAAGCGGCCGACCTTCCTTCAGAAGTCCCAGGTCGCGTCCGACGCCGGGTCCGCCCGTCACCACCAGCTCGAAGTTCGGGAAGAACGTCCGCGGCTTGCCGGTAGCGTTGACGATGTCGTAAGAGAGATACCAGAAGTCCCCCCTGCCTGGGGCGGCAAGGCGGCACAGCCGCGGCTCCCGGAAACGGAAGTCCAGCGTCCACACCTCCTGGTTGCCGTCCCGGCGGATCTCCCCCTTGACCTCGTGGCGCCGCTGCGGCGGCCGGCCGGCGGGCTTCCCGGCGGCGGGCGCCAGGGCCGCGCTCGCCTTGACCTCCCCCTCTCCCGCCGCGGCACCGGGGGACTGCAGCGCCCCCGCGCCGGCGACGACGAACCCGAGCGCCAGCACGAGCGCGGCGCCGATCTTCAGCCGGGTAAGCAGCATGGCTTTCAGCACTCCTTGGGTGAGGGCGGCGACGCCGGCCGGGACGGCGCCGGCCAGCACGGCCGCGGTGGACTGGGCGAGCAGCGAGGCGGGTACAGCGGCGGTGCCGCGCGCCAGGCCGAGGGCCAGCGCCGCGCCGCTCACTTGCACGCCGTGGCGCGACAGACGCCGGGCCAGCAGATCGCGGCCGCGGGCCAGTCGGCACGACAGCGTCCCCTCCGGCCAGCCGAGCTGCCGCGCCGCCTCGCGCCGCGTCTTGCCCTGCAGGTCGCACAGCACGATCGCCACTCGGTACTTCTCCGGCAGGCCGTGCAGCTCGCGGTCGAGCAGGGGCAGCACCTCTTCCCAGGCGCCGCCCGGCGGCGCCTGCTCGCGGGGGACGCCGGCGGACTGCCTCTCCTTGGCGCGGCGCAGAGTGGCGGCGGAGCGGGCGCGCAGGGCGGTGCGGTAGGCGACGCCGTGCAGCCAGTTGCCGACGCGCTCGCGCGGCACCACCGACCGCGCCTTGCGGACCAGGACGAGGAAGGTCGCCTGGAAGGCGTCCTCCGCGTCGTGGGCGTCGCGCAGCACGCGGCGGCACACGCCCAGGACCATCGGGCCATGGCGGCGCACGAGCGCCTCGAAGGCGGCCTCGTCACGCCGGGCGAGGAAGCGTTCCAGGAGCTGTCCGTCGCTAACGTCGGCGGCGTCGCGCAGCAGGGTGGCCCCGCGCAGGTGCCGCAGGACGCCTCTCATCGGGCCGGTCGCCATGTTGCACGCTCCTCGTATACGGGTCGTTCGTCCCACCTATATTGCACGAAGTCGGGGCGGCGCGTTCAACTCCGTGGAGAAATGTCCATGCCCTGTTCGCCGGGTCCGTGCCAGGAGGAACGTGCTCCGGCGCCGGCCGTCGGCGAGGACTGGTAAACGCAGGCAAGCCGGCCGCCGCGTCCCGGGCCGCGCCCGGCATTCCCGGCCCTCAGCATGAGGGATTTCTCGGCAGGCTGCTCTTTTTTTCCCCAGAACCGCCGCTATAGTCCGCCCCGTGTCGGCACGCCAGAAACCGTGTTGAGGCCGGAACAGCCGTGTCCCAGATACCCAACGTCAACCCGACCTCGGAGCATGAGATCTACTTCACGCTCTTCGTCAGCAACGGCGGCGGTGTCCCAGCCCGCTACTGACGCCCCCTTCGGAAGCCAATTGCTCGCAGCTGTCACCTCCCACGGCGCCGCGGTCGCCGGCCCGCAGCAGGTGGTCGGGAATGGGTTCCCGCCCGCCAAGCCCGGCCCCGCAGCGCCCCGACAGGCACGCGCCCCTGCGGTAGGTGAGTCGGAAACCGCCGAACCCGCTATACGTCGGCCGACGGACCGCCCCCAGCGACCCCGGCCCAGAAAGGAGACGACCCATGCACCGTCTGTCCACCGTCCTCGGCGCGGCAGTCGCCGTGTTCTTCTTCAGCGGGCTGTCCGCCCTCGCAGACTTCATCCCCTGGTCGTACACCTCCTCGATCGGCCCCGCACTGATCCCCTCCGACGGCGGCCCGTCGAGCGGGATCAACGCGACCGGCGTCACGACCTCGCCGACCTTCCCCAACTCGACGGACGGCGTCCTCCTGGCCACGTTCGCCCCGTTCGGGAGCCCGAGTGCCAAGTTCACCAACAGCCCGTTTAACATCACGATGACCATCACGGATCAGACTTCGGGCGCTTCAAAGGACATCCCGCTGTCCGGCTTCTTCACCGGGACCCTGAACACCGGCGGTTCGGACCTCGACACGAAGCTCAACAAGCCGGTGGCCCAGACGGTGACGATCGGCAAGAACGAGTACACGGTCGCGTTTGGCCTGTACACGCCGCCGAGCCCCGGCAAGTCGGGCTCGATCGGGGCGAACGTCATCGTCGTCGGCTCGGGGCCGCCGATCGTCCCGGAGCCCGCGAGCGTGCTGCTGGCGACCATGGGGCTATCTGCACTGGGACTGCGGTGCTGGTGGCGGCGCAAGGACGTGTCGCCGCAAGCCTGACCGCGACGGCGGGGACGAGCGGATTCTCGGGGGCGGCCCCCGGCCCGGCGCCACGGGCCGGGGAGTGCCTCTCAACCCTTTCCGGGAGCCTCGGGCGCATGGACTGGATTGCGACAATCGGCGACGCCTGGCTGCGGACACTGGCGTGGGTGGTGGGCCTGGGCGTCGGCTTCGGCACCCTCACGCGCCTGACGCCCTGCAACCCCGGCATGTACTGGTGGAAGGACCTGCGCGCCCTCGGCACGGACGTCGTCTACTGGTTCGTCGTGCCGGTGTTCCTGCGCCTGTGCCGCGTGGGGATGATGATCGTGGGGCTGGTGCTGCTGTTCGGCGGCGCCGAGCCGAATTGCCTGCCGGTCAAGCACCTGCCGGTGTGGGTGCAGGGCCTGGCGATCCTGCTCCTCCAGGACGCGATGCTGTACGGGCTCCACCGCGCCTTCCACGGCCGCCTGGGGTGGAAGTACCACGCCGTCCACCATTCGCCGAAGGTGGTGGACTGGACGGCCACGGCGCGCTTCCACCCGGTCAACCACCTGCTGGCGTTCGGCGTAGCGGACGTGGCCGTGCTGCTGCTGGGGTTCTCGGGCGAGGCGCTGGTCGCGCTGGTGCCGTTCATCATCGTCCAGTCGGCCCTGGTTCACGCCAACCTGAACTGGACATTCGGGCCGCTGAAGTACGTGCTCGCCAGCCCGGTGTTCCACCGCTGGCACCACACGTCGCTCGCGGAGGGCGGCAACAAGAACTTCGCCTCGACGTTCCCCATCCTTGATGTGCTGTTCGGCACGTTCTACATGCCGGTGGGCAAGCTGCCGCAGGCGTTCGGCAACGACGAAGCCGACTTCCCGGAAGGCTTTTGGGGACAACTCCTCTACCCGTTCCGCGAGAAGGTCCCACGGCTTCCGCAGCCCACCCCGGCAGCGATGGTCCGGCGCAAGAGGAAGAGGGCGGCGTGAGAGGGGTTGCGGCAGAGGCATCCGGGCGTTAATTTGCATAAGCCTCCTCCGGATCGGCAACCGCCCGCTCTGGTCGCTGCTGGGGGCGGTGGATGGCTTGGCGGCAAGGAGGCAAGGCGTCGGGATGTTCCCGTCAGAAAACGCACCGGCCGTTGACCAGAAAGGCGATGCCATGTCTCAGGCGGAAGAGATTACCTATCTCCCCGAAGTGGAGTGTATCGTCACGGTCGAAAACGGCATCCTGGGGACACACGTCGTCGCCGTTCCGGACGAGGACGGCAACCGCGAGTTTCTGCGCGTCGGCAAGGGCGGGGTCGTCCGGGACAACGGCAAGACTTACCTGCCTGTGGGGATCGTACACCTGGACTACAGAAAAAGGCGGACGCTGGTCGAATTACCCGTAGAGGCCGATTCCGGTCACCACCGCCTCTGGGTGCCCTTCACGCATTTCCGCAGACAGGGAACGTCTCCATGATCCTCTGCGACCACGAGATCGAGTAAGAATTGAACCACAAAGCTCACAAAGACCACAAAGAAATGTCAGAGAAATGCCAGACGTATCCGCAGCCGCCCGCTACCCCCTACCGTCGGCCCCGTGCCATCCGTACCAGCTGCAGCAGGCTCTCCAGCACGTAAAACACAGCCAGGGCCAGGCGTCCGGTCGATTCGTTGTCGCGGAAGTGGGCGTCAATCCAGCGGGGCCAGTCGCCGGAGGCAAGCCGTACATACAGCTCGAAGCCAGCGAGCCCCAGGCCGGCCAGGAGGATCACCAACCAGAACGCGAAGGCAGCCGTAGCGCTCAGCGGGAACAGGTTGACGATTCGAGCGGTGAACCTGCGCCACCTCGTTTGCTCGGTCTCCGGCGGAAGCACGAACCGGGGTTGCCTGGGCGGCCCCCACTTCGCTTCGACGAGGGCGAAGATCACGTAGAGGAGGGTAACCGGGACCAGGCTCTGCTCGAGGTAGAATAGCGCAAAGAAGGGCAGTTGCATGCTACTCGCGAGGACAGCCTCGTACTCCATGCTGTTCCCGGCGGGGAAGAGGAAGGCATTCCCATCCAGGTAGGCCACAACGGCAAGAAGGGGAGTCATGCCGACGAGCCAGTGCAAGACGATTCTGCCGAACTGTTTCGCCCGTTGTTTGCTCCGCTGTTGGTCCGCCTCGGGGATCGCCTGGAGCCGATCGAAGTAAGCCACTGCTTCCCCATACGTCACATGGGTATAGCACCGGACCGCCAGTGCACCCGTCGGGAAGGCGAAGAAGAGGGCCGCGAGCCCCGGCAGCGCAAGGAAGGCCGAGTGCTGTGCCACCGCGGCAATAAACCAGCAGATTCCGCCTGCGACCAGCAGCAGCGTCAGGGCGATCCCTGTGTGCGCGGTGCGGAGGGTGATGCGTTTCTCCTGGATGCGGATGACGGTCCCCCACCCCCAGACGCCCGGGAGGACCAGCGTCAGGACCAACGACCAGAAGTTCCAACCGATCGAGATGATCGAGCCCCAGGCCCCTTTCGAGTCCTGTCCTGAGAAATGCACCCACCTCGCCAGCCCCTCTTGCTCGAGGGCCGCCACCAGTTCGGCAGGCCGCCACAGATCGATCTCCGGATCGGCATCGGCACCCGAACCCTGGACCCGGGCGACGGCCAGTTCGTTTCGCGGACCAAAGCCGTCAGCGAACGCGCGGCCCCGCAGCCAGGCGACGAGCTTGCCGTCGGCCGCGTCCCAGATGCAGACACGGTCCGTGTGCTTCTGGAAGACCGGCACCAGGTTCACAATCATGTTGGAATGCAGGCGGCCAAACTCGCTGTAAGTGTCATCTCTCTCGCGGAAACCGGTCTGCCCGATGACGAACTTGCCATCCGGCGTGTAAGCGACGCGCACGACGGCGACCGGCCCCGTGGACCGCAACTCGTGAATCGCTTCGCCGCCGGAGACCTTGACCACTTTCACTTTCGTGTTCTCAGCCGTATGGGAATAGGCGCTTGACCAGGCCAGCGTTGTACCGTCAGGACTGAGGGCCGCCCCCCCGACTCCCGGAGCGGGAATGCGGCTGGTCAGTTTGCCGGTTGCCACCGCATAGACTCGGACCTCGTTACGCGCGACCCAGGCCGCGAAACGGGAGTCGCCGCTGAACTCGGGCTGTACCGGCCGTTCGCCGGCGGGCAACGGGATGCTCGGCTTCGGAAGGCCCGTGCTCATGTCCCAGACGTCGATGGTCCTCGCTGCCGCGTGCTTGGAACCCGACGCCGGAACGCCTGTCACCACGGCGAACAAGCGGCCGTCAGGCGAGAATCGCCAGATCAGGCCGGCCAGGGGTCTTGGGTTGAGCGGGCGCGGCTTTCCGGTCGCTCGCTCGACGACCTCGACGGCCGTCGGCTCGGCCCGGCGTGCCAGGAAGGTTCCGGTTGGATCACAAATGGTCTGGAGCGCGAACGGCCCTTCGAGACGGGTCGTGGTGCCGGTGTCGAGGTGAAACAAGATACCGCGAAGCTGAAGGAGTTTAGCGTCCCGGGTCAGTGTGAAGATCCCCGGAAACTTCTGGTTGTCGAGGACCCACTCGCGCGGCAGCACCGCCTTGGCCCCCGGCTTCGGGTAAATGCGCTCGCCGCCGCGGTGCTCGACCAGCAACACGTCGAGGGCTTCCTCGTAGAGACGGCCCTCGGGGCGAAGCGCGGCAGCCTGGCGCAAGGACTGCAGGGCTTGCTCGGCGGCGGGCCGAAGCGGGCCGCCGGCGGGGCCATCAGGAGCCGGCCGCTGGGCCAGCGACAACCGGCCGAGCTGGGCTTCGCGATACAGGTTCTCCAGGCGCTGCCGCCGGTTCTCGAGGTAGTACGACTGGGCCAGGAGCGACACGGCCAGGATCGCCGCCAGCGCCAGCCCCACCACCGCCCACGGCCGCTTGCGCACCCAGACGCCGAACCGTCGCGTGCGGCTCACCGGCCGGGCGTGGATCGGCTCGTAATTCAGGAAGCGGCCCAGGTCGTCGGCCAGCGCGCGCGCCGAGCCATAGCGCCGTTCCGGCCGCTTCTCCAGGCATTTCAGGCAGATCGTCTCCAGGTCGCGCGGGACCTTCGGCTGCACGTGCGAGGGCGGCACCGGCTCCTCGGAGACGACTTGCAACAGAGTGTCGAGCAGCGTCGCGGCCCGGAACGGCGGCCGGCCCGTGAGCAGCTCGTAGAGGATCGCGCCCAGGGCGTAGACGTCCGCCGCCGGGCCGACGTCCTTCTTGCTGCTGGCCTGCTCGGGAGCCATGTAGCTCGGCGTGCCGACGATCTGACCAGTGGCCGTCAACGAGGCGCCGTGGCCGACTCGTTTGGCGAGGCCGAAGTCCGTGATCCTGGGCACCCAGTCGTTTCGCCGCCGCTCGGAAGGCGGCACCGGGGACACTTCCTCCGCGCCGGCCCGCGACCGGCCGCTCAACGTCAGCAGGATATTCGCGGGCTTGAGATCGCGGTGGATCACGCCGCCCTCGTGCGCGAACTGCACCGCCTCGGCGCAGGCGCGGACCAACTCGGCGGCGTCGCGGTTGGACCAACTCGAACCGCCCAGGTGCATGGCGAGGCTAGGGCCATCGACGAACTGCATGGCATAGTAGTGGTTGCCCTCGTGCTCACCGACTTCATGAATGGGCACGATATTCGGATGGTCGAGGTGGGCGGCGGCTTCCGCCTCGGCGTGGAAGCGCTTGACGTCGTCAGCACTCGCCAGCTGCCCGGCCAGGATCATCTTGAGCGCGACCAGCCGGTTCAGGCTCACCTGCCGCGCCTTGTAGACCACGCCCATGCCGCCGCGCGCGATCTCTTCCAGCAGCTCGTAATCGCCGAAGTAGCGGACCTTGACGCCGGGGGCCGGCGCCGGCTGTTCCGAGGGCGCGAGGGTCGTAGCGTCCACGGGGTCGGCCGGTTGAGCGCGCGGCCCGGGCGGCGCCAGGCGGTCGAAGGCATCGTGGTCGGCGAAGAAGGCCTGGAGCTCCGCGGCGAAGTCCGGATGCCGGCGAAGCAGTTCTTGCCGGTCCGGCTCACGCCCGGCATCGACGGCTTCGAGGTAGGCGGCGAGGATCTCGTTGAGGCGTGCGTCGTCGGCCGAGGGATCACTCGCGGGGGGACTCATGGTTCACTCCGGCTCGCGCAGGTGTTCGCGAAGCTGTTTCAGGCCGCGTTTGAGTAGCCCGGCGATGGCGGCGGGCGTGCGGTTCAGGTGTCGGCTGATGTCGGCGAGCGACCAGTTCTCGCAATGCCGCAGGACCAGCGCTTCCCGCTGCGCCTCCGGGAGCTGGGTCAGCGCCTGCATCAGTGCGGCGGCCTGTTCATCCCGTTCAGCCCGCTGGCTGGGCGAGGACTGCTGCGCCGCCAGCCAACCTTCGATCCGGGAGGCGGACTCCTCCAGCGCGGCTTCCAGTGAGCGCTCGCGCCGGACGTCCCGTTTGCCGGTGGACAGCTTCCGGACCTCGTCGGCCAGGTTGTGGGCCAGAGCGCGGCGCAGCCAGGCGGCCCACTGTCCGGACTCCAGTGCGTCGAGCTGCGGCCCGGCCTGGCAGGCTTCCAGCAGCGTCTGCTGGACAACGCCGGAGAGATCGATCTTGTTCCGGAGAGCCGGGCTGACTTGCAGCCGGGCCAGCAGGAGCAGATAGCTCCGCTGACGTTCCAGCTCCTCCGGGCGATCCGCCGCCGGTTGTACCATGACGGCTCCCTATAGTAAGAAGCGAGAACGGTGGCGAACCTGGGCGCGCCGAGTGCCCGGTATTTTCGACGCGCTCCTGGCGAGCAAGGCAAGTGGCGGGGCCAGACGGGTGCTGTCGGGGCTGAAGGCCGCGTTCTGATCCGCGGCGGCATGGCCGCGTAGGGTGAGAACCCCCTGGCCCGTGCGTGCGTCGGCGGGAGGGCGCGCAGGGGTAACCTGGTTCTGCTGTCCTTGCTCCGCCGCAATGGTGCTGCGTCCTACTCGCCCTGCACGATCTCGAACTGCGCCTTCGACTTCGCGGACTTCCGCACCTCCACGCGCAGCCCGGAGGCAACCGTATCCGCGGCGGCCACGCGCACCGTGAGGCGGTGTCGCCCCGCCGACAGCTTCACCGTCGCCCGCGCCTGGTTCTCGAACGGCTCCTCGTCCACCCAGAACGTCACCGGCGTCCCCGACTTGACGGCCACCTCCACCGGCCCAGCGCGCGAGACGTTTACCTCCCCTTGCAGGTAGACCACCTCGCCGCCCTGGCGCAGCTCGTCCAGCGGCAGCGTGCCGTTGACCAGCGCGTAGACCGGCTCCCAGGCCTCGGGGTTCGCCCGCAGCACGGTGTCGCGGAGGACGTCGCGGTTCGGGACGCCCTCGCGCAGCGCCGCCGGCACCTCGCGCAGCCGCTTCCAGCCCCGCACCAGGCTCGCCGACGGGATCGCGTACGGGCCAGGCTTGCCCAGCTCCGACACGAAGCGGATCAGGTCGAGCGATTCGCCGCGCGTCAGGATACCGGTCACGCCCTCGGGCATCAGCGACTTGCCATTCGCCTCCATGTCCACCTCGTCGGCGGGGATGCGCACCAGCTTGCCCGTCGCGTCCTTCAGCGTCACCTGGTTCTTGGTCCTCTCCCTCACGATCCCCGTCACGATCGTCCCCGACGCCGTCGTGATGACCTTCGTCAGGTACTCCTCCTTGATCGACAGGTTCGGGTCGAGGATCGACGTGATGATGTAATCGAGGGGCGAGGCGGCGCCGACCGGGCCGAGGTCCGGGCCGATGTTGCCGCCCGCCTTGTTCAGCGCATGACATTTGAGACAGCCGAGGTCCGCACGCCGGAACACGCGCTCGCCGCGGGCCGCGTCGCCCTTCGCCGCCACCTCGGCGACAAGGCGGCGCACCTCTTCGGCGCTCGGCGGCCGCGGCGCCACGCCCAGGCCGGCGAGCTTGCTCACCACGTTGACGAGCGGCGCGTCGTTGCGGCCCGCCAGGAACATCGCCCGCAGCACGCGCTTGGCGGCGTCGGCCGACAGGTTCGCCTTCGCCAGCGCCGCCGCCAG
>JBBRPS010000304.1:0-11291 GCA_038227745.1 Gemmatales bacterium | reverse complement strand
GGGGTGCTGGCCCCCGACTCGCGGAGCGAGTCGGCCACGAACCGCTCTAACCCCCGGAGAAGGAGAGTGGCCTCCGAGGGCTAACGCCCCCGGCTCGCCGGTTCAGAGCTGCTTGAGCATGGCCCATGCGCGTCCCGGGCCAATCGCCCAGACGACGGCCGTGAACACCAGCGTCAGGCTCAGGACCATCCCCCACTTGACGTACCCGACCGCGCGTTGAAAGCGCGGCTCCAGGGCCGGGTCGGCGCTCATGCGCTGCAGGAACTCCACGCGCCGCGCGATCGTGGAGTGCTGCCAGGACGAGAACCAGCCGGGGCGGTCGCGGCTGATGCCGTTCAGGCGGGCCACTTTTTCCAGCGCCTCGATGAACACCTCGCAGGAGACGGTGCGGCAGCCGAAGATGTCCGCCTGACGCTCGCAGCGCCGCGACAGGAAGCCGAAGACGATGAACATGTACGCCCCCAGCAGCACGACCAGGGGCAGCATCGCGACCACCTTGTACGCCTTCAACCACGCCACCAGGTCGGGGACGTTGTCGCGCAGGAAGGCCTGCACCACCGGCTGGCGGACCAGGTCGCTGACCGCGTTCCACAGGCCGAGCATGACGAGCAGGCTGGCGAGCAGGAAGCCGAAGTAGAACAGCATGTGGCGGTGCTTGATGTGGCCGACCTCGTGGCCGAACACCGCCTCGACCTCCTCGGGCGACATCTCGCGAACCAGGCGGTCGGTCAGGACCACGTAGCGCAGCCACGGCAACGGGCCGGTGACCATGGCGTTGGCGACCGTGTTGCGCGTGTCCCAGACGAGGACGTCGCTGAAGCGGAACGACAGCCGCCGCGCCGTCGCCAGCAGCCGGTCGCGCAGCGGCCCCTCGGGCAGCGGCGCGAGGCCGAGCATGAGGCGCAGCAGCCACGGGATGCCGAAGAAGACGGCGGCCAGCAGGGCCGCCCCGAAGAGCGGCAGGAGCAGCTCGTCGTGCTGCAGCCGCGGGAATACGGCCAGGACGATTTGCTGCACGAGCACGAGCAGCAACGGCGGCGCGATGAGGAGGAGGTTGTGCCGCGCCTGCAGGCCAACGTAGGTCCAGCGGCCGGGGAACGCCTCGTCGAGGACTGGGGAGGTGTCGTGGGCGACGCGCTCCATGTCGTAGAAGACGGCCCAGGACAGGACCAGCCCGAGCAGCAGCGGCGCGAGCAGGAGCACTTCCATACCGGGTAGGATCGCAGGGGCTGTCTCCTGCTCCTCGGCCGGTGCCTGCGCGGGCTGTTCCGCGGCGGTCGGTGCGGAGGCCTCCTGGCCGACCAGGTCGCGGGCCGCCACCCCCCAGCCGAGCAGACAGAGAGCGGTGAGGAAGAAGGCGACCTGGCCGAGCATGAGGTAGCGGCGCTGGGCGGAGAAGCGACGGAGGAGGCGCGAGCGCTGGATCGGGTTACTGGCGAGGCACCGCCGTGCCCGCAGCGCCAGCAGCCAGCCGGCCGCGACGAAGGCGACGACCCCGCCCCAGGTGAAAATCAGGCTGCCCTCGAGGCCGGAGTCGTGGAGCGGCTCCGGCCATTCCCGCTGCAGGCAGATCAGCGTCAGCACGAGGAGCAACAGGAAGGGCATGGAACGGGGTCCCTCCGGAAGATGGCGAGGCGTTCGCGATGTCGTATTCTACCTCACACCCGGGGGCGGGCAAACCCCACTCCCGGCGCGGGTGGCTGGCTTGCCGTTTCGCGCGCACCTGCGCTCGCCGCGCTTTTTCCGTGACAACGCCGGCCCAGCCGGTATGCTGCATGCGGACTTCGCCCCCGGGAGGCGCCGTATGGACTGGCTCGCGCTGCGCGAGGAAATGCCTGTCACCCGTCACTGGGCCTTCTTCGACCACGCCGCAGTCGCGCCGCTGACCGCCCGCGCCCGCGACGCCCTCATCGCCTGGGCCGCCGACATGGCCGACCACGGCCTCGTCCACGAGCCGGACTGGAACCGCCGCGTCGAGGAGGTGCGCGGCCTCGCCGCCCGGTTGCTCAACGCCGACCCCCTCGACGTCGCCTTTATCAAGAACACCAGCGAGGGCATCGGCATCGTGGCCGAGGGCTACCCCTGGCGGCCCGGCGACAACGTCGTCACCGCCGAGGACGAGTACCCCGCCAACCGCTACCCGTGGATGAACCTCGCGGACCGCGGCGTCGAGGTGCGCGCCGTCCCGGGCCGCGCTGGCCGCGTCGTGCTCGACGACCTGCACGCCGCCATGGACTCGCGCACGCGCCTCGTCAGCCTCAGCTTCGTGGAGTTCGCGACGGGCTTCCGCAACGACCTCGACGCGGTCGGCGCCCTGTGCCGGGAGCACGGCGTGCATTTCTTCGTGGACGCGATCCAGGGCCTCGGGGTGCTGCCGCTCGACGTGCGCCGCACGCCGATCGACTTCCTCGCCGCCGACGGCCACAAATGGCTGCTCGGGCCGGAAGGGGCGGGGGTCTTCTACGTCCGCCGCGAGTTGGTTGACCTGCTGCACGCGGTCGGCGTGGGCTGGAACAGCACGGTCGGCGCCCGCGACTTTTCGCGCATCGACTTCTGCCTCAAGCCGCACGCCGGCCGCTGGGAGAGCGGCACGCTGAACGTCGCGGGCGTCACCGCCCTGGGCGCGAGCCTCGCCTGGCTGCTGGAGATCGGCGTCGAGGCGATCGAGGCTCGCGTGCTGGAATTGACGGACTACCTGTGCGCCGGGGCGGAGAAGGTGGGCCTGACGGTCTACAGCAGCCGTCGGCCCGGCGAGAAGTCCGGCATCGTATCCCTGGTGGCGGCCGGCGCCGACGTGCGGCAGCTCATGCGCCGCTGCCGCGAAGAGGGGATCGTCGTCAACCAGCGGGCGGGCCGCCTGCGCGTCAGTCCGCACTGTTACAACACGACCGAGGAGATCGACAAGTTCCTTGGGGTCCTTCGCGCCGTTTAGCCGCGAGCCTCGGGCGAGCGCGGGGCTGCACCAGCGCGCTCGCCCGAGGCTCGCGGCTAAACGGGGGTTGTTGTCCCATCGAGAAAGGATTGCCATGTCCCCTGCCCCCGGACACCAGATCGCCGTCTACACCGGCGTCTTCGACCCGATCCACCTGGGCCACCTCGACGTCATCCGCCGCGGCAGCAGCGTCTTCGACCGCCTGGTCGTCGGCGTCGGCATCAACCCGGAGAAGGCGCCGTTCTTCACCGTCGAGGAGCGGGCCGACCTGATCGCGCGCGTGGTCGCGCCGCTGCCGAACGTCGAGGTGCGCACCTTCAGCGGCCTGGCAGTCCGGTTCGTGCGCGGCGTCGGGGCGCGGATCATGCTCCGCGGCCTGCGGACCACGAGCGACATGGAGTACGAGTTCACCATGTCGCTGACGAACCTGGCTCTCGACCCCGAGATCGAGACCGTGTTCCTGATGGCCAAGGAGACCTATTCTCACATCAGCGGCACGCTGCTGCGGCAGATCGCCAACCTCGGCGGCGACCTGGAAAAGTTCGTCCCGTCCGAGGTCAAGGACCTCCTGCGCGCGCGCGCCCGCGAACGCCAGCAACACAAGGAGTGACGCCGATGCCCGACCAGGTCCTGCCGAAGCCCCAACCCACCGCCCTCGACCAGCTGCTGCGCGCCCAGGCGCGGGCGCTGCACGCGAAGGACCAACCGCCCGCCGACCGCCCCGCGTGGCAGCGGCGCCGCACGGAACTGCGCCAGGCCCTCTTCGCCGCCCTGGGGCCGTTCCCCGACAAGCCCTGTCCGCTCGAGCCGCGCCCGCTCGGCGTGCTGCGGCGGCGCGGCTACCTGATCGAGAAACTCCTCTTTCAGAGCCGGCCCGAGGTGTGGGTGACGGCAAACCTCTACCTGCCCGACCCGGTAAAGGGGAGACTGCCCGCGGTGCTGGCAGTCCACGGCCACTGGGCGGGCGCGCGCCGCGACCCCGTCGTGCAGGCGCGCTGCCTCGGCCTGGTCAAGCTGGGCTTCGTGGTGCTGGCGGTGGACGCCTTCGGCGCCGGCGAGCGCTACACGGCGCCGGCCGGCGGCTACCACGGCGCCCTCTACGGCAGCACGCTCTGGCCGCTCGGGCAGACGCTCGTGGGGCTACAGGTCTACGACAACCGCCGCGCGGTCGATTACCTGCGCACGCGGCCGGAGGTGGACGGCGAGCGGATCGGCATCACTGGCGCGTCGGGCGGCGGCAACCAGACGATGTACGCCGGCGCCCTCGACGAGCGCCTCGGAGCCGTCGTGCCGGTCTGCTCGGTCGGCACCTACCAGGCCTACCTGCACGCCGCCTGCTGCGTCTGCGAGATGCTGCCCGGGGCGCTGCGCTTCTGCGAGGAGGGCGACGTCCTCTCCCTGGTGGCGCCGCGCGCGCTGATGGTCATCAACGCGACGCGCGACGCCTTCCAGTTCAGCGTCGGCGAGGCGCGGCAGAGCATCGCCCGCGCCCGGCCGGTGTTCAAACTTCTCGACGCCGCGGAGAAGATCCACCACGCCACGTTCGAGTCGGGCCACGCCTACAACCAGCCGATGCGCGAGGCGATGTACGGCTGGATGACGCGCTGGCTGAAGAACGAGGGGACCGGCAAGCCGATCGCCGAGCCGAAGCACGAGGTCGAGCGTATCGACGACATCAGTTGCTTCCCGGGCGGCAAGCGGCCCGCCGACTTCCTGCTGCTGCCCGCCTTCGCCGCGCGCGCGGGCCGCGCCCAGGTCGCGCGGCTCAACGCCCTCAAGCCCGACCACGTCGAGGACTGGGAGTCGGCGGCAGTCCACCGCCGCACGCAGCTGCGCCGGCAGGTGTTTGGCGACTTCCCGGCGGCGCCGAAGCCGGCGGCGCGGCTGGGCAAGGCGGAGACGGCGGGGCAGGTGCGCACGACGCCGGTGGTGCTGCACCCCGAGGCGGAGATGCCGGTACCGGCGCTGCTGCGGCAGCGCGTACAGCCGAACGCCCGGCCCGGCGCCTGTGTGCTGCTGCACCTCGACGGCAAGACGGCGGCGCTGCGGCACCCGCTGGCGGCGGCGCTGCTGGAGCGCGACTGGGCGCTGCTGGCGCCGGACCTGCGCGGCACGGGCGAGACGCGGCCGGAGCGCGACGCCATCGGGCCGGCGCCGGACCACAACAGCGCCGAGCACGCGCTGTGGGTGGGCCGGCCGCTGCTGGGGCAGTGGGTGTTCGACGTGCAGTGCCTGCTCGACTGGCTGGCGCTGCAGCCGGGGCTGGACCGGCGCCGCGTCGGTGTGGTCGGCCTGGGGCAGGCGGGGGTCGTCGCGCTGTGCGCCTCGGCGCTGCTGGGCGACCGCATCACGTCCGCCGCGGTGGTGAGTACGCCGGCGAGCTACGTGACGGACCGCGAATATCCGGCGGGGACACGGATGGGGCTGCTGGCGCCGGGCATCCTGCGCGTCGGCGACATTCCGCACCTGGCGGCACTGTCGGCCCCGCGGCGCCTGGTGATCGCGGAAGCGCTGTCGCCGTTGGGCAAGCCGCTGCCGGAGCGAGCGCTGCAGGATGCCTACGCCTTCACGCGCTCGATCTACCGGCTGTACCGGATGGAGAAGCGGCTGACGCTGAGCGAGGGGGTCGGGGTGAAGGAGGTGGCAGCAGGACTGTGAGCTGGCGCGGTTCGTAGCCGACTCGCTCCGCGAGTCGGTCTGGCTGCCGGCTCCCCGACTCGCGGAGCGAGTCGGCCACGAACCCCGACCGCCAATTGCTCTACCTCAATCGGCGGCGAAGGGCACCGGCTCGCCGTTGATGTCGGCGAGGGCGTTCATGGCGGCCTTCTGCTCGGCCTCCTTCTTGGTGCGGCCCCAGGCGGCGGGGTAGCGGTGGCTGGTGATGACCGCCGCCACCTTGAAGCACTTGCTGTGATCGGGGCCTTTCTCGTCCAGGAGGTCGTACTGCGGCGTGCCGCCGAACTCGCGCTGGCCGACCTGCTGCAGCAGCGACTTGAAATTCGTGCCGTGACTGCCGCCGGCGACGTGCTCGATCTCCGGGCCGATGTACTTCAGGATGAACGCCTTGGCCGGCTCCAGTCCGCCATCGAGGTAGATCGCCCCGACCAGGGACTCGAACACGTCCGCCATCAGGCTCAACGGCACCACCGTATGGACGTTCATCCCCTTGCCCATGAACAGGAATTCATCGAGGTGGAGGAGGCGGCTGATGCGGGCACAGGTACGGCGGCTGACCACCACGGACTTGATCTTGGTCAGGTCGCCTTCCTGGTAGTCGGGGAAGCGCAGGAACAGTTGTTCACAGGTGACGACGCCCAGCACGGCGTCGCCGAGGAATTCGAGGCGCTCGTTGGAGGCCCCGCGCGTCTCGGCGCCCGAGGTATGGGTCAGGGCGGCGCGGAGGAGGTCGGCCTGGCGGAAGTGATAGCCGAGCGCCTGCTGGCACTCTTCCAGGATTTCCGCCTCGCGGTTGGTGGTCAGTTCCTGCGGCATCGTCGGGAAAATGGCTCATGTTTAAGGGTGCGAGTATTATGACGTTAACATCCGGACAGGCACTTGTCAACGGCGCCGTTTGCGCCGCACACGAAACGGCAAGCCAACCTGCGCCTCTCGACGAGGCCCGGACGGCCCCGCAGCGTATCAACGTCCCCGTCCCCCCTCTCTGTTGAGCGGAAGCACACCCCATGCCGTCTGTCTCCTGGTCCGATGCCCGTGCGCGGATGCTGCTCGACCCCACGGTCGCCAACCTCAACACCGGCTCGTTCGGCCTCCTGCCGCGCCCCGTCTTCGAGCGCGCCACGGAACTGCGCCGCCGCCTCGCCGAGGAGCCGATGGACTTCTTCCTGCGGCAGGGGCCGCCGCTGCTGTGGCGGGCGCGGGAAGAGCTGGCCGCCTTCGTCGGCGCCGACCCGCGCCGGCTGGTGTTCACCGCGAACGTCACCGCGGCCGTCAACCTCGTCGCCGCCTCGCTGCGCCTCGCGGCCCCGGGAGAGATCCTCCTCAGCGACCACGAATACGGGGCCATGCACTGGTGCTGGGAGCGCGCCGCCCAGCGCCAGGGCTTGACCCTGCGGACCTTCCCCCTGCCGATCCTTGCCGAGGATCCGGCCGCCATCGTCGAGGCCGCCCGCGCGGCGCTGACGCCACGGACGAGGCTGTTCTTCTTCAGCCACGTCCTGTCGCCGACCGGACTGGTGCTGCCGGCACGGGAACTGTGTGCGGAAGCGCGGCGGCGCGGCGTGCTGACCGCGATCGACGGGGCGCACGCGCCGGCGATGGTGCCGCTCGACCTGTCGAAGCTGGGGTGCGACTTCTATGGGGCCAACGGTCACAAGTGGCTGCTCGCGCCGACCGGCTCCGGCTTCCTGTACGTCGCGCCGGGTAACGAGGACCGGCTGGAGCCGCTGCAGGTGAGCTGGGGCTATCGGCGGGACCGCCGCCGCCTCGACGAGCGCGACGAGTTCGGCACCACGCCGCGCCTGCGTGCCTTCGAGTTCGAGGGGACGCGCGACCCGTGCGCCTGGCTGGCGGTGCCGGACGCCATCCGCTTTCAGGCCGACCTCGGTTGGGAAGCCATCCGCCGGCGCAACGCCGAGCTGGCCGGGCTGGTGCGGGCGCGGCTGGGAGGACTGTGCGGACTGCGGCCGGTGACGCCCGCGAACCCGGCCCTGCACGGCTTCATGACCGCGTTCCGCTTGCCGGCCGGCGTCGATCCGCCGCGGCTCCGGCAAGAGCTGTGGGAACGGCACCGCATCGAGATCCCGATCGTGGAGCGGCCGGAGGGGCCTTTGGTTCGGGTTTCGACGCACTTCTACAATACGGAGGACGAGATCGCCCGCCTCGCCGACGCTCTGCCGGGCTTGCTGTACGTCGGTCGCTCCTGGGCAGCGACCCGGGATGGGTGAGACGAAAGGCGCGCACGCCGCGCCGCCTACCCCATTGCCATCCGCCGGCGCGGTGCGGTATCGTAGTGCTTACGCGCCGCCGACCGCGGCGCCGCCTACAGGGACGGACCTTCCGTCCGCCGTGGGCCGAGTCCCTAATCCTCCGGAGACCGAGCCATGAACTGGCGCCTGCTCCTCCTCGCCCCCGCGGCGGCCCTCCTTTGCGCCGCGGCCCCGTCCCTCAGCGGCGAGAAAAAAGCGACCTCGGGGATCGTCGTTGACAAGGAAAAGCGCACCGTCACCATCACCGCCGCCATCGCTCCGCGCAAGCTGCCCAACCTCAAGCAGGTCTACCCCATCGAGGTCATCGCCACCTTCCCCGCTCCGAAGGGGCAGAAGGCCCACGAGACCGTCGTGACCTACGACGTCAAGCCGAGCGAGGTCCACCGGGCCCTCGTCAGCCTCGGCCTCAAGGCGGGCAAGCCGGCGCTCGGCCAGAACGGCAAGGCCGCCGGACCGCTCGTCAGCCTCTACCTCGAAATCCCCACCTCGGCGGGGGCGAAGAGGATCCCCATCGAGGAGACCATGATCGACCTCAACAGCGGCAAGACGCTGCCGAAGCTGAAGTGGCACTTCACCGGCTCGGCGATGAAGAACCCCGACCCCGAAAAGGACGACAAGGTCTACGGCGCCGACCTCAGCGGCACGCTGGCGACCATCTTCCCCGTAACCGACGACACCGTCTTCCAGTCGGGCCTCGGCGCCAAGGACGAGGGCAAGTGGAAGCTCGAGGTCAACCGCAAACTGCTGCCAAAAGAAGGCTCGCCCGTGAAGCTCGTCATCCAGGCGCAATGAGTTTAGCCGCGAGCGGTGAGCCAGATCCCGCTGCGCGGGGGCGAGCGCGTGCCCCGCGCAGCGGATCTGGCTCACCCCCGCGCAGCGGATCTGGCTCACCGCTCGCGGCTAAACGGAGTTCACCTTTTCCCCACAGGAGTCGGCCCATGAATCCCCGGCGCACCCTGGCCCTGCTCGCGGGCATCGTGCTGCTTACCGTCGCCGTCCGCCCCGGCGGCGCCTACGTCGAGGAGCGCTATACCCTGCCGCGCGTCCTCAACGAATCGACCAACATCCTCCTCCTCAAGGTCGAGAAGGTCAACAAGGAGCGCAAGCTCATCTACTTCCGCAAGATCGCCGACATCAAGGGCAAGCACCCCACCGACGTCATCAAGCACAACGTCGGCGTCGGCGGCTTCAACGACAAGGAGAAGCGCCTGCCCATCGAGTGGGCCGAGCCCGGCAAGATTGCCATCATGTTCCACAACGGCGGCGCCAGCGAGACGTGCATCGGCGGCTACTGGTACCAGGCCTACGCCGGCGGCGAGTGGTGGAACCACAGCCACGGCGAGCCCTACATGTGCCGCACCTACTGCGGCGACATCGAGGGCCTCAAGGCCGCCATCGAGAAGCTCCTCAAGGGCGAGGACGTCGTCGTCCCCGCCACCGTCAGCCGCACCGACGTGCGCATCCAGAAGGTGCGAGCGTCGATGAAGCAGCCGCTCGCCTACGTCATTACCGAGGCCCCGGCCATCGCCAAGACGGCGCTGAAGGACGTGGCCGGTTTCTCCGACATGATCGAGCTGCCGCGGCCGGAGGGCCGCCTTCAGGGCGTCATCCCCGTGGACGTGGACGCCGACGGCTATCCCGATCTGCTCATGGTCGGAACGGGCGGTCTCATGCTGCTGCGCAACACTGGCAAGGGCGGCTTCGAGGACGTGACCGACAAGTGGGGCCTGTCGAAGGACCCCGGCTGCCTCGCCGCCGCCTTCGCCGACTACAACAAGTCGGGCCGCCTGTCGCTGCTCACCTCCGCGGGCCGGCTGTACACGAACCTCGGCAACCGCTTCCGCGACGACTCGGCCCTCCTGCCCGCGACGCCGAAGCGCGTCGATAACCCCGGCGAGGCGATGGGCTGGGCGGACATCAACGGCGACGGTTTGCCGGACATCCTTTGCTCGCTCGGGGCGCAGGGACTGACCGCGTTCCTCAACAAGGGCGGCGCGGACGGCAAGTGGTTCGAGGACGCCTCGGCGAAGGTCGGCCTCGGGCCGGAGGGACTGGGCACTGAGCCGTCGAACTTCCTGACGGTACTCGACCTGAACGGCGACGGCCTGCCCGACTTCATCCTCAACCTGGAGGAACCGCTCGTCGCGCTGAACAAGAAGGGCGCCTTCGGCGCGGCGGCGGACACCGGCCTGGCGTTCCCGGCGCGGCCGCGGCCGTCGGTCGCCGCCGCCGACTTCCTCAACAACGGCCGGCCGGGCCTGTTTGTCACTACCAACGAGCGCGCGGGCGCCCTCAGCGACTGGCACATGATCGGCACGTTCTCCGAGGACGAGGACAAGGTCCTCGCCGCCAAGTCGGACTTCAGCCCGGAGACGCGCGCCGAAGTCAAGATCGGCGGCGACAGCTGGGAGTGGCGGCAGCTGCAGGCGCGGGCCAACGGGATGCTCGAGATCCGCCGCAGCCAGCCCTCGCCCAACTCCGCCTACGCCCACGCTACCTTCGACTGGCCCAAGGACGAGAAGATCGTGCTGCACTTCGGCAGCGAGAACGGCCTGACCGCCTGGCTGAACGGCAAGCAGGTCTACGAGTTCAAGGGCAAGCGCGTCTACGCGCCGGACGTGGATCGCGTCGAGGTAGACGTCAAGAAGGGGACAAACAAGGTCCTGCTCAAGATGTTCGATGAGGGGCCGAGCTGGAAGACGTCGGTGCGGCCCTCGCAGGCCGGGCTGTACCCGCCGCCCTCGGTGCGCCTCTTCAGCGGCGATGGCAAGGGCAAGTTCACCGACGTGACCCTGGAGGGCGGCGACCTGGCGCAGCTCCGCTCGGACTGCGTCGCGGCGGTATGGGGCGACCTGAACAACGACGGCCTGCTCGACCTGGTGGTGACGGGCAAGACGGGGCTGGTGCGCGTCTACCTGAACCAGGGCGGCGGCAAGTTCCGCTACGCGACGCACGAGCTGGGGCTGGAGCAGAAGTTCCGGGCGACCGGCGTGGCGCTGGCGGACTTCAACAAGAGCGGCCAGCTCGACATGGTGCTGATCGGCGCCGACACCGACCCGTGCATCGTGCTGACGAGCAAGTTGAAGGGCAAGCACACGCCGGTCACGGTGCGCTTCGGCGGCGAGCGGTCGGCGACCGGGGTGCGGGTCGAGGTGGCGGACGGCGCCGGGAAATTGCTCGGCACGCGCCACATCGCCGGCGGCGACGGGCGGAACCTGCAGGCGGCCCAGGAGGCGCGGTTCGCGCTGCCGGCCGGGAAATACCGGCTGCGGGTGTACTACAGTTCCGGCGACACCGTCGATCGCGAGATCACCGTGGCGGACCGGCCGATCTGGGAGACTCTGACGAAATGACAGGTCGCGTTTAGAGCGGTTTGTGTCCGGGTGTAGCGGGGGGCGCGCTTTGGAGTGCGG
>JBBRPS010000303.1:0-11308 GCA_038227745.1 Gemmatales bacterium | reverse complement strand
GGCTTGTGTCAACTTGCCCCCGCACCTGTTATCCTTGTCGGGGGAGGACAGCATGAGAATGGACCGACCGATTTCGCGCAGGACCGTGTTGCGAGGGCTGGGCGCGGCCCTCGCCCTGCCCTGGCTGGAGGCCCTCGCCCCCGCCGCCCCAGGCCGCCCCCCGGTCCGCCTGGCGTTCGTCTACGTCCCCAACGGCGTCCACATGCCCGATTGGACGCCGACGGCCACCGGAGCCGACTACCGCCTGCCGTGGATCCTGGAGCCGCTCGCCCCCGTCAAGCAGGACGTGCTGGTCCTGAGCGGGCTGTCGGCCCACCGTGCCGACGGCCCCAGCGGCAACCACGCCCGCGCCATGGCCGCCTACCTGACCGGCCGCCGCCCACCCGACAGCGGCGGCGAGATCCTCCTGGGCGTCTCCGCCGACCAGGTGGTCGCCCGGGCCGTCGGCCGGAACACGCGCCTGCCGTCGCTGGAGCTCGGCTGCGAGCCGGGGGCGCAGTCCGGCCGCTGCGACGCCCCCTACAGCTGCGCCTACACCTCGAACCTCTCGTGGCGCTCGGAGAGCACGCCGATGCCGCCCGAGGTCAACCCGCGCGCCGTCTTCGACCGCCTCTTCGGCGGCGGCGACCGCGACGAGGCGGCGCGCGGCCGCGCCCTGCGCGCGCGCTACCGCCGCAGCGTCCTCGACTTCGTCCGAGACGACGCCGCGCGGCTCCACTCCCAGCTCGGCGGCAGCGACCGCCGGCGGCTCGACCAGTATCTGACCGCGGTGCGCGAGGTCGAGACGCGACTGGGCGGCGCGGACCAGGCCGCCCCCGACTATCCGCGGCCCGCGGGCGTCCCCGCCGACTACCCGGCGCATGTGCGGCTCATGTGCGACCTGCTGGCGCTGGCCTTCCAGACTGACACGACGCGCGTCTCGACGCTGATCTTCGCGAACGAGTTCAGCAACCGCGCCTACCCGTTCCTGGACGTGCGCGACGGTCACCACGACCTGTCGCATCACCAGAACCGCCCCGAGCGGACCGCCAAACTGCGCACGATCAACCGCTTCCACGTTTCGCAGTTCGCCTACCTGCTGGGCCGGCTGCGGGCGGTGCGCGAGGGCGACGCGACGCTGCTGGACAACTGCCTGGTGGCGTACGGCTGCGGCAACAGCGACGGCGACCGCCACAACCACGACAACCTTCCACCCTCCTCGCCGGCAAGGGCGGCGGCACGGTCCGCCCCGGGCGCCACATCCACCACGCAGGCGACGTGCCGCTGACGAACCTGTGGCTGGCGCTCCTCGACCGGATGGGCGCCTCGACCCCGGCGCTGGGCGACAGCACCGGCCGCCTCGCGTCCCTCGGCCCGGACGCCCCCGCCCGGGAAGGGCCGCCGCGAAAGGGGGGGACGTGACGGCTCTTCCGCCCACCCCCTGGGTTCAGCACGGTGTACCCGCCCTCGTCCTGGCGCCCATGGAGGGGGTGACGGACCCGCCCATGCGCGCACTGCTGTCCGAGGTGGGTGGCTTCACCTACTGCGTCGCGGAGTTCCTGCGCGTCAGCCACGACGTCCCCGGCGCCCGGGCCTTCCGCACGCGCGTGCCCGAGTTGCTCGACGGCGGCGCGACGGCGGCGGGGCTGCCCGTCCAGGTGCAGTTACTCGGCGGTGACCCGGACAAACTCGCCGGGGCGGCGCTGGTCGGCGTCGCGGCCGGGGCGCGTGCCATCGACCTGAACTTCGGCTGCCCGGCGCGGACGGTCAACCGCCACGACGGCGGCGCCACGCTCCTGCAATACCCCGAGCGCATCCGCGCAATTGTCGCGGCGGTGCGCGCGGCGGTCCCCGCGGCGGTCCCCGTCAGCGCCAAGCTTCGCCTGGGCTGGGACGACATGGGCGCGATCCACGTCAACGCCGAGCGCGCGGCCGAGGGCGGCGCCTCGTGGATCACCATCCACGGGCGGACGAAGGAGCAGGGCTATCGGCCGCCCGCATACTGGGGGCCGATCGGCGAAGTGCGGGCGCGGATGAAGATCCCCGTCGTGGCCAATGGCGAGATCTGGACCATCGAGGACCTGCGCCGCTGCCGCGACGAGACGGGGTGTGAGCACTTCATGCTCGGCCGCGGGGCGCTCGCGGACCCGACGCTGGCGCACGCGGCGGCGCGGGAGCTGGGCATTCCCGCGGCGGGGGGCGGCACTGCGGAACCGCTCTCGGGGTGGCTGCCGCTGGTGCGGCGCTTCGCTGAGCTGAGCGCCGCGCGGGGGGCGCCGTCGGGGTTCATCGCCGCGCGGGTCAAGCAGTGGCTGCGCCTGGCCAACCACGCCGGCGGCGTGCCCTGGTTCGACGCGATCAAGGAGCGGCACGACCTGGAGGATCTGCTGGAGCACCTGGGCGTGCTGACGCACCCCGGCCGCTTCTGCCATCCCTTCGGCGCGCGGCAGGGCTAAATAGCTCCCCGCCAAAGGGAAAGGGTGGGGCTGGGTGGCATGCTTTCGCGGCCCCTGCAGCCGTCGGGAGAACGGCCCGACCAGGAGGGCCGCGAAAGCATGCCACCCCGACTCCACTTCCTCTCTCCCGTGGAGCAATAAGGCGAGCGGCGGGGCTTGTCCCCTCTCTCCAGACCGCCGGGACCAGCCCGGCGGCGCGCTGGAACAGGGCCCACGTTGCACTCCGTAATGGAAAAGACCGAACCTCTCAGGTCCCCAGCAAGCGCAGCCGCACCCGGTTCAGCGCCAACTTCGTGGTCCGGCTCTGAATCTCCGTCCGCGTCCCGCCCCAGCTGAACGCCTGGACCTCCGCCCCGCCCTCCCACGCCACCCCCACGTACACCAGGCCCACCGGCTTCTCGGCGCTGCCGCCGTCCGGGCCAGCCAGCCCTGTCGTGCTCACCGCCAGGTTGCTGCCGAAGCGCGTCCGGCACCCCACCGCCATCGCCTCGGCGACCGGGACGCTGACCGCCCCGTGCTCGTCCAGCAGGTCCTGCGGCACCCCCAGCAGGGCATTCTTGACCTCGTTCGTGTAGGCGACGACGCCGCCCAGGAAGCAGTGGCTGGACCCGGGCACGCGCGCCAGCCGCTCCGCCACCTGCCCCGCCGTGACGCTCTCGGCCGTCGCCAGCGTCAGGCGCTGCTGCTCCAGCAGGCGCACCACCACATCGTGCAGGTCCTCGTCATCGACGCCGAAGACCAGGGCCTCCAGGCGCTCGCGGATGGTCTGCTCCACCGGGGCGATCTGTCGCCGCGCCTCCGCGACGGTGGCGGCGCGGGCCAGGATGCGCAGCGAGATGGTCGCGTCGGACACCGTGATGCCGACCTCCGGCACGTGGCCGCGCCGCGTCAGGTCGAATAGCTTCTCCTCCATCGCCGACTCGCCGGCGCCGAAGCAGTTGATCTTGCGCTGCACGAGCACCCCGCCGCCGAGGCCCAGCTGCAGCAGACGCGGCTTGACACGGCTGTCGAACATGGCGTACATCTCGGAGGGCACGCCGGGCATGGCGGCGACGACGGCGCCGCCGAGCCGCATCCAGATGCCGGGCGCCGTACCGTTGGCGTTGGGAATCGGCTCGGCCCCCGCGGGAAAGAGCGCCTGGACGCGGTTGCGCTCCGTCATCTGGCGGTTGCGGCGCGCGAACATCTGGCGGATCTGTTCCAGCGACTCGGAGTTGTGTACCAGCTCGATGCCCGCCGCCCGGGCCAGGGCCTCGCGCGTCAGGTCGTCCTGGGTCGGGCCGAGGCCGCCGGTGATGAGCACCAGGCCGGCCCGCCCGGTGGCGATGCGGAAGGCGGCGACGTTGTCGTCCAGGTCGTCGGCGACGACCGTGTGCCAGCCGACGGGGATGCCGATTTCCGCCAGGCGCAGGCTGAGCCACTGGCTGTTGGTGTCGAGGTTCTGGCCGCTCGCCAGCTCGCTGCCGATGGAGATGACTTCCGCCTTCATCTGCGCCCCCGTTCGCCCCGCGGCGCCGCCGCCGGAATTCCCTGGCAAGGATCGCCCGGGACTTTTATCATCGCGGTTGGCCTGGCCGCCGCCGTCCGGCGGCCCACCGCACTGACAGGAGAACCCCGCATGATGATGTGGTATTACACGGTGGACCGAGCGAGCAGGGTCGGCCCCGTCGCCGACGCGGAGATGAAAGACCTGATCGCGTCCGGCGACGTGGCGCGCGATGCCCTCGTCTGGCGCGAGGGTCTGCCCAACTGGCTCCCCGTGGCGGAGGTGCGGGAACTGTCCGCCGCCCTGCCCCCGATGGCAGCGGAGCCGGTGGAGATCCCCTTCGCCGCGGTGGCGCTCCTGCCCCACCCGACCCCGGTCCCGGTACAGCTCGCGCCGAGCGTGATCGAGATCGTGTCGAGGCCGCCGTCCTCGAGCGCGCTCGAGATCCTTCCCGAGGACCTCATTGCCATCCCTCTGGCGCCCCAGGGGGAGACGGGGGGCACGCGGGCGCCTGCCCCGGTCCGGCCGCGCGTGGTGGGCTGCCCCCGGTGCCGGAGCAAGCTGCGGGCGAAGAGGCCGGGCGTGATCCTGTGTCCGAAGTGCCAGGCCAAGGTGCGCGTGTCGCAGGCCCTGTTCGCCAGGGGTTCGGCGTGAAGGGCAACCCCCGCCGCGCCGATCCGGAGGGAAGTACACGATGAGCGGACGCGCCGTACTCAACGAAGAGACCGCGAGCGCCGGCCGGCGACTTCTCGCCATGCTGAAACAGGCGGGCGAGCTGCACGGCCAGGGTGTGCTTACCGCGGACGAACACGAGCAACTTCGAGGGGCCCTTCACCCCGCCCTGCGCCGACTGGACGAACCCGCGCCCAGCAGTACACCGCCGCAAGACGAGATCTTCGATGCCGTCGCGGTCGTTGCCGACCCGGACGGTGAAGACGTCCTCGACGCCGTTGAATTGTCCCCCGACATCGAGAACGGCGAGATCCTGGACGCGCTCGAAGTCGAGGGCGACGCGGACGACGCCGAGGTGCTCGACGCGGTGGAATGGGAAGGGACATGGGCGCCGGAGGAGATCGTCGATGCGGTGGATCTCGGGGAGGTGGATGACGGCGACGCGCTCGACGCCGAGGTACTGGAGGAGTTCGAGCCGGCCGTCCTGGAAACCCACGGCGACGCGCTGCGTATCCGGGGGCGAGGCAGCGAGGAGGCGCCGGCGGGACTCGACCTGCTCCCCCTGCTCGGCCCGGAAGAGCGGGCGGAAGAGACGTCGGAGTCGTTCGCCGACCTGATCGAACTGGCCCGCGCCGACGACAGCGCCGACGACCTGGGGGACAAGTTCAGCCCGGCAGGCGAGTGACAGGCCCCTCACGGCAACAGGATCCACGCGGTCTCAAGAGGCCGTCCCGTGCGCCGGCGGCGCCGGCGGGGGGACGGCATCGGTTCGCGCGTCCGCGGCATCGAGGAGGAGCGCCGAGAAGGCGGCGTCGCCGCCCGACCGCTGCCAGCGGCCCCACCACTCGATGAACTGGTCGCGCTCGCGCGGCAGGCGCTCGGCGTGGAACTCGAGGAGGGCGTCGAAGGCCGGCCGATACCGCTTCCACCGCTCGGGCAGCATGGCCCGCAGCCGGTCGTGCAGGGCCTCCAGCCGCTGATGGGCAACGTGGCTGTCGTTGGCCCGGCCGAGGATCTCCTGCATCTCCTCGACGGCGGGGTAGTGCGTCTCGCGGAACTCCGGGGCGAAGCAGTCGGCGAACACCTCCATCGCGTAGCGCAGGCGCTTGCCGATGATCCGCACCTGGTGCAGGTGCTCGTAGTCGTGCAGGTCCTGCCCGGCGGCCAGTTCCAGCTCGCGCAGGAGGGTATTGAGCACCGGGCGTGCCAGGTCGCTCAACGTACCCATGCTGGTGTCGGGCCTGTGGACGGCGTGGAGGGTGTCGGCCGTGAAGCGCTCGAAGGCGAATGGGAAGTTCGGGTTGGCCTCGTCGAGCTGACTCTGCGCCACCACGCGGTGAGCGACGGTGTGGCCGATGAGGAAGTCGAAGCCGGGCCGCGTCCGCCCGGTGCGCTTGCAGGGGAGGGTGTCGAGGGCGCCGAGGAAGACGTCCCAGTCGCGGGCCGCGCCGGCCGCCCGGCGGAGCCGCCGCAGCTGCTTGCGCGCCGCATTGTACGCCTTTTCAGGAAGGCACAGCGCGAAGATGTCGAGCGCGGCGCCAGCACGGCGGGTGCCGACGCGAAGCTGGTGGACGTACTCGGGGTCCCTGTCGGTCTCGCGCAGGGCCAGGCGCAGGTAGTCGCGCACCACTTCCAGGCGGATACCCAGGACACGGCGGGCGGCGTCGGCAAGGGGCGTCGTCGCCGCCAGGTCGCTGATCCACTTGCCGCTGCTCACCGCCGTCCCCTCCCCCGGGTGTACTCCATCCGGGCCGATTGGCACACCGGGTTACCCGGGCGCCGGCTGAACGAGGGCGACGGAGCGACGCCTGAGAGGTGGCACGTGTACCCGGCGGCCGACGGGCGCCAGGACCGTATCCGGGCAGCTCAGGGTGTACGCCTCGCAGTGCGGGCAGGGGCGAGAGGACAGGTCGAGCTGGAGGTAGAGCGAGGCTTGCAGGCCCAGTTTCCAACTCTGACGGCAGCTATCGCAGGTAATCACGAGGGCCTTCATGGCTGGTGCGGTTAAGTGTGGCTCTTGGGTGGGAAACGGAGGTCAAGCGGCGAAAGACGATTATCGCACGGCGCGGGCGGGGAATCAACAGCTCACGTGCAGAATAGCGTTGGTGTCGCCCGCCCCCTGTTGCAGGAGGTGGAGCGCCTCGGGAGTGGTACAGACGATCACCTCCACGCCACGGCGGTGGCCCTCGTCGAGGACCTGGGGCATCACCGGCAGCCGGCCGTAAAGGCCGGTCCCGATCACGAGCCGCTTGCACTCCCACGGGATCTCTTCCAGCAGCGAGACGGGCGTGTGGCCGAATTCTTCACGGAAGGCGCGGGACGGCTTCTTCTTCCGCTTGCGCAGCTCCCCGCGGTCGAGGATCACGTCTTTCCGGTAGCGTTCGCCGTCGATCTTGAGTGAGCCGTAACGGCACTTGCCCCACTTCATCGGCAATCGTCTCCGTCAGTGCTTCCGGATAGGGGAAAAGTGTCCCAGGTCGGTCACCCGCCGTGCGACAGTCGGGCGACAACTACCGCATACGTTCATCCTCCGCGTAAGTCTCGCGAAAGGCAAGTGAATTCGAGATGAAGATTGCACGAAGTGGTAAATCCCCCGCCCCGACTTCCGGCAGAGAACTTTCGCGGTCCTGTCGCGGCGTTGCCCGGATGGGCCGTTGAGAGGGTCCGCGCCGGCCGCCCGCTGGGTTCTCGGCCCCGTGCGCTGTAAAATCCACGGGGAAGGGAGGACCGGCGGTGCGAGTGGCACATTTCGACTGTTTCAGCGGCATCAGCGGCGACATGACGCTGGGCGCCCTGATCGACGCGGGCGTCGAGGCCGAGGCGGTGCGCGCTGCCGTCGCCTCCCTGGGTCTGCCCGTCACCCTGGAAATCGAGAAGGTGCGCAAGGGCGGCTTCGCCGCCACCGAGGTGCGCGTCGAGGCGCCCGCGGAGCACACGCACCGCTTCCTGCCGGACATCGAGGAGATCCTCGGCCGCGGCAGCCTGACCGACCGACAGCGCGACCTGGCGCGGCGGATCTTCCGTCGCCTGGCCGAAGCCGAGGCCGCCGTCCACGGCATGCCCCTGGAGAAAGTTCACTTCCACGAGGTGGGCGCCCTCGACAGCATCGCCGACATCGCCGGCGCCGCCGTCGCCCTGGACCTGCTGGGCGTCGAGCGCTTCACGAGCGGCCCGGTGGCGACCGGCGGCGGCATGGTCAAGTGCGCTCACGGCCTGATGCCGGTGCCCGCCCCCGGTACCGCCGAGCTGCTCAAGGGCGTGCCGCTACGGCCCTCGACCATCAAGGCGGAGCTGACCACGCCGACCGGGGCCGCGATCCTCACGACCGTGGTCCGCGAGTGGGTCGAGCAGCCGGCCATGACGATCGAGCGCATCGGCCACGGCGCCGGGCAGCGCGAGTTCGTCGAGCAGCCGAACCTGCTCCGCATCTTTGTCGGTCAAGCTCACGGGTTGCACTCCGTGGGGCTTCTGAGCGATCGCGTCTGGGTGCTGGAGACGAACCTGGACGACCTGCCCGCCGAGGTGATCGGCTACTGCTACGACCTGCTGCTCGCCGCGGGCGCGCTCGACGTCTTCACGACGCCGATCTTCATGAAGAAGAACCGCCCCGGCGTGCTGCTGAGCGTGCTCGCGCCAGAATCCGCCATCGCCGCGGTCGAGGAGATCCTGTTCCGCGAGACGACGACGCTGGGCGTCCGCCGTTACCAGGCGAGCCGCCACAAGCTGCCCCGCCGGCCGGTCACCGTCGAGACGCCGTGGGGGCCGGTGCAGGGCAAGCTGAGCTGGCTGGAGGGCCGGCCGCCACTGTTCGCGCCGGAGTACGAGGACTGTGCCCGCGTGGCCCGCCAACACTCCGTCGCCCTGCGCGAAGTCTACGCGCAGGCCCAACGCGCTTACCAATCCGCCACAGATCAACACAGATGAACACCGATCGGAAGGGAAGTGTCTTATTTCCATCTGTGTTCATCTGTGTTGATCTGTGGCCTCTTGTTAAGGTTTGACGATGCTCACCGGGAACGACATTCGCCAGCAGTTCATCGACTTCTTCGTGCAGAAGCACGGTCACACGGCCGTGCCGTCCAGCAGCGTGGTGCCCCACGATGACCCGACGCTGCTGTTCACCAACGCGGGCATGAACCAGTTCAAGGACGTGTTCCTCGGCACCGGCAAGCGCGACTACACGCGCGCGGTGGACACGCAGAAGTGCATCCGCGCCGGCGGCAAGCACAACGACCTCGACGACGTCGGCAAGGACACGTACCACCACACGTTCTTCGAGATGCTCGGCAACTGGAGCTTCGGCGATTACTTCAAGAAGGAGGCGATCGCCTGGGCGTGGGAGTTGCTGACGAAGGTGTGGGAGCTGGACAAAAGCCGGCTGCACGTGACGGTCTTCGAGGGCGACGCGGCGGAGGGCCTGGACCGCGACGACGAGGCGGCGGAGTTGTGGCGGACCGTCACGGACATTGACCCGTCGCACATCCACCTGGGCAACAGGAAGGACAACTTTTGGGAGATGGGCGAGACGGGGCCGTGCGGTCCCTGCACCGAGATCCATATCGACCGCACTCCGGATAAGAGCGGCGGCAAGCTCGTCAACAAGGGCACCGCGGACGTCATTGAGATCTGGAACCTGGTGTTCATCCAGTTCAACCGCGGCGCGGACAAAAAGCTGACGCCGCTGCCGGCGCGGCACGTCGATACCGGGATGGGCTTCGAGCGCGTCACGGCGGTGCTGCAGGGCAAGGCAAGCAACTACGACACCGACGTGTTCGCGCCGATCTTCGCGGCGATCCAGAAGATCACCGGGGCGCCGGCGTACACGGGCAAGCTCGACGACCTTAAAGATACGGCATATCGGGTGATCGCGGACCACATCCGGGCGTTGACGTTCGCGCTGACCGACGGGGCGGTGCCGAGCAACGAGAAGCGCGGCTACGTGTTGCGGAGCATCCTGCGCCGCGCGGAGCGCTTCGGCCGGCAGTATCTCAGCGCGTCGCGGCCGTTCCTCCACGATCTGGTGCCGACCGTGGTCGAGGTGATGGGCGGGGCCTTCCCCGAGCTGAAGCGCGACCCTGGCCGCGTCGCGGAGGTGATCCGCGAGGAGGAAAAGGACTTTCTGCGCAACCTGGACCGCGGCATCAAGCTCTTTGGCGAGGTGGTCGAGCGCACGCGCACGGCCGGCGCCAACACGATCAGCGGCGACGATGCGTTCGAGTTGCACACGACCTACGGCTTCTTCATCGACATCACCGACCAGATGGCGGGCGAGGTCGGCATGAAGGTCGATCGGACGGCGTACGAAGCGCGGATGAAGGTCTTTCGCACGCAGTCCGGCAAGGACCGCAAGAAGATCGTCATCACCGCGGTCAAGGGCGAGCTGCCGAAGACCGACGACTCACCGAAGTACGGCGGCCTCAGCGCCAACGCGAAGGTCGCCGGCTGGGTCCAGGACAATGCGGTCATCCACTCGGGGAAGTTGCAGACCGGCGACGAGGCGGCCCTGCTCGTGGACCGCACCAACTTCTACGCCGAGCAGGGCGGCCAGGTCGGCGACACCGGCACGATCACCACGGGCACCGGCGTCTTCAAGGTGGACGACACGCAGAAGCTCGGCGACGCGGTGCTGCACGTCGGCCGCGTCGAGGACGGCTGGCTGGAGCCGGGCCAGCAGGCGACGCTGGAAGTCAGCGGCGTCCGCGCCGACACGATGCGCAACCATACCGCGACGCACCTGCTCAACTGGGCGCTGCGGCGCGTCCTGGGCGAGCACATCGAGCAGAAGGGCTCGCTGGTCGATCCGGACAAGACGCGCTTCGATTTCGCGCACGCGCACCCTCTGAAACCGCAGGAGGTCGCCGAGGTCGAGCGCCTGGTCAACGAGAAGATTTACGCCGACCTGCCAGTCAGCCCAACGGTGATGCCGTTGGCGGAGGCGAAGAAGATTCCGGGCGTGCGTGCGGTCTTCGGCGAGAAGTACCCCGACCCGGTGCGCGTGCTGCTGATCGGCGCCGAGAGGCCGTTTGAGGTGACAGGTGAGCACTCGGTCGAGTTCTGCGGCGGCACGCACCTCAATCACACGGGCCAGGCGGGCTTCTTCAAGATCGTCAGCCAGGAGGCGGTCGGCAAGGGCGTGCGCCGCCTCATCGCAGTGACCGGCCGTGAGGCAGTCGCGACGGTGCAGCGGCTGTCGTCGGTGGTGGACGAGCTGACGGGCCGCTTCAACTGCCAACCCGAGGACGTCGCGCGGCGCATCGACGGCATGCAGGAGGAGATCAAGAAACTGCAGCAGCAGCTCAAGAAGGGGTCGGCCGGCGATCTGCAAGCGGCGGCGGACAAGCTGTTCGCGGGCGCGGCGGAGGTAAGCGGCGCGAAGGTGATCGTCGGCGAGATGCCGGCCGGACCGGAGGAGCAGGTGCGCGGGCAGGTCGATCGCGTGAAGCAGAAGGCGGGGAGCGCCGTGGTGGTGGTCGGCTGGTCGGACGACGGCAAGGTGCAGTTGATCGCCGCGGTCAGCGACGACCTGGTGAAGAAGGGCGTGCATGCCGGCAAGTTGATCGGGCAGGTCGCGAAGGTGGTCGGCGGTGGCGGCGGCGGCAAGCCGACGATGGCGCAGGCGGGCGGCAAGGATCCGTCGAAGTTGGGCGAGGCGCTGCAGCTGGCGCTCAAGCTGGCGAAGGACCAACTCGGCGGGTAAACATAGCCTTTGCCTTGT
>JBBRPS010000302.1:0-11333 GCA_038227745.1 Gemmatales bacterium | reverse complement strand
AGGGTCGAAAAAGAAACCGGCTGGGGCGCGCGGGCGGCGCGGCAAGAGGGGCTGCGGTATTTAACGTATTGCGATATAATATGTTAAGAGATAGAAAATAATGACACATATTGCTTGTCAATTGTTAAACAGTGCCATTCGTGCCTGTCCCCTTTGTCCACCCGGGCGATGCGGAACTCGCCCGCGGCGGCCCGGCGGAAGAAGGTGCGGAAGACCGACTGCACGACGTCCTCGCCGTCCTCTCGGCCGGCCAGTTTCCGGCTCAGGTGCTGATCGGCAACGCCCGTCAGTCTGCGGGCGTAGGCCGCGAACAGCTGGTGTGCGGCCTCGGGGTCGCCCGCCCGGCAGCGCTCGAGGAGGTCGGCGATAGCTTCTGGCTCGCTCATGGGTCCGAGAATGAGGAGTGCCGCGGCGGTCTGTGCGAGGCCTCTTTGGCCGTGAAATCCACATGCGCCGGGTGCCGGTCTCTACCATTGTCCAGCATACCGGGCCGCCGCGGTCGCCGCAACTCCGCGGCAGGGGACCCGAGGAAGGCGACCGCGGAGAAGGGGTGAATACTGTTCGAGGCGGCGGTGAACGGGCTGCTCGGGCTGGTGGACGAATTGCGAGCGTGGCCGATCGAGAAGCGGCAGGACATGCACCGGCTCCCGGTGCAGGCGGACGTGCGCTGGTGAGACGCTACGATGTCGCTGGCTGGCAATGCGGGACTTGGGTCCGGGAACGTCTGACACCCCGGCCACCGGCTTCAGAGCCCGAGCAGGAGGCGAACGGTGGCCTCTACAGAGGCCAGGGTCGTGGCCGAAACCGTCCCTCATCGGCTTATCAGACAATCGCGGGTGACGGACCGAAGGGCATCGCACAGCACCACGCTGGGCCTCCGCAGTCCGCCTTCGGGAGGGATCGCCAGGACATGCGCGGGCACGTTCCGCAGGGTAGCGGTCAGTGGCAAGACGATGACAAGCCCGGCCGGCCCCGCGTTGAAGGCGTCTACGGAGAAGACGAGCACCGGCCTGCGGCCCGCCTGTTCATGCCCGCGGGTGGCGCCGAGGTCCGCGAGCCAGACCTCTCCGCGAAGCGGATCAGCCATTGCTCTCCCTCGCTGCGGGCGGCAGCAAGTCGCCGTCTTCTCCCCAGCATTCGTGCGGGTCCAGTCCGTCCATCAGCGACCCCGCCATGGACTGCCGTTCCGCCTCGACTTCCGCCCACGCCACGGGATCGGCCCGCAGGGCGGCGTACGAGGCGTTGAGCTGCTCCAAGAAGAGGCCACGGCGGTAAGCCTCCAGCGCCCTGTCGAGGATCTCCGTGGGGGCGTGGCCGGTCTGCGCAGCCAGTTCTTGCAGAACACGGTGTGAGGCGTCGCTAAGGTGGACGGACGGCGCGGACATGGCGGTAGCCCTCCTCTTTCTGTCAGTATACCGGACGGGGCGAATCGCGACACAGGCCGGCGCTACGAGGCGCTGTTCCAGGTGCGCCAGACCGGGGTGAAGACCTTCCTCGACGGCAACCTGGTCAGCCGCTTCAAGGCCGATTCCTCCGACCTCGCGCTGGCCGCGCGCTTCGCCCTGAAGAACCCGACCATCCTGGGCCTGGGCACTTACAGGAGCGTCTTCGTCTTCCATCGCGTGGAGGTCGTGGAACGCAGCGGCCCCGGGACGTTCACCCGGCTCAGGGCGCCGGTGGGAAAACTCGGCGCCCCTTGCGTCCCCGCTTTCGGCAGACTCGACGCCAACGGGCGAGCGCGTCCGGGGCGAGGACCCGTAATCGGGCCGGGCGCTTTGCGGGACGCGGCGGCGCTGCTACTCTAGATGTAGTCGGGAACGTCCGGCCCCTGCCTCGTGTGACCCGCACCCCGCCCGGGAATGCGTTTCGGTAGCTCCCATGAGACGACCTCTCCCCACGCTGTGGCTCGGCTGCCTGCTCCTCCTGCCCCGGGCGGCCCTCGCCGGTGGCCCCGCGCCGAAGGAAGTCCAGTTCAACCGCGACATCCGCCCCATCCTCTCCGACCGCTGCTTCAACTGCCACGGCCCGGACCACCGTCGCAAGGCCGGCCTGCGCCTCGACACCGGCAAGGGGGCAGCCGCGGAACTCGACTCGGGCTCGGGGCGGGCCGTCGTGCCCGGCGACCCCGGCAGGAGCCAGCTCCTCGCGCGCCTCATGTCCGCCGACCCGGCCCGCCGCATGCCGCCGCCCGCCACCGGCAAGGCCCTCACGCCCGCGCAGGTCGAACTGCTGCGCCGCTGGATCGAGCAGGGCGCGAAGTACCAGGGCCACTGGGCTTTCCTCCCCCCGGCGCGCCACGAGCCGCCGAAAGTCTCCCAACCTTCCTGGGTGCGCAACCCGATCGACCGCTTCATCCTCGCCCGCCTCGACAGGGAGGGCCTGCGGTCGGCGCCCGAGGCGCCGCGGACCACCCTGCTCCGGCGCGTCACTCTCGACCTGACCGGCCTGCCGCCGACGCCGCGCGCGCTGGAGGCCTTCCTCGCCGACCGCGCGCCCGACGCTTACGAGAAGGTCGTGGACCGGCTGCTGGCTTCCCCGGCCTACGGCGAACGCATGGCGATGCACTGGCTCGACCTGGCCCGCTACGCCGACACGAACGGCTACAACAACGACGAGGAGCGGACGATGTGGCCGTGGCGCGACTGGGTCATCGACGCCTTCAACGACAACGTGCCGTACGACCGCTTCCTCGTCGAGCAGCTCGCCGGCGACCTCCTGCCGAACGCGACGCTGACGCAGAAGCTCGCGACCGGCTTCAACCGCAACCACGTCATCACCACGGAGGGCGGGGTCATCCCGGAGGAGTACCGCGTCGAGTACGTGGCCGACCGCGTCCACACCACGGCGACCGTGTTCCTGGGCCTGTCGATGCAGTGCGCCCGCTGCCACGACCACAAGTTCGACCCGCTGCCGCAGCAGGACTACTACCGCTTTTTCGCCTTCTTCAACAACGTCGAGGACCAGACGGTCGGCTACAACTCCGGCGCCGCCGCCCGGCCGTACCTGCGTATCCCCACACGACAACACCGCGCCGAGCTGGACATGCTCGACCGACGCCTGGCAGAGGGGGAGCGGCTGCTGCGCGGACGGGAGGCGGGCGCCGGAGCGGCGGTCGCGGAGTGGGAGAAAGGCCTCACGCCCGCCGACGTCGCCCGCGCCAGCCTGGCCGGCCTGTCGCTGCACCTCCCCCTGGACGACGCCAAGGGCAACACCGTCCGCGATGCGGTCGCCGGGTCGGCGCCCGGGACCGTCAAGGGACAAGCCAGATGGGGAGTGGGCAAGGTCGGCGGCGCCCTGGAGTTCGACGGCAAGACCCACGTCGAGCTGGAGGGCGCCGGCGCGCTGGAGCGGAGCGACGCCTTCACCATCGCGGCGTGGATCTACCCGACCTCCGGTGAGGGGATGGCCGTCCTGTCGAAGATGGACGAGAGCAACGCCTACCGCGGTTACGACCTGCTGCTCGAAGGCGGCAAGGTGGTCGTCCACCTGATCCACCACTGGGGCGACAACGCCCTCAAGGTCATGGCGAAGCAGCCGCTGACGCTGAACGCCTGGCACCACGTCGCGGTGACGCACGACGGCAGCGGCAAGGCTGCCGGGCTGGCGGTCTACGTGGACGGCAAGCGGCAGGCGCTCGACGTCCACACCGACCAGCTGAGCGGCAGCATCCGCACCGAGCAGCCGCTGCGCGTCGGCCTGCGGACGAAGTCGCTGCCGTTCAAGGGCCGCATCGACGACGTGCAGTTCCACCGCCTCGCCCTGGCGCCCCAGGACGTCGCCCGCCTCGCCGATGGCCGCGCGGTTGTCGGTCTGGCTGAGGTGCTGAAGGTGCCCCCGGAGAAGCGCACCGCCGACCAGCGGCAGCAGGTGCGGCGCGTGTACCTGGAGACGGTCGATGCCGAGTACCGCCGCCTGAACGCGGAGCGGCGCGAGCTGACCGGACGCCGCGCCGCCGTCGAGAAGTCGGTCCCGTTCACGATGGTGATGGCTGAGCAGTCCACGCCGCGCAAGACGCATCTCCTCAAGCGCGGCCAGTACGACGCCCCGGGCGCGGAAGTGTCGCCCGAGGTGCCGAAAAGTCTGCCCCCGCTGCCGAAGGACGCCCCGCGCAACCGCCTGGGGCTGGCGCGCTGGCTGGTCGAGCCGAACCACCCCCTGACGGCGCGGGTGTCGGTCAACCGCTGGTGGGAACTGCTGTTCGGCACCGGCATCGTGGAGACGCCCGAGGACTTCGGGGCGCAGGGCGCCTGGCCGAGCCACCCCGAGCTGCTCGACTGGCTGGCGACGGAGTTGGTCCGCACGCGCTGGGACATGAAGGGCATGCTGAAGCTCATCGTCACCTCCGCGACCTACCGGCAGTCGTCGAATGTCACGCGCGAGTTGCTGGAGCGCGACCCGCGGAACCGGCTGCTGGCGCGAGGGCCGCGCGTGCGCCTGCCGGCGGAGGTGGTGCGCGACAACGCCCTCGCGGTGAGCGGTCTGCTGGTGGCGAAGCTCGGCGGCCCGAGCGTGAAACCGTATCAGCCGGCCGGCCTGTGGGAGGACGTCTCGGTCGAGCGCCGCGCCATCTACAAGCCGGACCTCGGCGAGGGGCTGTACCGACGCAGCATGTACACCTACTGGAAGCGGACCTGCCCTCCGCCCGGCATGACGACGCTCGACGCCCCCGACCGCGAGACTTGCACCGTCCGCCGCGCCCGCACCAACACGCCCATGCAGGCGCTCCTGCTGCTGAACGACCCGACGTACCTGGAGGCATCGCGCAAGCTCGCCGAGCGCTTGCTGACCGAGGGTGGGCCGAGCTTCGGATCGCGCCTCGCGCATGGCTTCAAGCTCGCGCTCGCCCGCTCTCCCGGCGAGGCGGAAGCCAAGATTTTGGAAGCGCTCTATCGGCGCGCACTGGAACGGTTCCGCAAGGACGACAAGGCGGCGGAGGGGCTGCTCGCCGTCGGCCACTCGTCGCGCAACCCCGCGCTCGACACCGCGGAACTGGCGGCCTGGACGACGGTCGCGAGCACGATCCTCAACCTCGACGAAGCCCTGACGAAGGAGTAACGCTCATGCACCCGCTCCACGAGGCCCTGGCGCTGCTGACACGCCGCCACTTCCTCAAGGCCGGCTCCGGGCTGGGCGTGGCCGCGCTCACGTCACTGCTGGACGCGGACGGCCTGCGCGCCGACGCGCCGCTCCCGCAGGCGGTCGGCGGCCTGCCGGGGCTGCCGCACTTCCGGCCGAAGGTCAAGCACGTCATCTACCTGTTCCAGTCCGGCGGCCCATCGCAGCTCGAGCTGTTCGACCACAAGCCCAACCTGCGCGCCCGCCACGGCAGCGAACTGCCCGACTCGGTGCGCATGGGCCAGCGCCTGACCGGCATGACCTCCGGACAGAGCAGTTTCCCGGTCATCGCCTCGCGCTTCGACTTCAGCCGGCACGGCCGCAACGGCACCTGGGTCAGCAACCTGTTGCCGCACACGGCGCGCGTGATCGACGACATCTGCCTGATCCGCAGCCTGCACACCGAGGCGATCAACCACGATCCGGCCATCACCTTCATCCAGACCGGCTCGCAGCAGCCCGGCCGGCCGTCGTTCGGCTCGTGGGTGGCGTACGGGCTCGGTTCGGAGGCGCGTGAGCTGCCCGCGTTCGTGGTGATGATCTCGCACGGCAGCGGCCGCGACGCCAACCAGGGGTTGCTCGACCGCCTGTGGGGGAGCGGCTTCTTGCCGTCGAGCTACCAGGGCGTCAAATTGCGCAGCCAGGGCGACCCGGTGCTGTTCCTGTCCGACCCGCCGGGCATCGACCGCGCGCTGCGCCGTGAGATGCTCGACGGCCTGGCGCGGCTGAACCGGCTGCGCCTGGAGCAGGCGGGCGATCCGGAGATCCAGACACGCATCGCGCAGTACGAGCTGGCGTTCCGCATGCAGTCCTCGGTCCCCGAGCTGACCGACCTGTCGCGCGAGCCAGCGCATGTCCTCGACCTGTACGGCCCCGACGCGCGCCGGCCCGGCACGTTCGCGGCGAACTGCCTGCTGGCGCGGCGGCTGGTTCAGCGCGGCGTCCGCTTCGTGCAGCTGTACCATCGCGGCTGGGACAGCCACAGCGGCCTGCCGGAGAACCTGCCGCGCCAGTGCCGCGACATCGACCAGGCTCAGGCGGGGCTGATCCGCGACCTGAAGCGGCTGGGGTTGTTCGACGAGACGCTGATCGTGTGGGGCGGGGAGTTCGGCCGGACGGTGTACGGCCAGGGGGGCAACCAGCCGAACTACGGGCGCGACCACCACGGCCGCTGCTTCTGCGTGTGGCTGGCGGGCGGCGGCGTCCGCGGCGGCCTGGTCCACGGCCGGACCGACGATTACAGCTACAACACCGTCGAGGGAGCGGTCCACGTCCACGATTTGCAGGCCACGATCCTGCACCTGCTGGGAGTCGAACACACGCGGCTGACGTATCGGTTCCAGGGCCGCGACTACCGCCTGACGGACGTGCATGGGGAGGTCGTGCGCGAGATCCTTACCTGAAAGTTCGGGCATGGTTCAAACCAGGGTAACACTTTGCGGCGCAGCGGACGGGGCGTTTCCGGCGGCAAGGTCTTCTAGGTCATAAACTTACGGCGCCAATCGGCACGGGCGTACACCGACGGAAGTGTTACCCTGACGCCCCGCAATCTGAACCATGCCAAAGTTCGTCGGTGGAGCAGTTCGCGGGAAGACCATCACCCGATCTACAAATGAACCCGGTGGCTGATTCAGCATCAGCTGCTCGGCGAAATCGGCATTTCGCCTTCTGGAGTATACTGCCGGTTCCGCGCTGCACCTACTTCCCGAATGCCTCGGCGAGGGACAGCCAACGACGGCGCTCCAAATCGTACTGTTCCCGGTGATAATCGTGAAAGAACAGGTACGCCGGGCTAAAGGCGGCTGGCCCGCCGACGGCCTGCCAGCAGTCGGCGAACCAGGGACACAACTCCTCTGAGATCAGCGCATCCCAATTCAACTCGGCATCCTCGGCACGCTGGAACCAGTCCCCCGGAAGCGCGCCATCCAGCCAATCGCCCGGCAGAATAATCTCCTCCGTCGCACACAGTGTGATGCCGAAGAAAAAGGGGTCGATCTCGAACTGGAGCCGGTGGTCAGCTTCGAGCGCGATCGGCTTGGCCAATTCCGCACACAACGCATGACGGAGCCGATCTGCGTTCGCGGCCAAGGCGCCAACGAGTTCAGCCCGTAACCGGCTGACAGCTGATTTCTCCATGTACTCTCCGCGCCGCCTCGTCCGGCCTGGGTAGTGTATTCCAGCTTTCACGTTACTGCGCTCTGCCGGGAAAGCAATCAGGAAAGGCAGCACGGCGATGATTCAGCAGCCCTGCTGATTACGTGACGGCCGCTCCGCCGTTCGTCGTGCGATCCCCGGCAAGCCACCCGGGCTTGACCTATCCACCGTTCCCCAGGACAATCCCAATATGAGCACCGAATTCAAGAGCCTGATCCCTCCTGAGTTACTCGCTGAGATGCAGGAAGTTGCCGAGCGGGCGGCGAAGGGCATCCGGGACCCCGAGGCCATGCGGAAAGCCTGCGCGCGGATGGACCGAATGCGGGAGGAAATCCGCAAGAAACACGGCATCCTCGACATCGGCGTGCCCGCCATCCGCGAGCTCCGAGACGGCGAATGAAGTACGTCCTGGACTCCTCCGTGGCCTTCAAGTGGGTAGTCCCGGAAGCGGACACCGACAAGGCGCTCCGGCTACGAGACGACTTCCACAAGGGCCTCCACGAACTGCTCGCCCCCGACGTCTTCGCCATCGAGGTGATCCACGGGCTGACCCGCGCCGAACGCCAAGGAAGGGTCACCCCGCCGGATGGCGGCCTGTTCTGGCACGACGTCATGGCCACGGCGCCCCAACTGTTCCCCTCCCTCCCCCTCATCCCCCGGGCCTACGCCATTGCCTCGGCCGCCCGCGTCGGTGTCTACGACTGCCTCTACATCGCCCTGGCCGAGCGCGAGAAGAGCGATTTCCTCGCCGCGGACGACAAGCTGGTGAAGAACCTCCAGAAGCAGTTCCCCTTCCTCGTGTGGACGGCGAAAGAAGCGGCGGAGCGGACGGGCCAGGGTGAAGAACCTCCAGAAGCAGTTCCCCTTCCTCGTGGCCCTGTCGTCCCTGCCTTGACGCGGCAGTGTGGTGGTCCACGGCCGGACCGACGATTACAGCTGCAACGTGGTGGAGAACCCGGTCCACGTTCACGATTTGCAGGCGACGATCCTGCACCTGCTGGGCGTGGAACACACGCGGCTGACGTACCGCTTCCAGGGCCGTGACTACCGCCTGACCGACGTGCATGGGGAAGTGGTGCGCGCGATCCTCGCCTGAGTGTTCTCCTTCAACCGCCGTTCGCAGAACCGCGTGTCGGACGTGCCATGGCCTGACCCTCCTGCCAACGTGGGGCGGTCGTGGCATGAACCTCCCCCCTTCTCTCATCTTTTCCCCCAGGACGACCACCAGGCCCTTTCCGCGTGGTCACCCCTTGTCAAGGATCATAGGATAGACTACGAGCGGATTTAGTCTTGCCTAAACCCGTTCGTAGTGTTACCTTTGGCTGGCGGCACACGCACCTGATTGAGTGCAGCGTAGGCCACGTGCGAGCGGCGGGGCTTGTCCCGTCGGTGTGGACAGCGGGGACAAGCCCCGCCGCTCGCCAACGCCTTAGAGCGGTTTGCGAATGAGCGCGGAGTTGATTTTGCCGAACGAGGGCGACCGGGTCGTGGATCGACCGGAAGACCCGACGCCGAACGCCGACGCCTCGGGGACGCGATCGTTGGAGGAACTGCACGGGACGGTGGCAGTGCCGCCGCCGCACGCCGGGTTCTGGTCGCAGTGGCGGGCGTTCACCGGGCCGGCCCTGCTCGTCAGCGTCGGTTACATGGACCCGGGCAACTGGGGCACCGACCTGAAGGCCGGGGCGGAGTACCGCTTCGGCCTGCTCTGGGTCGTGGCCCTGTCCAGCCTCATGGCGGTGTTCATGCAGGTCTGCGCGGCGCGGCTCGGCGTCGTCACGGGCAAGGACCTGGCCCAGGCCTGCCGCGATTATTACCCGCGCTGGACGCGCTGGCCCAACTGGCTGTCCTGCGAACTGGCCATCGCCGCCACCGACCTGGCCGAGGTGCTCGGCAGCGCCGTCGCCATCAACCTGCTGTTCGGTATCCCCCTGCCCTGGGCCGTCCTCATCACGGCCTGCGACGTCCTGCTGTTGCTGGCGCTGCGCGGCATGGGCATGCGCCTGATCGAGGCGCTCGTGCTCGTGCTGGTCGCCACGATCGGCGTTTGCTTCTTCATCGAGCTGTTCGTCCTGCCGAGGACGGCGCCGAGCTTCGCCGAGATGGGCCGCGCCCTGCTCACCCCGGGATTCCGCGAGCAGGGCATGCTCTACGTCGCCATCGGCATCATCGGCGCGACGGTCATGCCGCACAACCTGTACCTGCATTCCGCCCTGGTGCAGTCGCGGCGCGTCGGCACGGACGAGGCGTCCGTGCGCCGGGCCATCCGCTTCAACACGCTCGACTCGGTCGTGGCCCTGTCGCTGGCCTTCCTGATCAACGCGGCCATCCTGGTACTCGCAGCGGTGGTTTTTCACGGCCAGGACAGTGTCACCCTCGCCGATGGGACAAAGGTAGCCTTGACGGCCAGGGAGCACCCCGAGATGAAGGACCCGGATTGGATTCGGGTCGCGTACTTGACGCTGGCGCCGTTGCTGGGCACCGTGCTGGCGAGCACGCTCTTCGCAGTGGCCTTGCTGGCGAGCGGGCAGAGCAGCACGATCACCGGCACGCTGGCCGGTCAGGTGGTGATGGAGGGCTTCATGCACTGGCGCGTCCGGCCGTGGGTACGGCGGTTCGTGACGCGGCTGGCGGCAATCCTCCCGGCGATCGTTATCATCAGCGCGCGCGGTGACGGGAGCGTGAATGACCTGCTAATCCTCAGCCAGGTGGTGCTGGCGATGCAGCTCCCCCTGGCCATGTTCCCCTTGCTCCACCTCACCAGTTCGCGCCGGTACATGGGGCGGTACGCCAACGGCTGGTTCTTGCTCGTCGCGGGGTGGGGCAGTTGTCTGCTCATCACCGCGCTGGCCCTGTACGGGCTGCCGGAGACCCTCAAGGAAGCGTGGGGGGTCCTCGTGGGGCGGTGAGGACTGCCCGCCGTCGTCGGCGTCGCCGTGGTGCCAGCCCCGTAGCCGAACAGGGTGATCAGTACGCCCCCCGCGTCACGTCTTGTCAACGGGCGGGGTTCCGTTGACGTCCTTCTTGCCGCCAAGTTGGCGCTTCAGGGACTCCTCCAGCTGCACGAGATTCTGTTCCGGCAGCCGGATCAGCTCCTCACTCGACATCTCCGGCTGTTGCAGGAGTTGCTGCAACAGTTGGATGCGGCCCATCCACTTGCCCTTCTCGAAGCCTTTCGCGATGGCTTTCGCGATGCCCTTCGCGATGCCCTTCGCGAAGCCTTCGTCAAAGCCCTCCTGTCGGCCAACAAACTTGGCGGTTGCGAGGAGGTCCGCGGCATCGCGCTCGCCTTTCAGCCGCTCCGCGGCGCGATGCCGCTCGATTTCGTCCTGACCGATTTTCATGAGAACCTCCAGTGCCTTGCGAAGCACAGGAACGTCCAGCGTCGCCGGCAAGGTGGCCAGATCCAGCGACGCGCCCTGCTTGAAGAAGTAACACCACCGCTCCAGAGGACTCTGCACCGCTTCGACCGGGACAGCGAACTTGCTCAACTCGAGCACGTGCATTTCCAGATCCTTGCACAGCAGCGTGCCGTGTGCGTCGTCGTAAACCCGGAAGCAGTGGTGGTAGACATCGTCCGGGAACAGCGTCTCGTTGACAAAGCAGATGACGTAAGTCGGGTGCAGCATCTCGTAGCGTTCGCCCTTGAGCAACTGCTCGGCGTGAGCGCCCGACCAGTAGTAGAGCAGCCGCTTGGCGAAGCCCGCACGCACGAACCGTTGCATCTCCACCAAGAACTGCCGCCCAGGGTCGTCGCGTGCCCGGATATCGAGGATGGGGACCTTGCCTTCCGCATAGGCGAGGGTTTCGCAAGTTTCAGGGTTTAATGTGAACATTCGTGTACAGATGATCTCTTGGCTGTCGCGCAGGCTGGGGCTACCCTACCGGCAGTCGTCTCAACTTGGTTTCCCCGGCAGCACGGAGGCAGGGTAATCGCATCTAAACGCCAGTACATTGTTGGCAGAGGGGTTGATTTTGACAAGGGCCACGCGAATGATTCTCCTCGGACTGACCTGGTTCACAGAGGAGAAATGCCATGGCCGAGCAAGCATCGCTGCCCTTCT
>JBBRPS010000301.1:0-11358 GCA_038227745.1 Gemmatales bacterium | reverse complement strand
GCGGCGTGACGGGCCGCACGCGGTTCTGCGAACCGCGGCTAAACATTCCCAGCAATTGCCATGAACGATCCGCAAACACCGCTGGGCGAGAGCACACCGCTGGTGCCGCCCCTGTACCAGTCCTCGGTCTACACGCTGCCGGACCTCGACGCGCTCGACCGCATCATGAACGCCGAGGCGCCGGGCTTCATCTACGCGCGCGATGGCCACCCCAACGCCCGCCAGCTCGCCGCGCGCCTCGCCGCGAGCGAGGCCGCCGACTGGGCGGTGGTGTGCGGCTCGGGCATGGCGGCCATCAGCGCCGTCCTGCTGGCGACGCTGCAACAGCGCGACCGCGTCGTCGCCAGCAACCGCCTCTATGGCCGGACGACCCAGTTGCTCGGCCCGGAACTCGGTCGCTTCGGCATCGAGACGGCGTTCGTGGACTGCGGCGACATGGACGCCGTCCGCGCGGCGCTCGAGCAGCCCGCGAAGGTGCTGTTCGTGGAGACGATGTCCAACCCGCTGCTGCGCCTGGTGGACGTCACCGCCCTCGCCGAGCTGGCGGAAGGGCGCGGCTGTCTGCTGATCGTGGACAACACATTCGCGACACCGGTGCTGACGAAGCCGCTGGAGCTGGGCGCAGGCGTGGTGATGGAGAGCCTGACGAAGATGATCGGCGGCCACAGCGACGTGACGCTGGGCCTGCTGGCCGGCCGCGGCGAACTGCTGCCGCAGGTGAGTGCGGCGATCAGCGTCTGGGGGCTGGCGTCGAATCCGTTCGACTGCTGGCTGGCGGAGCGCGGCCTCGCGACGCTGCCGCTGCGGATGCGCGCGGCGTCGGCGAACGCGGCGGCGCTGGCGGACTGGCTGGTGCGGCAGCCCGGCGTCAGCCGCGTCGTCTACCCGGGCAGGCCGGACCACCCCGACCACGCGCTGGCGGGGCGGCTGCTGCAGGGCGGTTACGGGAACATGCTGTGCTTCGAGCTGGAGGGGGGGCGCGCGGCGGTCAACCGCTTCATGCGGCTGGCGGCGGGCATTCCGTTCAGCCCGTCGCTGGGCAACGCGACGACGACCCTGAGCCACCCGGCCACGACCTCACACCGCTACGTCAGCCCCGCGGAACGGCGGCGGCAGGGGATCGGCGACGGGCTGATCCGTCTGTCGGTGGGCGTGGAGGACCTGGGGCAGATTCAGCGCGAGATGCTCAAGGGCCTGGCGTGACCGGGAGGCTCCTGGCGACCGGCCGGCGTAAGGGCGCCTAACAGAACGTGGGGCAAGTTGCCAACTTGCCGTTTTTCCCGGCAAGTTGGCAACTTGCCCCACGTTCTGTTAGGGCCTCTAAGCTGCCCTTGGCTCACCGTGGACTCTCTCACGCCAGGAGGTCGCGGACGACGTTTCCGTGTACGTCGGTCAGGCGGAACGCGCGGCCCTGGAAGCGGTAGGTCAGGCGCGTGTGGTCGAGGCCGAGGCAGTGCAGGACCGTCGCGTTCAGGTCGTGGATGTGGACCGAGTCGCGCACGATGTTATAGCAGTAGTCGTCCGTCTCGCCGTAGCTGACCCCCGGCCTGATCCCGGCGCCCGCGAGCCACAGCGAGAAACAGCGGCCGTGGTGGTCGCGGCCGTGGTCCGTCGCCGTCAACCGCCCCTGGCTGTAGACCGTCCGGCCGAACTCGCCGCCCCAGATCACCAGCGTGTCGTCCAGCAGCCCACGCGCCTTCAGGTCCCTGAGCAGCGCCGCCGACGGCTGATCGACGTCGCGGCACTGGCCGCGGATCTGGGTCGGCAGATTGCCGTGCTGGTCCCAGCCGCGGTGGAACAGCTGCACGAAGCGCACGCCGCGCTCGACCATGCGCCGCGCCAGCAGGCAGTTGCGCGCGAAGCCGCCGTCGTCGCGTTGCCGGTCCAGGCCGTACGCCGCCAGCGTCGCCCGCGACTCCCCCGAGAAGTTCGTCAGTTCCGGCACCGACGTCTGCATCCGGTAGGCCATCTCGTACTGCGCGATGCGTGTGTTGATCTCGGGGTCGCCGAACGACTGCGCCGCGATGCGGTTCAACTCGCCGAGGCCGTCGAGCATGTCGCGCCGCGTCCGCGGGTCGATGCCCGGCGGGTTGGACAGGTACAGGACGGGATCCTGACCGGCGCGGAAGCGGACGCCCTGGTGCTCGCTCGGCAAAAAGCCGCTGCCCCACAGACGCGAGAACAGCGGCTGATCGGTGCGGTTGCCGCTGCCCTGCGACACCATGACCACGAACGCCGGCAGGTTGGCGTTCTCCGTGCCCAGGCCATAACTCAGCCACGAACCCATGCTCGGCCGGCCGGGCTGCTGGTGGCCGGTCTGGATGAAGGTAATCGCCGGGTCGTGGTTGATCGCCTCGGTGTGGACCGATTTGACGATGGCGATGTCGTCCACGATGGTGCCGGTGTGCGGCAGCAGTTCGCTCAGCCAGGTGCCGCTCTTGCCGTGGCGGTTGAAGCGGAACATCGGCGCCACGCACGGGAACGACCGCTGCCCGGACGTCATGCCGGTGACGCGCTGGCCCATGCGCACCGAGGCCGGCAGCTCCTGGCCGTGGTGGGCGCGCAAGGCCGGCTTGTAGTCGAACAGGTCGATGTGCGACGGTCCGCCCGACATGAACAGGTAGATGACGCGCTTCGCCTTCGCGGGGAAGTGGGGCCGCGGCAGCACGCCCGGGCGGCTCGTTGAGGCGGGGGACTCGGCGCTGAGGTCGCGTCTCAGGAGGGACGCCAGGGCGGCGGCGCCGATGCCGGTCGCGGTGCGGCCGAAGAAGTGCCGCCGCGTCATCAGCGTCTGGAGTTCGCGGAGCGGGTTCATGGCTTATCCCTTCGTGACGGTTTCGTCGAGGTTGAGGAGGACGCTGGCGACGACGGTCCAGGCGGCCAACTCGGCCGGCGGCAGGCGGTCGTCGCGCGGCGACTCGCCGACCGAAAGTAGCCGCAGGGCCGCCTTGCCGTTCTGGCGGTAGACGTTCCGCTGCCGGTTCAGCACGCGCCGCAGCACGTCGATCTCCTTCGCCTCGGGGCGGCGCCCGGTGGCGAGGCGGAAGGCGAGGGTGATGCGCTCGTCGTCCGCGCCGGCGTGTTTCAGCAGCCGCTCGGCCAGCTTGCGCGACGCCTCAATGTAGGTTGGGTCGTTCATCAGGATGAGGGCTTGCAAGGGCGTGTTAGTGCGCGAGCGACGCACCGTGCAGACCTCGCGGTCGGGGGCGTCGAAGGTGAGGAGCGTCGGCGGCGGCGAGGTGCGCTTCCAGAACGTGTACATGGTGCGGCGGTACAGGTCCTTGCCGTGACTCTGCACGAAGAACTGCGCGCTCCAGTTCTTGCTGTCGCCGCGGGAGGCGAGTTCCTGCCACAGGCCGGCGGGCTGGTAGGGGAAGACGCTGGCGCCGCCGATCTCGCGGTTGAGCAGGCCGCTGACGGCCAGGGCCTGGTCGCGGATGAACTCCGCCTGCAGCCGCAGCCGCGGACCGCGCGCCAGCAGGCGGTTCTCCGGGTCGCGGCCGTGCAGCGCCGGCGTCACCGCCGACGACTGCCGGTACGCCGCCGACGTGACGATCAGCCGCAGCAGCGCCTTCACGTCCCAGCCAGTGCGGCTGCCGCTGCCGAGCGGCGCACTCGTCGGGTTCATGAACTCGACGGCGAGCCAGTCGAGCAGCTCGGGGTGGCTGGGCAACTCGCCCTGCGCGCCGAAGTCCTCGACGGTCTTGACCAGGCCGGTGCCGAAGATCATCTGCCAGTAGCGGTTGACGGCCACGCGCGCCGTGAGCGGGTGCGACGGCTCGACGAGCCAGCGGGCCAGGCCGAGGCGGTTGGCGGGCGCCCCCTGCGGCAGCGGCGGCAGGGCGGTGGGCGTGCCCGCCTGCACCTTCGGCCCCTTCTTGTCGTAATCCCCGCGGAGCAGCATGAACGTCGCGCGCGGCTGCGGCATCTCCTGCATCACCATCGTCGTCGGCACCTGCTTCTCGACCTCGGTGCGCTCCCGCCTCAGCTCGGCGAGCCGCGCCTTGAGGAGATCTGGCGCCGCGGTGGCCAGCTGCCGCTCCACGTCCTTGATGGCCGCGTCCAGCTCGCGCAGCCGCTGCTCCTGCCGGCGCGTCGGCGCCTTGAGGACAGGGGCGGCGTTGCCCTTCTGTCCGTCCAGGCCGTTCTCCGGCACGTTGTGGAAGAAGGCGTAGAGCTGATAAAACTCCTTCTGGGAGATGGGATCGTATTTGTGGTCGTGACACTGGGCACAGGCGACGGTCAGGCCGAGCCAGACGGTGCCGGTGGTGCTGACGCGATCGACGATGTAGGCGTTGTGGTACTCCGCGGGGATGGCGCCGCCCTCGAAGTTGATCATGTGGTTGCGGTTGAAACCGCTGGCGACCTTCTGTTCGAGGGTGGCGTTCGGCAGCAGGTCGCCGGCGAGCTGCTCCACGGTGAAGCGGTCGAACGGCAGATTCTTGTTGAAAGCGTCGATGACCCAGTCGCGCCAGCGCGTCATGTCGCGGCCGGCGTCGATGTGGTAGCCGTGCGTGTCGGCGTAGCGGGCGGCGTCGAGCCACTCGACCGCCAGGCGCTCGCCGAAGTGCGGCGAGGCGAGGAGGCGATCCACGACCTTCTCGTAGGCGTCGGGGCTGCGGTCGGCGAGGAAGGCGTCCACCTCGGCGGGCGTCGGTGGCAGGCCCGTCAGGTCGAGCGTGGCACGCCGGATCAAGCGCACGCGATCCGCCTCGGACCCGGGCTTGAGGCCCTCTTTCTCCAGGCGGGCGAGGATGAAGTGGTCGATGGCGTTGCGCGGCCAGGTCTTCCCTTTAACCGTCGGCAGGGCGGGGCGCTTCGGAGTGACGAACGCCCAGTGTTCGGACCAGTTGGCGCCCTGGTCGATCCACTGTTTCAGCAGCTCGATCTGTTGCGGCGTGAGGCGCTTGTTGGTGCGGGGCGGCGGCATGCGCTCGCTGGCCTCGGCAGTGGTGATCCGCTCGATCAACTCGCTTTTCGCCGCGTGCCCCGGGACGATGGCGAAGCCGCCGCTGCGCAGCTCCTTGAGGGCGCCGGCGCGGGTGTCGAGGCGGAGTTTCGCCTTGCGCTCCTTCTCGTCGGGGCCGTGGCAGGCGAAGCAATTCTCCGACAGGATCGGGCGGATCTGCCGGTTGAAGTCGATGGAGGCCTGCGCGGCCGGCTTCCCGTCCGCGGCGCGAATGCCGGCCTTCCAGGCAGGGACGAGAGCGACGGCGGCCAGGCCGAGCGCCACCAGCCAGCGGGCGGGATGAGATGCGGCGGGGAAGGACTTCAAAGGGGTCATGGTTGCTCGGCGGGGTAGGGGCGAGGTCAAGCTGTGGCCAGGTCGGCGGCAGAGGGTGGGCTGCGGCCTTACTCTCCAGTTAACCCGGAACGACGTCCTGACACAACTGGCTTCTCCGTTTTTCCCTGCTTCTTACTGAGTCCAGCGCGGAGAAAGGCACCTCGTTTAGCCGCAGTTCGGAGAACCGCGCTCGCCGAACGCGGTTCTCCGAACCGCGGCTAAACGAAGGGAGACCTTGTCCGGGCTGGACTCCGTAGTTCTCCTGTGCGGCATGGGCAAGTTTCCTGGCGAGCGGGGGGCGTCAGCCCCTCGCTCGCCGGAGCTGACACAGTGGAATTACCCCCCCTTCCACACCTGGGCCAGGAGGCCGGGGCGGTGGAAGCGGCGGCGCGTGGCGTCGTCCTCGACCACCGTCTGGGTGCCCGGGACGCGATAGGCCACCAACCTCCAGGCATCGGGGGAGCCGTCAAAGAACCCCTCGGGCGTGACGGCCAGCCAGTCGGCGCCGCCGTCGAAGCTGTAGAGCCGGCAGCGCTCCTTGCCCGTGGCCGGATCCCAGAGCCGGGTGGTGCCGTCCGCGGAGGCGGTCCAGAGATGCTTGCCGTCGCCACTCACGGCCACGCTCCTGACAGGTTCGGTGTGTCCCTGGAAGGTCTGGAGTCTCTTGCCGCCGGCCGCCTCCCACAGGATCGCCGTCTTGTCCCAGGAGGCGGTGACGACATGCTTCCCGTCGCCGCTCAGCGCCACACTTGTGGTCCCCTGCGAATGCCGCTGGAAGGTCTGGAGCTTCTTACCGCTCGCCGTCTCCCACAGGACCGCGGTTCCGTCCGCTACCCCGGTGACGACGTGCTTGCCGTCGCGGCTGATGGCCACGCTTGTGACCTGGCCGGTGTGCCCCTGGAAGGTCTGGAGTTTGGTGCCCCCGGCCGGCTCCCACAGGATCACCTGATTGCCAGCCCCGGCGACGACGTGCTTGCCGTCGCCGCTCAGGGCCACGCCGTAGATCGACTCCGTGTGTCCCCGGAAGGTCTGGAGTTTCTTGGCGCCGGCCGCCTCCCACAGGATCGCCGTCTTGTCCGCTGTGACGGTGATGACGTGTTTGCCGTCGTCGCTCACGGCCACGTTGTGGGAAGCAAAATCGTACGCCGGGAAGGCCTGGATCTGCTTGCCGCCGGCCGCCTCCCACAGGATCGCCTGGAAATAGGAGCCGGTGACGAAGTGCTTGCCGTCGCGGCTCAGGGCCACGCTACTGACCCGGTTGGGGTGTGTCGGCAAGTTCTGCAGTCTCCTGCCGCCGGCCACGTCCCACAGCGTTGCCGTCATGTCCAGGGAGCCAGTGAGGACGCGCCTGCCGTCACCGCTCACCGCCACGCCGGTGACTTCCAGCGTGTGTCCCGCAACGGTCCGGAATTTCGTGCCGCCGGCCGCCTCCCACAGGATGACCGGCTCATGAGGCAGGACGGTGGCGATATGCTTCCCGTCCCTGCTGATGGCCACGCTCAGGAACCGAAGGTTGACAGGCAGGCCCCCCGCCAGGGCGGGACCGCCGGCGGTGAGCCCCTGCAAGGTGTGGAGTTTCCTGCCGGTGTCCGCATCCCACACGACCGCCGTCCGGTCCCACGCGCCGGTCACAACGCGCTTCCCGTCGCCGCTCAAGCCCACGCTCACCAACTCGGCGGTGTGCCCCTGGAAGGTCTGGAGCTTCTTGCCCGTGGCCACCTCCCACAGGGCCGCCGTCCTGTCATGGGAGCCGGTGACGACCTGCTTACCGTCGCCGCTCAGTGCCACACCCGTAACCCAACCTATGTGTCCCTGAAAGGTCTGGAGCTTCTGGCCGCTCGCCGCCTCCCAGAGGATGGCCTCGGTCTGCGATCCGGTGACGAGAAGCTTGCCGTCGCCGCTCAGCGCCGCGCTGACGAATTTGAGGGGCTGCGCCTGAACCGTCTGGAGCTTCTTGCCGGTGGCCGCCTCCCACAGGATCGCCTCATTCTCCGACGCGGTGAGGACATGCTTGCCGTCGCCGCTCACCGCTACGCTCGTGACCCAGAACGTGTTCCCCTGGAAGGTCTGAAGTTTCCTGCCGCCGGCCGTCTCCCAGAGGATCGCCGCGTTGTCAAATGAGCCGGTGACGAGGTGCTTGCCGTCGCCGCTCAGCGCGACGCTTGCGACAGCGCGGGTATGCCCCTGGAAGGTCTGGCGTCTCGTGCCGGTGGCCGCCTCCCACAGGACCGCCGTCCTGTCAAAGGACCCGGTAACGAGGTACTTGCCGTCACCACTCAGGGCCAGGCTACTGATCCAGCTGGTGTGCCCCGTCTGGAGGGACAGCTCGAGGCGAGATTCCCCTTTGCGTTTCGGCGCGGGCGGTGGGGGAGAGGGGGCCTCTTTTTTCTCCCGAGGTCCGGGTCCCTGAAGGGGCGCCCGGGCGAAATCCGCAGGTTCCTGTTCGTTGACTTTCACGATAAAGAAGAGGACGCCACCGATCAGGAGCAAACCGAGGAAGCCAAACAGGGAAAGCCACCCGGCCTTCCACCAGAACGTCGGCTCGGCGGCCGGGGCCTCGGCTCGTGCCGGAGGGGCCGCTGACACCAGGTTCGCCCCGCTGCAGGCCGGGCATTCCACCCGTTTCCCTATCAGGTGAACGGGGACCCGCAGCGTCTTCCCGCAAGGGCATTTCAACCGGATGGACGATGACATTGGCGTTCCTCGAAAACCGGACCGAGAGCGTGGCCCGCCCCCGTCCCCTCGGATCGTGTCCCGGGTGCCGGATACAGTCAAGGAGAAGCGCGGGCTTGCCGCCGTCCGGGTGTCTGGGGCCGGAACTACCGCCGCGTTACTGCTTCTTCAGCGCCCCACGTCCCTCCAACCACGCCGCGCAGAGCGCGGGCCAGGTCGCGAACGCCGTCCCCTTCCCCAGCCCGAGCCCGTGCCGACCCTTCTCGTAGATGTGCATCTCGGCGGGCACCTTCGCCTTGCGCAGCGCCTCGTAGAAAAACACGCTGTTCTCCGGCGGCACCGCGGTGTCCTCCGTCGTGTGGACGAGGAAGGTCGGCGGCGTCTGCAGCGTCACGCGCTTCTCGTTGCACAGGCTCTCGACCAGCTTGTCGTCCGCCCCCTTGCCCAGGAGGTTGTCGCGCGAGCCGCCGTGTGCGTACCGTCCCTTGAGCGTGATGACCGGGTAGCCCAGGATCAGGAAATCGGGCCGACAACTCTGCCGGTCTACCGGATCCTCGGCGTCGGCCTTGCCGCTGTCGAACTGCGTGCCCGCCGTCGAGGCGAGGTGGCCGCCCGCCGAGAAGCCCATGATGCCGACGCGCTTCGGGTCGATGCCCCACTCCGTGGCGTGTACCCGCGTGAAGCGCAGCGCCCGCTGCGCGTCCAGCAGCGGCACGGGGTGGCGGTAGGGCGAGAGGCGGTACTTGAGGATCACGCCGGTCACGCCGATCGAGTTGAGCCAGCGGGCGATGTCGTGGCCCTCGTGGCTCATCGCCAGGCCGCCGTAACCACCGCCGGGGCAGATTACCACCGCGGCCCCGGTTGCCTTCTCCGCCGGCGCCGGGTAGACGGTCACGGTCGGCACGTCGGCCGCGCCCTTGCCCTTCGTCAGCGGGGCGCCGTTCGGCCAAAGCTCATACGTCTTCGGTTGGACCGCCGGCTGCTTCTTGTCGCCGGCCGAGGCTGGTGGTTGTGTAGCGAGGAGCACGGCGGCGAGGACGGCGAGGCCCAGCGCTGTGCAGCGGGGAGGCGTCATGGCGGACTCTCTCGGGTGTTCGGGTCAAGGGGTGAGGGCGAGCGGTCTGGGGAGATTGTACGGTCCGCGGCGGGGAAGGCGAAGGGGGGAAAGAGTCCAGGCCGGCGCTGGTCCCCCAACCAGTAGGCCGGCCTGGAAAGGCAGGTCAGAGACCTGCCCGGAGTATCTGCCTTCTGCGGCCCACCCGGTGCAACGGCTGGGCTTGACTACTTCATTCCGGGATCAACGGCCCGGTTTCGCGGCGCCTGTGCCTTCGCTGACCGCCCCCGGGGGCGGCTCGCGCTGGGCTTGCTCCATCTCCTCCTGCAGCGCCTGCGCTTTCTCGGGGGCGTTGGTGTCCGTCACCTCTTCCGGCGTCACCAGCGGCGCCGGCCGCACCGGCAGCAGCGTCGTCGGGCTCACGGTGCCGTGGTCCTGCTCGATGACCATCGGCCAGCATCCCGTTGTCGCCAGCGCCGCCAGCATCAGGCCCCGACCGATCGACCTCAGCCTCATGGCTCCCTCCTCGCGGCGTGGCCGCCGTCCGTCGTCATGTCCCTGCTCGCCGTCAACGGCAGCGAGTGCCCGTCGCCGCCCCGCGGCCCGAGGTGCTGCCCCAGCGCCTGCTCGTCGGCCTGGAGGGCGCCGCCGGACGGCAGGTGCGAGGTGCGCTGGACGTAGGTGTCCCAGGCCATCCGCTCGAGTTCTTCGACCTTGCGTAACAGAGTGTCGTCGCGTTGCTTGATCGCGATCGTCTGGAGCTGGAGGCAGACGGCCTGGCGGCGCTGCAGGGCCGCCTCCTCGCGCGCCCGCACCAGCGCGGGCGACTCCGGCTCCGGCGCGTGGGCGTGGTCGTGGGCGTGTTCGTGCTCCGCCTTCTTTTCTTCCTTGTGACCGAACGGCCACCAGCGCCCGAACCAGCCGCCCTTCGCTGCCGCGGCCTTCGGGGCGGCCTCGCCTTCCGGCGTTTCCTGTGTGGCGGCCGCCCCCAGGCCGACGAACAGGGCCGCCGCCAACGTCGCGATCCCGCGCATGGCTGCCTCCTGCAATCCCGGCAAGGCCGACGCGCCCGGTGTTGTTCCCGGCGCCGCTCGCCCGTTCCCCTGTGTGATGGTTGGAGGGACGTCGTATGCCAGAACCGGCCGCCGCTGTCCAGGCCACTTTACAGGGGCGACCCCGCGCGGAGGCCACCCGTGGGCTTGGGGGGACCGCGCCACTACAACCAGAGCAGGTGTCCGCCCACGGCGCTCGTAAGGAGGAACCCCCGATGACCCGCTGGTGCCTGGCCGTCCTGTGCAGCCTCGTCTCATTGGCCCCCGCGTACGGCCAGTTGCACGCGGAGGCCCGCAAGCAGTCCGTCGCCTATGTCCGGTCCCTGCAGGCCCCCGCAGGCGGCTTCCTACCCTCGCGGCCCGATCCGAAAAGCAAGGTCGCCCCCCACCCGACCCTCCGCGCCACGTCCGCCGCCATCCGGGCATTGAAATACCTCGGCGGGGCGGTCCCCGACAGGGATGCCTGTGCGAAGTTCGTGGCTGCGTGCTTCGACGCCGAGAGCGGCGGGTTCCGGGACGCGCCGGGCAAGGGCAAGCCCGACGTGTTCAGCACCGCCGTCGGCATCATGGCCGTCAAGGAACTCAAGATGCCCGGCGCGACCTACGACGAGCCGGCCGTCAAGTACCTGGCGGAGCACGCGAAGTCCTTTGGCGACATCCGCATCGCCGTCGCGGGCCTGGAGGCACTCAAGCGCCCTTCGCCGACAGCCGCGGCGTGGCTCGCGGAAGTGAACAAGAAGTGGAACGCGGACGGCACGGCGGGCAAGGACGACGGCGTCGCGCGCGAAACCGCCAGCGTGGCGGTGACGTTGCTGCGCCTCGGTCAAAAGATCAAGGACCGCGCCGCGGTGCTCAAGGCCATGCGGGGAGACCAGCGGAACAACGGCGGTTTCGGCAAGGAGGGCGCCCCGGTGTCCGACCTGGAAACCTCCTACCGCGTGCTGCGCGCCTTCGTGATGCTGAAGGATCGGCCCGAGGAGGTCGAGGCGCTGCGCTCGTTCGTCGCCAAGTGCCGCAACGACGATGGCGGTTACGCGGTTTCGCCCAACGAGCCGTCCTCGGTCGGCGCTACTTACTTCGCGGCGATTCTCCTGCACTGGCTGGAGCGGATGGAGGGCAAGGCCAAGGACTGACGCACTGGCGAGCGGCGGTTCTTTTTCTCCCCTCGCCCCTGTACGCGGGGGCGAGGGGTTGGGGGTGAGGGGGCGGGCTGCGAGCGCGAAACGGCAAGCCAGGCGCGCTGTGCCGGCGGAGCGCGCCTGGCTTGCCGTTTCGCGCTCGCGCCACCCCTCCCG
>JBBRPS010000300.1:0-11367 GCA_038227745.1 Gemmatales bacterium | reverse complement strand
ACCCCGCGCTCGCCCCCCGCGCAGCGGGATCTGGCTCACCGCTCGCGGCTAAACGGCCCTGGTCACTGCGCCGCAGGTTCGATGTCGGCGCCGGCGATCTTCAGCGTCACCGGCTCATCCCCGGGGCTACGCGGCGGCTGGCCCCCCAGGAAATCGCGGAAGCGGAACAGCTCCGACAGACGATAGCCGGTGTAGCGGCCCAGCAGCAGCTGCACCGCCATGATCAGGCCCAGCGTCTCCGGGTAGCGCGTCATGTGATCGACGATCGCGTGCAGGCTCAGGAACAGGCTGATGCTGGCGGCGATGAACATGGTGCCCAGCAGCGTCCGGAACGACGACGTGGTCCCGTCCTCCGTCTCCAGCGTCCAGAAGCGCTCGATCATCCCGGTCAGGATCACCATGGGGAACAGCGAGAAGTAGCGCGTGACCGCCAGGTTCTGGAAGTTCGCGAGCAGGATGGCGCTGAGCAGCAGCACCATCACCGTGCTCAGGAGGAAGGCGGTGCGCGGCACCTGCAGGAGGTGGTAGCGGTCGAGCAGGCGGCGGATGCCCCAGCCGATCAGCACGATCGACACGAACACCAGCAGGCCCGGCAGGCTCGCCAGATCGCGGAACGCCATGCCGATCAGCGCCGGGGCGAAGGTGCCGAACGAGTTGATGCCGATGATGTTTCGGAACAGGCAGATGATGAGGGCGGCGATCGGCATCAGCAGCAGGAACTCGGCCAGGCGCCGCTCGGCCGGCGGCAGCGCGCTGAACGACAGCGCTTGCAGGACCCCGCGCCAGAGCGACGGCGCCTCGACGGCGGCGGCCGGGCCGGGCAGCAGCCGCGGCTCGGCCAGGCAGGCGTAGTCGAGGTTGCGGACGTTCTGGCCGCGCACCAGCGTCAGGTCGCCGTAGCCGAACACGAGGTACGTCGGCGGCACCCGGCCGCAGTGGTGGTGGAAGGGGCACATCGGCATCCAGTAGTCGCCGACCCACGCCTCGGCCCAGACATGCGCCTTCTGCGCGCCGCGCTTGCCCAGCGTCAGCCCGGTGACGAGGCGGGCAGGGATGCCGCGGTTGCGGCACAGCGCCACCAGCAATCTGCTCTGTGCCGCCGCATCGCCGCGGCCGCTCTGCAGGCACTCCGCCGCAGTCTGTCCCGGCCCGCCGGCGCTCGGCTCGTTGGCGATGTCCTCATCGACGAAGCGGAACAGCGCCCGCGCCTGGTCGGCGGCCTTGTCGAGGCCGGCCGTCAGGTCGAGGGCCAGCGTGCAGATCTCGGGATGGCTGGGGTCGATGCGCGGCTCCGCCTCGATGTGCTCGCCGGCGCCGGGGTGGGCGTAGAGCGTTTCGGCGAGCCGCGCCATGGGCGACGTCGGTTTATGGACGTCCACGCGGCAGTAGAACTCGTAGCGCGCCTGGAAGGCGCCCTTGGCGGCGGCGCCGCGCGGCGACCACTGGATCAGTCGCCGTTCGCCGTGCCGCCCCTCGGTGTGCTTCGGCGTCAGCTCGTCGCTGTGGCACTGTTCGTTGGCGACGTGCTGACGCTTGAAGTCGAGCGGGCAGGCGGTCACCAGCCGCGCCGCGCCGGCGCTCTTGCCGCGGACGACCATGGTGACCTTGTAGGTTCCCGGGCCGGCCGGCGCCTTGACCTCGCGGCCCAGCACCTGGTAGCGCGCCACCATCACACCCACCGACAGCACCGCCAGCACGGCGGCCGTCAGCACGCAGAGCGTCGTCCGTGACATGGTTCGTCCGTTGTCCCTTGTCCGTGGTCCGTTGCCCACACTCTCTGTCCCGCTTCGTGGCCGACTCGCTCCGCGAGTCGGAGAGCCGCCAGCCACACCGACTCGCGGAGCGAGTCGGCCACGATCCGTGCTCTACTTCCAGGCGACGGCGAAGCGCAGCTCCCCGCGGTCGGTGGAGCGCGGCGTGAGGAGCAGGTAGCCGCGGCGGGCGCGGCCGTCCCAGCAGAAGACCCAGCGCGACGACGGCAGCCGCGTGCGCAGAGTCGGCACCTTGCCCGCGGGCGCCCCGGGCAGCTCGACCTCAGCGAACAGCAGCGGTACCAGGCGGTGCGTGCGGTCGCCGTCCTCGTGGATGCGCAGGCCGGCCAGCCGCGTGTTCGGGCGAATCTCGGCCTGGTAACTCGCGGTCACGACCTTGTCGTGCGTCGCGTCCGGCAGCGTCACGACGATGGCGTTGCCGCTCACCCGGTGGCGCACCAGCGGCAGGGCGCCGTCCGGCGGCGCCGCCCGCGGCATTTTCAGCGTCGGGTCGCCCCACAAGCTGAACGCCCAGGCCGCCCGCAGGTTGGCGCCGTTCATCTTCGCCTGGCCGCCGAGCCGTTTCTCCTTCAGCCGGGCGAACGTGAGCATGAAGTTCTTCGCGTGCCGCAGCGCGGCGCCCAGCGACTGGTCCTCGTACAGGAAGGCGTCGAAGAATGCCAGGGCAAACGCGCCGCCGGAGCCGGAGTAGGTCCGCGTCGAGGAGCCGATCACGCCGACCGAGCCGCGCTCCAGGAACGGCTGCGCCTTCGGCTCGCTCAACGCCAGGCAGCTCTGCAAAAACACCAGCGACGGCCGCAGCGGTTCGGGCCAGCGGTGGATGCCGTAGTCGCGCACCAGCGTACTGTGGTGCCCCTCCCAGAGGAACACGGTCGCGTCGGGGAGCAGGCGGCGGACCGTCTGCTTGTTGCCGCCGCGGCCGAAGAACGGCGTGGTGTCGTAGCCCGCGTTGCGGAACTCGTCGGCGGTGCTGCGCGACAATGCCTCCAGCAGCGGCAGGCCCCCGCCCGGGTTGCTGACGATCAGCGCCTTGTGGCGAAAGCCCAATTCGGGCCGCAGCAGCCGCGCCCGCGCCAGCATCAGCGCGACGACGTTCGGGTCGTCGTGGAACAGCCGTCCGGTCGCGAAGGTGGCCGGCTCGTCGCCGCGCGGCGTCATCGGCTCCATCTCGATGTGCGGGTCCTTGTCGCCCTCGATCGGGTTGGGCCGCCGCTCCATCGGGATCGCCTGCGGGTCGGCGAGGATAATCAGGGCGTCGGCGCGGAGCAGCTCCGGCCTGCGCAGGGCGGCACGGATCACCGCCTCCGCGTCGCTCCCCTCGTCGTTGGTCAGGAGCAGGGCCGCGCGCCGCTGCAGCGTCAGCCACGGGGCCAGCGCGGACATGCCGTGACCCGTGTCGGTGTCGGCGGGGTTCGCCAGTACCAGCGCCTGGATCGGCCCCTTCTTCACCTGCGCGCGCAGGTAGGCGGACAGGACCGCCTCCTCGTCCGCGAGCCGGATCAGTTTGTGGCGGGGCAGGTGCCGGCACAGCTTGACGGCCGACCCGACGGCGTGTACCTCGCGGGCGCCCCACTCCTCCAGCCGGGCCTTCAGCTCCGCGGCCTCCTCGGAGCCGCCGTGGCTGACGAACAGGGGACACTGCAGGGCGCCGGAAAGACAGGCGGCCTGAAGGAGCAGGCGGCGCGGCTCGGCGGCCGCCACGACGACGCGCGCCGCCTTCGGGAACAGGGCGCGCTGCAACTCCGTGGGCGGCCCGCCGTCGCACAGGAACGACCGGGCCGTCTTGACGTCGAGGCGGCCGTCGAGGTCGCCGACGCCCTCGGGGAAGGAGCCCACGGCGACGACCTGGGCGGGCTGGAGAGTTTTCAGGAACGCCTTCGTCCAGCGGGCCGAGGCGAGACTGTCGAACAACACGACGCCGGGGTGGCCGCTGGCCGCGACGGCGGTGGTGAAGGCGATGGTCTGCCCGTCGGTCAGCCGGCCGCCGACGAACACGGTGCGCTCGGCGCGCTGCCGCTCGGCGCCGGCCCAGCGCAGCGGTTCCACCGCGGCCGGGAGGGCGTGCGCCGGCGCGAGCGCCAGGCCCAGGGGCAGGCCGATGAGGGCGACGAAAGACAGCGTCCATGCCGCTTTGCGGAACACGTGGCGAACCTCGGGTTCGGGGATCTTTGGCGGGTTTCCGGGACCCGGCCGCGGGAAGAAGAGAGGCGCTGACGGCGCCACCCAGGTGCGGGCGTATTATTGCGCGAAACGGCGGAAAGATACCAGAGGAACCCCCCCCCGTTCCATCCTGGATCGGCCACCGCTTTTCGGACGCCACCGGGCTGGCGAGAGCGGGAAAACTCCCCGGCCTCGCGCAGCCCTCGCCCCTTCGCGCACCGGCGCGTCTACCCGCGCTTGCTCTGCCGTTTTTCCCCCGGAAAGAGGTCACAAGTTTCCTTCCCAATGATCCCGATATTCCTCCTGGCGGCAAACTACCGGGAGCGCCGGTAATCCGACTTTTCCCGCAGGTGCCAACCATGCGCATTCGACGGACTCGCCGGCGGTACCTCGCCTGGGTGATGGCGGCGTGCGTGGCCGGCGCGTGCCGCACTGCTCTCCGCGCCGATCCGCCGGCGCCGCCTTCTCCGGTCGTCACGGGGCCGGGCGGCTGTGCCGTCCCCCCCGGCGCGGTGTCCGGGGCGGGCGGCGGGCCGATCCCCTGCCTGCTCGGCTCGGAGGAACTGCCGATCGACCTGGGCAGCGCCCTGAAGCTGGGCGGCGTACACAACCCGACCATCCTCCTGGCGCGGCAGCGCGTCGTCGAGGCCGTGGCACTGCGCCAGCTCGCCGCGGCCCAGTTCCTGCCCTCGCTGCACGTCGGCGCCAGCTTCGACAACCACAACGGCGTCCTGCAGCAGTCCACCGGCAACATCCTCAAGGTGGACCGCAACGCGGTGTACTTCGGGGCGGGGGCGAACGCGGTCGCCGCCGGCACCGTCGGCATCCCGGGCGTCTCCTGGACCGGCAACGTGTCCGAGGTGGTCTTCGGCAGCCTCATCGCCCGGCAGGAGGTCGCCGTACGCCAGTTCGCCAGCCGTGCCGTCGAGAACCAGATGCTCGGCCGCATCGGGATCACGTACACCGAGCTGCTGCGGGCCGAGGGGCGCGCCGCCGTCGCCCGCCGCGTCCTGGAGGAGGCCCGTGAGGTGGAGCGCCTCAGCGAGGCGTTCATGAAGGCCGGCCACGGCAAGGAGTCCGACTACGAGCGGGCCCGGACCGAGCGCGGCCTGCGCGAGGCCCAGCTGCTCGCCGCCGAAGGTGAGCTCCCCAGCGTCTCGGCCCGCCTGGCCGAGCTGCTGAACCTCCCGCCGACGACCCGGCTGCGCGCCCTCGACGACCAGGTCGTCCCGTGCCAGGTGGTGCCCGACCCGATCCCGCTGCCGGAGCTGCTGACCGTCGCCATCCTGAACCGACCGGAACTCCAGGAGCGGCAAGCGGTGATCCGTCAAGCGCTGCTTGCCCTGCACGGGGCGAAGGCGCTGCCCTTTTCGCCGACAGTCCTCATCGGCCTGAGCTACGGCGGCGAGGCGGGCGGCAGCAATCTGGTGGCCGAACCCAACGGCACCGCTCCCTTCGCCCGGTCGTACCCGCGCTTCGGGCGTACGGCCGAGCGCCTCGACTTCGACGCGGTGGCATTCTGGACCCTCCAGAACCTGGGGCTGGGCAACCGGGCACAGGTTCAGCTCGAACGCAGCCGCCTGGGCACCGCCGAGCTGCGGTCCCTGGAGCAGCTCGACCGGGTGCGCGCGGAGGTGGCGAACGCCCACGCCCGCGCGCACGCCCGCTTCGCCCAGATTGCGACGGCGGAACAGGCAATCCGCGAGGCGACGGACGCCTTCGCCGCCGACGTGCGGGCGGTCCGTGGCGGCATCGGGCTGCCCATCGAGCTGCTGGAGAGCCTGCGGCTGCTGGCGCGTGCCCGGGCCACCTATCTGGACGCCATCGTCGATTACAACGAGGCGGAGCTCGAACTGTTCGTGGCCCTGGGGCAGCCGCCCGCGGACGCCCTGGCGCGGCCCGTGCCCGTGGGGCCGCCCCCGCCCGCCCTGCCGCCGTCGTCCGGCCGGTAGGCTGAGTGGACGCAGAGGATCGTAAAAGGAGGTGGAGCGGATGTCCTTACCGAGGTCCGCCTGTGGGAGGATCGCCTGGGCGGTCGTGGTTGCCGGCGCCCTGGCACGGCTCGCGCCAGCGTCGCCCCCCGCCCCCCGGCCGGCGCCCCAGCCGGGACACCTGCCGCCGCTCGCGCCGGAGACGCTCCCCGTTCCGAAGGTGGCGCCGGTAGCCCTCACGGCCCAGCCCGGCTGCCCCCCCGTGGACCGAATCGACCTGGCCAGCGCTCTGAAACTCGCCGGCGTCGAGAACCCGGAGATCCTGATCGCCCGCCAGCGCGTCCTGGAGGCGGTGGCGCTGCGGCAGCTCGCCGCCGCCCAGATCCTCCCGAGCCTCAACCTCGGCCTGAACTACGACCACCACACCGGTCCGCTGCAGCAGTCCAGCGGCAACATCCTCACGGTCAACCGCAGCGCCCTCTACGTCGGCGCTGGCGCCAACGCCGTCGCCGCCGGCACGGTCAGCATCCCGGGCGTCTTCTACAACGTGAACCTGTCGGAGGGGCTCTTCGGGGCGCTGGTCAGCAGGCAGCTGGTCGTGCGGGCGCGGTACGCGAGCCTGGCGGTCCGCAACGACGTGTTCCGCCGCGTGGCCCTCGCCTACACCGAACTGCTGCGCGCGGAGGGGCAGCGGAGCATCGCCCTGCAGACCCGCGACGAGGCCGTCGAGGTGGCCCGCATCACCGCCGCGTTCACCAAGGCCGGTCAGGTCGCCCAGGCCGACGCCGACCGGGCCGCCACCGAGCGCGCGCGCCGCGAGGGCGAACTGGTCGAGGCCGAGGCCCAGGTCCTCATCGCCTCCGCCCGCCTGGCCGAGCTGCTGGCCCTGGACCGCGGCGTCCGCCTGCGCCCGGTGGAGCAGAACGTGGTCCCCATGCCGGCCGTCCCCGATCTCATCCCGCTTCCCGAGCTGCTGGCCATTGCCCTGCTCCAGAGGCCCGAGCTGGCCGAGAAGCAGGCCGCCATCCGCCAGGCCCTGCTCGCGCTGGGCGGCGCCAGGCTGCTGCCCTTCTCGCCGAACCTGATCGTCGGCTTCAGCGCCGGGGCGTTCGGGGGCGGCAGCGGACTGGTGGCCGGCTCGCGGGCCGACGCCCTGGGCATCCCGCGCGAGTCCCGCTTCGGGAATTTCGCCGCGCGCAACGACTTCGACGCGATCGCCTACTGGGCCCTCCAGAACCTGGGTGTCGGCAACGCCGCCCTCGTCAAGACGGCACGCAGCCGCATCGGCATCGCCGAGCTGGAAAAACTCGAAGTGCTCAACCGCGTGCGCCGCGAGGTGGCCGACGCCTATGTCCGCACCCACGTCCACTTCGCCCAGCTCGCCGTGACCGAAAACGCCGTCGTCAGCGGCGACCGGGCGTTCCGCGAGGACTTCCGCCGCATCCAGGGCGGCGTGGGCCGGCCGATTGAGCTGCTCGAAAGCCTGCGCCTGCTCGCCCAGGCCCGCTACAGCTACCTCGACGCCGTCGCCTTCTACAACGCGGCACAGATCGACCTGTACGTCGCCCTGGGCCAGCCGCCCGCCGACACCCTGGCCCGGCCCGTGCCCACGGACTTCAGCGCCCCGCTGCCGCAGCCCATTGGGAACAGGCCCCGGTAAATCACTCCCCGATGCGAGGCAGCCACCATGAAGAGAACGGCCCCGCTCCAGGCGTCCAGCCCCGTCGTCCGCGCGGCGCGCTCTCGACGCCATCCGGGGTGGCTCGCCAGGGCTCTTTCGGCGGGAGGGCTGGTCCCGCTGGCCCTGGTCGGCGCCCTGGCACTGCCCTGTCCCGCGGGCCCGCCGCTCGCGAAGCTGGGGCCCCCTCTGGGTCAGCCCGCCCCGCCGAGGCCTCCCGATCTCACGAAGTCAGCCCCAGCCCTGCCGCCGCCTTGCCAGGTCTACCCGATCGACCTTTGCACCGCCCTGCGGTTGGCGGAGGGCGAGAACCCGACCATCGGCATCGGCCGCCAGGCCATCCAGGAGGCCCTGGCGAACCAACTCCGCGCCAACAGCCTGCTGCTGCCGTCGCTCCGTGCCGGCACGAACTACCACGACCACCAGGGCGTCCTGCAGAACTCGTTCGGCGAGATCCGCCACGTCCACTCGGACTCGCTTTACGTTGGCGGCGGTGCCCGCACCCTGGCCGCCGAGACGGTCGCGTTTCCCATGGTGCAGGTCATCAGCCCCCTGGCCGACGCCCTGTTCGAGCCGCTGGTGGCCCGCCGCCTCGTCGCGGTCCGTCGCTCGCAGTCGGACGCGACCACCAACCAGGTGCTCCTGGAGGTCGCGCGCCGCTTCCTGGAACTGGTCAGCGCGGAGGCGGAGCTGGGGGCCGTGAAACAGACCGAGGAGGACATGAACCAGGTGGTGCAGTTGACGGCGGCCTTCGCGAAGGCGGGCCGCGGGCGGGAGGCCGACGCCAGCCGCGCCCGCGGCGAGGCCTTGCTGCTGCACACCGAGGAACAGCGTGCCGAGGAGCGGGTCGCCGTCGCCAGCGCCAACCTCGCCGAGGTCCTCAACCTCGACACCTCCGTCCGCCTGCAGACGCCGGCGCAGGTGACCGGCCTGCTGCAGTTGGTGGACCTGCACGGCGACCTCGAAGCGCTGGTGCAGCAGGCCCAGGCCGCCCGCCCCGAGATCGCGGCCAACACCGCGGAGGTCGCCCGCCGGCAGGCGATGTTCCGCCAGGAGAAGTTCCGCCCGTTCCTGCCGACGATCTCGATCGGTTACAGTGCCGGCAGCTTCGGCGGCGGCACGAACCGCGTTGACCTCGTGCCGCAGAACTCGAACTTCGGGCGGTTCGGTAGCCGCGCCGACTTCGACGTGGTCGCGTACTGGAACGTGCAGAACCTGGGCGCGGGGAACGCCGCCCGCGCCGACGAGCGCCGCGCCCAGAGAGAGGTCGCGACGAGCGAACAGGTCCGGCTGCTCAACCGGGTCCGGCGTGAAGTGGTCGAGGCTCACGGCCGGGCCGAGGCCGGGCTGCGGCGGGTGGAGCTGGCCCGTGCGCGCCTGCGGACCGCGGAGGCGGGCTACCGCGAGGACCTGCACCGCATCCGCGGCGGCGAGGGCCTGCCCATCGAGATCCTGAACAGCGTCAACCGCCTGGGTCAGGCGCGCCGGAACCTCATCGAGAGCATCCTGGAACACAACGACGGCCAGTTCCAGCTCTTTGTCGCCCTGGGCCAGAGGCCGACGAACGCCTGTCCGCCCACGTGTGGGGCCAACGGCTAGATGACCGTTTGACAAGTCTGCTGCCAGTGGCGTGGCGCCGTAGGGAGGGCGACGGCCCACCGCTTCCGTGAGCTGGTGGGCAGTGCCCACCCTACCGCGCCGGCGGCCCTCGGCTTTCAGTTCCCGAGGACGGTGACGACGGTGCAGTTGTCGCTGCCGCCGGCCTGGTTGGCCATGTCAACGAGGTTCTTGGCGAGGAGGTCGGCGGAGTAGCCGGTCTTGCGGATCGCGGTGGCCAGCATGCGGTTATCGACGTGCGCGTGCAGGCCGTCCGAGGCGACGATGAGGCAGTCGCCGGGCGCCATCGCCAGGCGGTAGGACGCGGGCTGCACGGTGCGCACCTTGCCGACGGCCTGCATGACCTGGTTGCGGTCGGGGTGCTCGACGGCCTCCGCGGCCGTGAGCTGGCCCAGCTCGACCATGCGCGCCACGAGCGTCTGGTCCTTCGTGACCTGGGTGAGCTGGTCGCCGCGCTGGTGATAAACGCGGCAGTCGCCGATGTGGCCGAGGAGTACCTGGCCGTCCCAGATAATCGCGACGGCGACGGTGGCGCCCATGCCGCGGCAGGCGGCCTCGGCCTGGGCGCGTTCGTGGACGCTGCGGTTGACGGCGACGAGGGCCTCGTTGATGCTGCGGGCGAGGCGGTCGGGGGTGGCGTCGAGGAGTTGGCCGCTGACGGCGCTGACGACGAGGGCGCCGAGGGAACTGCCGACCTGGCTCATGACCATGGCGGCGGCGACGTCACCGGCGTCGTGACCGCCCATGCCGTCGGCGACGACGACGAGGGCGATCTCGCGGTAGCGCTGGGGGTCGGACCAGGTGAGATGCTGGGCGAGGAAGCGGTCCTCGTTGCGGTCGCGGACCTTGCCGGGCGAGGAGTCGCTGCCGAGGTCGAGGCGGCAGGTGCGGGTCACCGTCGGCGGGGCCTGGGGGGCCGGGGCGGGCGTGGCGGAGGGTATGACGGGGACGGTGAACGCCTTGCCGCACTGGGTGCAGTTGACGGCCTTGCCCTGCTGGGTTTCGCTGACCTGGCAGGGAGTGCGGCAGTGGGGGCACTGGAGGCGGATGGGCAAGGGAATCTCCTATCTCAAAGGGAGCAGCCGAAGGCAACAGCGGCAGTGGGGCCTTCGCGCGCGAGAACCTCTTTCCGGCAGGCCACGTCCCGGAAGCACGCGGTCCCGTCCACACCGCCGGAGGCTAACTTATTCGCGTTGGGGCTCAACGCCATCGTCACGGTCCCGACCTGGGTGGAGGCAAAAACGGGGCCGTTCGCCGGCCGCCCAGGTCACCTTCACGGCACTCGATTTGCAGCGATTATCTGAAATCGAGAGTTGTAGCCCAGGCCGTCCCCGGCGCCCGGCGCCGGGCCAACGCGCAGTACGGCGGCTCGCCCCTCGCCCTGACATGCGACATCACCGACGCCGGACAGGTGCGCCGGCTCGTCGGGCGCCTCAGATCGAAAGGAGCAACGGTATGGTATCCTTGCGAACTCCCATAAGTCGGGAAGTGTCCGGCGGCCTGGCGCGCCCCGGCGGCGCTCAACGCATCAATGTGGGTGACGCGGAGCGCTGGGTCTCCCTGATCGGCGGGGGCATCCTGGGCCTGTTCGGTCTGAGCCGCGGGACGCTGCCGGGCCTGGGGCTGGCCGCGATTGGCGGCGGCCTGGTCTACCGGGGGCTGACAGGCCACTGTCACCTGTACGGCGCCCTCGGTATGGCGACGGCGACCCACAGTCCGCAGGCCAGTATCCCCGCCGGCCAGGGCGTCAAGATCGTCCGCTCCCTGACGATCAACCGCTCCCAGGAGGACCTGTTCCGTTTCTGGCGGAACTTCGAGAACCTGCCGCGGTTCATGAACCACCTGGTGTCCGTGCGGGCGCACGGCAACCGCTCGCACTGGGTTGCGCGCGGGCCTCTGGGGATGCACGCCGAGTGGGACGCCGAGATCATCAACGAGGAGCCGAAGCGCCTGATCGCCTGGCGCTCGCTGGAGGGCTCGGAGGTGGCGACGGCGGGGTCGGTCCACTTCGACCCGGCGCCGGACGGCCGCGGCACGGAGGTGCGCGTGGTGATGAAGTACGACCCGCCCGCGGGGCAGGTCGGCACGCTGATCGCCAAGCTGTTCGGCGAGGACCCGGGGCGCCAGATCCGGGAAGATTTGGGGCAGCTCAAGCAGTTGATGGAGACCGGGGCCGTCTCGACCGCCGCGGGCCAACCGTCCGGCTGGT
>JBBRPS010000299.1:0-11370 GCA_038227745.1 Gemmatales bacterium | reverse complement strand
TGACAAAGCCATGTCAGGATCGGAGTCCTGACCCACAGACCTAGAGCGGTTTGCGTTCGGGTGTAGCGGCGAGGCGCTTTGGAGTGCGGCGCGCGGCGCCGCGTTAGGTATTTATTTCGTAGTGCCGCGGCCCGGCCCGAGGGAAAGAAAGAGCCAAAGCGGCGCCGAGCGCCGCACTCCAAAGCGCACCCCCGCTTCACCCCAATGCAAACCGCTCTAACCTCCTGTCCGATCACTCCGGCCGGCAGAGCTGCCACGTCCGCAGGCGCAGGAAGACCAACAGGGCCAGGCAGGCGATACCGATGATCCACCAGTTCGCGGGCAACAGCTCGTACTGGCCGAACCCCGGCATGTCGGACGCCTGCAGGGTCGCGGCTACCGGGTCCACAGTCAGCACGGCCTCGACCAGCGCGTGGCCGAAGGGCGCCTCGCGCCCCAGCCAGATCAGGAGCGGCCCGACGCAGACGGTCAGCAGCGCGAGGTAGGCGGCGGCCGTCGCCGTCGCGGTCGAGCGGAACAGCGTCCCGATGGCGGCGCTCAGCAGCACGGCGAAGACGCTCGTCAGGGCGAGGCAGATCACGACCCGCTCGACGCGCGGCACCAGGCCCGGGTTGACCGTCATCATGACCACGTAACCGGGGAGCGTGGCGCAGAGCAGCAGGAGCAGCGGCCAGGCGACGCTGAGCAGCTTGCCGCGCAAGATCGCCCCCGAGGAGAGGGGCGTCATGCGCAGCAGTTGCCACGAGCCGCTCTCGCGCTCGGCGCTCACCAGGGCCGCCGCCAGGCTCGGCGCGAACAGGATCAGCAGGGCGGTCTGGAGCAGGACCAGGGCGCCGCCGATGACCTCGACCCCCCACGCCAGCGCGCCGGACGCCGCGACGTAGCTCAGGCCCAGCGACAGGATCGCACACAGGGCCAGCAGGCGCAGTGTCCAGTGCGAGCGGCCGAAGCGCCGCGAGCGGAACTCCTTCACCATGACCGGGTTGACCCACAGGCTGATGGCCCGAGAGCGGCGCTGCGGGTCGATCAGGAACAGCAGGCGGCGCGCGGCCCGCCCGCCGCCCGAGCGGTCCTCCGTCATGACGCCGGCCGGCCGCGCCCGGTCGAGGAGAGTGCGATTCAGCCTCAGGACCGTGGCCACGGCGCAGAGCAAACTGAAGGCGGGCGCCAGGATCAGGTAACGGCCGACCGCGCCGGAGACGGCGGTCATGCCGTGTGTCCCCACGTCCCCCTGCCCCAGGACCTCCATCACCGCGGGGATGGGCGACAGGCAGCGCAGCCACGCCGCCAGGTCCGCAGCCGCGCCCGACTGCCCGAGCAGCAGGGCGTAAGGGCCCAGGGGCAGCACGCACACCGCCAGGACCAGGGCGTAAGTGAAGCGGAGGGCGCCGTCGGCCGAGTGGGCGTGGCTGCTCACCAGCAGCCCCAGCGTGGACAGCTGCAGGGCGGCCACGGCGAGGACGGCGTACAGGGTCAGGACGCCGCCGCGGCCGCCCGTCCCGCCCAGGGCGTGGCAGGCCGCCGCGGCGGGCGCCGTCATCACCAGCAGGATGGCCGTGAAGCCCAGGACGCCCCCCAGCTTCCCGACGTAAATCGACCACGGCCGCAGCGGCGAATTGAGCAGCAGCGCCAGCGTCCCCTTGATCTTCTCGCGGACGATGGAGGTGGCCGGGAAGGCCGGCACCATCAGGAGGATCCCCGCCAGCAGGCCGTAGCCGAAGACGCGGAGGACCTGGAAAGAGCGAGCGCCGCTGAGGTCGGCGATGTCCTCCGTCGGCCAGCGGACGAGGACCAGCAGGGCGCAGGCCACGGCCAGGCCGAGCTGCGCGGCGAGCGCCTTGCGCGTGCGGAGCACTTCCAGCAACTCGCGGCGAATAATCGGGTTCATGAGGGAGAGAAATCAGGGGTCAGGGGTCAGGGTCAGCAGTCAGGACGTGTTCAAGCCCACGGGTGGCCACCCGTGGGCTTTAATCCCCTGACTCCTGGTCCGAGGAGCGGGCGACGGTCAGGAACGCTTCCTCGAGATCGGTCTGGACCTCGCGGAACTGTGCCACGCCGACCCCGGCGGCGACGAGGACCGCCAGCAAGTCCGCCAGCTCCTCCTCGGTCCGCGCGGTGCGGAAGCGCACCACCGCCTCGGCCGGGGAGGAGGTGATCTCGGCGCCCGGCTCGACGTGCTGCCGCACCACGGTCGCCGCCGCGTCGAGCTGCTCCGCACGGGTCAGCAGGACTTCCATGGGCCGAAGCTGGCTGAGCTGGCGCGCGATCTCGGCCAGCGTCCCGAAGGCGCGGAGCTTGCCGCGCGTGATGATGGCGACGCGGTGACAGACCCGCGTCAGCTCGGGCAGGACGTGGCTCGTCACCAGCAAGGTCTTCCCGCGCGCCGCCAGGTCCAGCAGGAGCTGGCGCATCTCGATCCGCGCCTGCGGGTCGAGGCCGTTGGCCGGCTCGTCGAGGATGAGCACCTCGGGATCGTGCAGCAGCGTGCGCGCGATGGCGACGCGCTGCTTCATGCCGTGGCTGAGCGTCTCGACGTACAGGTCGCGGTAGGACGCGGCCCCGGCCGTTTCCAGCACCTCGCCGATCCGCCGCGCCCGCTCGCGCCGCGGGATGCCGAACGCCGCCCCGAAGAAGTCGAGGTACTCACCGACGCGCATGTTGTCGTACGAGCCAAACGTGTCCGGCATGTAGCCGACCAGCCGCTTGATCTTCCGCGCCTCCGCGACGCAGTCGGCCCCTGCGACCTTCGCCGAACCGCTCGTCGGCCGCGCCAGGCCGACCAGGATCTTGATCGTCGTTGTCTTCCCGGCCCCGTTCGGCCCGACGAAGCCAAGAATCTCTCCGCGCTCGACGGACAGCGTCAGCCGGTCCAGCGCGACGAAGCTGCCGTACTTCTTCGTCAGCTCCTTCGTCTCGACGGCGGGGCCAAGCCCGGTACTCATGGGTCCCTCTCCTTCAGCGCTCCGCGGTCTTCCCCGAAACTTCGAGCTCGATATATTCGATCTCCCATTTCTCGCCCGGCTGCAGAGGCCCGTCGCCTTTCAGGGGATCGCTCACGCTCAGATTCACGTGCAGGCCGCCCTCGTCATCGAGCTGGAGGTGGCGCGCCTCGGTAAGGTCGATGCGGATGGGGTCGAGGGGGCTCTCGACGCGGCGCACCTCAATGAACCGGCCGTCCGACCGCACGGCGAGGGTGGCCCGGCGCGTGGGGGCGCTGATCTTCGCGACGAGGCGAGCGCGCTCGACCTGCAGCGGCAGCACCACGGCGGGGAGTTGGAAGCGCAGGTGCTGGTCAATCCCCCGGCGCGATTCCAGGACCGGCGGCTGCGGGGTGAAGTCGCTCACGACGCGCCGGTAGGGGACCAGCGGCCCGGGGACCGTCACGCGCGCCCCGGGGGCCGGGCGCTCCAGTCGCAGGGGGACGACCAGGAGCGCGCTCCCAACGGTCCGCGCCCCCGGCGGCGCCAGCCGGAAACCCGTGTCGATCGGATCGGCCCAGGCGAGGAGGGCCGCCTCGCCCTTGAACCGCTCGGCCGGCGTGCGCTTCAGGAAGTCGCGGTAGAGTTCCTGCCGCCGCTGCTGGCGGTCGCTCAGAACGGCTCCGACCAGGAACTGTCCCGCGGGGAGGGCGTCGTCGCCGCCGGAACGGAAAGTGCCGCCCGGCCCGAGACGCACGGCGAGGTTCCTTCCGCCCGGCGTGCTCAGGAGCAAGTCCGCGGGATTCTGGAAGGGGCCGGCCGTGAGCTTGCCCTCGATCCCCTCGGGGCCGAAGCGGGCGACGGCAGCGATCGGCGCGCCGGTCGCCGCGGTGTACCGGAACGGCGCCAGCCGCACTCCGCCCGTCAGCTCCAGGTTTTCCCAGTGCCACGAACCCAGGTCGGTCAGCACCAGGCGGCGCGTTTTGCCCTCGGTCCCGGACATGTCCAGGTCGAAAAAGCCCCCCTGCGTGGTGCCGGCGACCGCCGGCCCAGAGCCCGGCCGGTAGACGGCCAGGAGCCCCCGGATTGCCGCCTCCCCCGAACCCGGCACCGCCGTGACGACCTGGGCGACGGCGACCGTGGGCGGCGCCGTGCGCGACGCCTCGCCAAAGGCCAGGAACGCGCCGGCCGCGCCCAGGGCCGCCGCGGGGCCGAGCCAGCCCAGCAGCTCCGGCCGCCCAAGCCTCCGCAGGACTACCCCTGCCGCCACCGCGGCCAGCAGGAACGCGCCGAAGATCAGCACCGCGCGGCCGCGCTTGAGGACCGAGTAGCCGATCTGCTCGGCGAGGAGCGGGCGGAAGGCCTCGATGCGCGCCCTGTTCTCCTGTCCCGCGTGCAGTGCTCCCGCCACCTCGTCGAGGGCGTGGCGCGCGACCGGCAGTTCGGGGAAGTTCGGGTACGGGGACCGGGGGCCGGTGCGGCCGCGCGGACGATACCAGCCCCGTGGGCCCAGGGTGGTGAAGACGACCTTCCCCCGTCCCACCTGCCGGGTGAACCAGGCGGGCCAGCCGGCGACGGTGTGCCGCACCGGCTCCTGCGGCGGGAGCACCACGCGGACGAGATCCACGGGCCGCTCGTGCTGCTGCGGCTGGGCGCCGCCCAACTCGGCCGGCTGCGCCGCGAGGGTGAAGTCGGTCAGGGCGACCCGGCCGACGATCTGGAAATCGAGGGCGTCGCCGAGGAGGGGGGCGAGCACTTCCGGATCGACCATGTCGAGCATCACCCAGACGCGCCCGCCCTGCTGCAGCCAGTGGCGCAGCGCCTGCACGCCAGCCGGGTCGTAGGCCGCCTCCCCGGAGGCCACGACGACATGGTCGATGCCGTCGAGCCCCTCGGGCGTGGACGGCAGGGAAGCCGGTGTGAGGGCATGGACGTGCCCGGAGAGCCTGACCGCATGCCGGAACGTGCGGGCGAGCCAGAGGGCCTCGTCGTCCCGCGTCTCCGGACCGGGAAGGCGGCCGAACTCGGCCGTCGAGGGCGGGTCCTCGTCGAAGAGGACGGCCGTGGACGGCTCGCGTTGGCGGTAGAGCACCCTCCGGCCGCGAACCCGCTCCGCGCCGGGGGGGAGGATGAGTCGCTCCTTCCCCCTCGAGCGGTCGTAGAGGAGGACCTGCATCTCGACCGCGGTGGCGGACGCGCGCACGGGCGCCGGGCCGACGAGCATCCATGAGGATAGGCTGGAGTGCGCCGGCACCCATACGTCGCGCCCGTACTGCAGGTCGGGCCGGTCCTCGTAAAAGACGAGGACGCGGGCCTGCTGGTCCTCGCCGGTGAGGTTGGTGAGGTCGAAGTCGAACGTCCCCCAACTCTCCGTCGCGGAGGCGCGAACTCGGCTCGGCAGGGCGCCGCCGAGGCGGAGGGGCGGGGACTTGCGGACCTGGCCGGGGGCCGCGGGGCAGCAGAACAGCGCCAGGCCGAGGGCGGCGGCGAGCCGGCAGAGGGGCAGTCGCGCGGAGAGAAGCATTGGCGGTCCGGGGTCACGGCGTCGGGGGACGGCACACCAGCCCAGTGAACTTACGTCCGAAGGTGCGGACACGCAAGGGGAGCGCCCGGACGCGCCGGCCGGTTTGCTACTTGAATCCGGGGTAGGGAGCGCGGTAACGTAGACGCACCAACAACCTGGCGGGCCGGGGCCGACGCCTCCGGCTCGCCCCGGAGACACAGGAGGGCCGACCGTGTCCCAGGCGATCGTTGACCCGGTGGAATTGCGCCGGTTCGCGCACAACGTCAAGCACTTCACCAGCGACCTGCACCACCAGCTGCTGGTCCTGCACGGCCAGATGGTCGGCCTGGGCAGCACCTGGCGCGACCAGGAGCACGAGAAGTTCTCCAAGGAATTCGAGCAAACGCTCCAGATGCTCCAGCGCTTCATGGAGTCGGCCGACCGTTACGTCCCCTTCCTCCTTCGCAAGGCCGACCGCATCGAGGAATATCTCCAGCAAAGGTAGGGCGTCCCCCATGGCCCCGTCCGCGCGCGTCACGTCCCTGGAGGCCCTGGAAACCTTCAAGGCCGCCCTGTGCGAGTTCGCCACTGGCGCGCGCAACGCCCTGGCGGGCGTCGAGACGGAGTTGGCCCGCGTCACGGACTGGCTGGAGCAGCAGACCGCCCACTGGCGCCGCGAGATCCAGAAGCGCGAGGAGTCCCTCATCCGCGCCAAGGGCGAGCTGACGCTGCGGCGCTACAGCGCGGGTAGCGGCACGAAGCGCGACTGCACCGAGCAGGAGTTGGCGGTGGCGCGGGCGCAGGCGGCGCTGAAGCACGCGCAGCAGAAGCAGGAGGCGTGCCGGCGCTGGGCCGTGCGCCTGCCGCGCGACATGGAGGATTGCCGTGGCCCGGCCTGGCTCCTGGGCGGTATGCTCGACTCCGACGTGCGCCAGGCCATCGCGTTCCTGGGGCAGAAGGTGACCGCCCTCGAAGGCTACGTCGCGGTCAAGGCCGGCCCTGGGCCGGCCGCGGCGCCCGCGCCGCCCACGAATGACTCCTGAAGATTAGAGCGGTTTGTGAGGAGGTGTAGCGGGGGAGCGCTTTGGAGTGCGGCGCTTGGCGCCGCTTTGGCTCTTTCTGTCCCTCGGGGCAGACCATGGGGGGACGAAATAAAGATCTAACGCGGCGCCGAGCGCCGCACTCCAAAGCGCACCCCCGCTGCACCCGACCGTGAAGCGCTTTAAACCCGGTGCAATGAGGAGTTCACGGTGAACCTGAATGCCGGCTGGACCGAGCTGAACGGCGCCCTGAAGACCCTACGCCTGTCCTGGGAAGAGGTCCGGTCGTACTGGAGCGACGCGGTGCGGCAGGACTTCGAGGCGCATTTCTGGGCGCCCCTCGAGGCCCAGGTCCGGGCCGCGCTGGGGGGCCTGGAGCGTGCCCAGCCCGTCCTGCACAAGCTGCGCGATGACTGCGGCTGACCCCTGCGTTGCGCCCGTCACCCGAGAGCCAGGCCGGCGCCGCGCCCGGACCGCCCAACGACGGATTGTCCCAGCATGACCTCCTCCCCTCTGATCGACCAGCAGCGCGCCCTCCTCAAGGACCTCGCCGCCCTCGCCGAGGAGGCCGCGGCCGCCGAACGCCAGTTCGAGGCCGAGTTCGCGTCGCGCCAGCAGACCGTGGAAAAGGAGTGCCAGCAGGCACGGCAGCAGGCGACCGCGCGCCACGCCGCCGCGAAGGAGGCCGCGGACAAGGACTTCGCCGAGACCCGCGCCCGCATGCTGGCCGAGTTCGAGGCCGCGCACCTCGCCACCCAGGACGAGATCAAGAGCCGCCTCGGGGCCATCAACGAACAATACGCCGCCGAGAAGGAGCAGGTCAAGAGTGAGTTCGAGGAGGCGCGCTGGACCGTGTCCGCAGTCCACGAGGCCGCCGTCAACCACGCCGACGGCCAGTGGCGCGAGGCCCAGGAGCAGATCGCTGCCCAGCGCGAGGCACTGCGGTCGCTCCAGCAGAAGGCGGACCACGTCGCCGCCGAGTGGCAGGGAAAGAACGCCGAAGAGGAGGAACCACCGCCTCCCTCCGAGAGCACCGGCGACGCGGCGGATTGCATCGCCGCCGCCGAGGCCGAGCTGGACCGACTCGCCGACGTCACCCTGCCGGCCTTCGCTCACAAGCGCCGCGTCGTCTGGCTGGCGGCACTGGCCTGGCTGGTCGTGGCCCTGCCGCTGACGTTCGTGACCGGCGCCTATTACTGGCCGGTCGTCGGCCTCGTCACCGCGGCCCTGACCGGGTTCGGCGGCAGCGGCCGCCTCGTCGCAGTGACGCGGCCGAAAGTCCGCGCCGCCCGCCAGGCCGTCCGCGGCGCCGCGGCCGAGGTGGAAGACCTGGGTGCCGCTCACCTCGCACAGGTCAAGGCCCAGTGCGCGGAGGACCGCGACCAGGCGACGGCGCGGCAGGCCCGGGAGCAGCAGGAGGTGCAGGAGCGCTCCCGCACCCGGAAGGCCGCCCTCCAGCAGCGCCGCGACGCCGACTGGGAACGGACGCAGGCGGAACTGCGGCAGCGCTGGGCGATGACCCGGGAGCGCCACGACGCGGCCCTGCGCGAGACCGACGAGCGCTACCGAGCCCGGCGGGCCGCGACCGAGAAGCGCTCCGCGACCGAGACCCAGCAGATCGAGGAGCGCTACCAGCGCTCGCTGGAGGACAATCGCAAGCGCCGCGATGCCGGCTGGTCGGCGCTCAGCGGCCGGTGGCGCGCCGGGCTGGACCGCGTCGCCGTCCTGACACGCCAGATCAACGCGGAGAGCGACAGCTTCTTCCCCGCCTGGGACGACCCCTTGTGGAGCGAGTGGGCGCCGTCGCAGGAGGTGCCGCCCGTGCTCCGCTTCGGCGCCTGCGAGGTCGCCCTGGAGCGCGTCAGCCGCCACCTGCCGCGCGACGAACGGCTGCGCGCGACCTGGCTCGCGCCCTTCACCCTGCCCGCCTGCGTGACCTTCCCCGAGCGCAGCCCGGTGCTGCTGCGCGCCCGCGACGAGGGCCGCGCCGCGGCGGTGGCGGCGCTCCAGGCGATGATGCTGCGGCTGCTGACCGCCCTGCCGCCGGGCAAGGTCCGCTTCACGATCATCGACCCGGTCGGCCTGGGGCAGAACTTCGCCGCCTTCATGCACCTCGCCGACTACGACGAGCAGCTCATCGGCGGCCGCATCTGGACCGAGCCGGGCCACATCGAGCAGCGGCTGGCCGACCTGACGGGCCACATGGAGAACGTGATCCAGAAGTATCTGCGCAACCAGTTTCAGAGCATCCGCGAGTACAACGCCCACGCGGGCGAGGTCGCCGAGCCGTTCCGGGTCGTGGTGGTGGCCGACTTCCCCGTCAACTTCGGTCTGGAGGCCGCCCGCCGCCTGGTGAGCATTGCCACCAGCGGCCCACGCTGCGGCGTCTATGCCCTCATCGCCGTGGACGAGGCCCAGGGGGTGCCGCAGGGCTTCCGCCTGGCGGACCTGGAGGCCGGCAGCGCTCTCCTGGCGTGGGCGGACGGGCGCTTCGTGTGGAAGGAGCCGGACTTCGACCGGCTGCCGCTGCGCCTCGATGGCCCGCCGCCGGCGGAACTGTGCAACCGGCTGATGCAGGAGGTGGGCGCGGCGGCGCGGGCCGCGAACCGCGTCGAGGTGCCGTTCGAGTTCATCGCCCCGCCGCCCGAGCAGTGGTGGCAGAAGGACAGCCGCAACGGCCTGATCGTGCCGCTCGGCCGCGCCGGAGCGACCAAGCGCCAGGAGCTGCGCCTCGGTCAGGGGACCGCCCACCACGTCCTCATCGCCGGCAAGACCGGCTCGGGCAAATCGACTCTGCTGCACGCCCTCATCACGAACCTCGCCCTGTGCTACAACCCCGACGAGGCCGAGCTGTACCTGATCGACTTCAAGAAGGGCGTCGAGTTCAAGACCTACGCCGTCGAGCACCTGCCGCATGCGCGCGTGGTGGCGATCGAGAGCGAACGCGAGTTCGGCCTGAGCGTGCTGCAGCGCCTGGATGGGGAGTTGTCGCGGCGCGGCGAGTTGTTCCGCGCGGCGGGGGCGCAGAACGTGGCCGGCTACCGCGCGACGGCCGGCCGGCCGCCACTGCCGCGCGTGCTGCTGGTCGTGGACGAGTTCCAGGAATTTTTCATCGAGGACGACCGGCTGGCGCAGGAGGCGGCGCGGCTGCTGGACCGGCTGGTGCGGCAGGGGCGTGCGTTCGGCCTGCACGTGCTGCTCGGCTCGCAAACGCTGGGCGGCGCCAACACGCTGGCCCGCGCCACGCTCGACCAGATGACGGTGCGCATCGCCCTGCAGTGCAGCGAGGCCGACGCGCACATCATCCTGAGCGAGGACAACGGGGCGGCGCGGCTGCTGTCGCGGCCCGGCGAGGCGATCTACAACGACGCCAACGGCCTGGTGGAGGGCAACAACCCGTTCCAGGTCGTCTTTCTCACGGACGCGGCTCGCGAGGACTACCTGCGCCGCATCCGGGCACTGGACGGCTCCCGTCCACGGCCGCAGGTCGTCTTCGAGGGCGACGCGCCCGCGGACGTGGCCGCCAACCAGGCCCTGGCCGAGCTGCTGCGGCTGCCGGCGGTGCCGTCCGACCGGCCTGTGTGCGCGTGGCTGGGGGACGCGGTGGCGATCAAGCCGCCGACGGTGGCGACGTTCCGGCCGCAGACCGACAACCACTTGCTGATCGTCGGCCAGCAGGACGAGGCGGCGCTGGGGATGCTGGCGGCGTCGCTGGTGAGCCTGGCGGCGCGGCACCGCCCGGGCGTCGAGGCAGCGCGGTTCTACATCCTGGACGGGACGCCGGACGACTCGCCGCACTGCGGCTACTGGTCGCGGCTGGCGGCGGCGCTGCCGCAGGGCGTGCGCCTGGGCGGGGTGCGCGACCTGCCCGCGCTGATGGGGGAGGTCGCTGTGGAGGTGGAGCGGCGCCAGGCGACGGGGGGCGAGGCGGCGCCGTGGTACGTGTTCATCCACGGCCTGCACCGCTTCCGCGACCTGCGCAAGCCGGAGGACGACTTCGGCTTCGGGCGGCGCGGCGACGAGCCGCCGACTCCGTCGCAGCAGTTGGCGAACGTGCTGCGCGAGGGGCCGCTGCTGGGCGTGCATGCGCTCGTCTGGTGCGACACGCTGGCGAACCTGAACCGCACGCTGGACCGGCAGGCGCTGCGCGGGTTCGAGATGAAGGTGCTGCAGCAGATGAGCGCGACCGACAGCGCCCTGCTGATCGACAACCCGCTGGCGAGCAAGCTGGGGGCGTACCGGGCGTACTTCCACAGCGAGGATCAGGGGCGGCTGGAGAAGTTCCGCCCGTACCGCCCGCCGCCGCAGGCGTGGATCGAGGAGGTTGGGCGACTCCTTGACGGCGCGCGAGGTAGTGCCGCTGCGCCCTCACCGCCTTTCTCGCAAGAGGCAGTGCCGGAGGTGCGTCAGGCCGGCACCGCTGTTACGTCACAGGCACCTCCCGAAAAAGGAGGAACATAGAGTGCTCCGTTTTCACTATTTCCCAGTGAAGAAAGGCTTGGAAGGGGGCTCGCGGGGTATAATACAGCAGCGCGGGAGGAGATGCGCATGAACCAACGCCCGATCGCGGTTTTTGGTATTGAACCAGGAGAGCAACCCATGACCCATCCGCCTGCGCCGTTTCCCGACCACGGTGAGCGTTCGGATAGCCTGGACGTCATCACCCTCGACATCGACGGCCCAAGTGACTTGCCCGTGGGGCCGGTCCATCCTGCCGTGCGGAAACTGCTCGACGCCGAGCGCGGCAAGATCCAGCAATGGCAGGCCTGGCTGGAAAAGCAGGACAGGGAGCCGCCGAAGGATGTCGGAGGTTGACCGTCGAGCTGCGACGACCCGAGCGCTGCTTGCCCACTCAACGGACTGGGCGCTCCGTTCACGCTCGACCTGTAGGGAGGGCGACGGCCCACCG
>JBBRPS010000298.1:0-11400 GCA_038227745.1 Gemmatales bacterium | reverse complement strand
CCCGCCGAATGTGGGTGTCTGGAAGGACGGCGAGGTTGAGCCGCGCGCGGTGAGCCAGATCCCGGCACGGGGGGGGAGAGCGCGGAATTACCGCCCGCGCTGCGGTATATGGCCCACCGCTCGCGGCTAAACGTCATCCTGTTCGTCGTCCTCCCAGAGGGTTTAGCATGCGTTCCGCGCTCGCTCTCGCGCTGCTGCCGTTCGCGGCGCTGGCCGCACAGAATCCTTCGCCCCCGGCGAAGGCGCCCGCCGTCGTCGCCGAAGCCGTCCGCTACCGCGCCGGCAAGGACACCGTCCGCGCCGCCCTGTTCCGCCCCGAGGGCAAGGGGCCGTTCCCCGCCCTCGTCGTCCTCCACGGCGATTTCGGACTGACCGAGTGGGTGAAGAAGCAGGCCCGGCGCCTGGCGGAGAAGGGCTACGCCGTGCTGGCGCCCGACCTGTACCGCGGCGAGGTCGCCAAGGACGTCGAGGAGGCGCACATCCTCAGCCGCGCCCTGCCGGAGGAGCGCGTGAGCGCCGAACTGAAAGCGGCCGTCGATTACGTGGCCGGCCTGCCCGCGGTGCGCAAGGACCGCATCGGCGTCCTCGGCTGGGACATGGGCGGCGGCTACGCCCTCGACGCCGCCGTCCGCGACCGCCGCCTCCGCGCCGCCGTCGTTTGCTACGGCCGGCTGACGACCGACGCGAAACTGCTGGCCGGCCTGCAGGCGCCCGTGCTGGGCGTCTTCGGCGCCAAGGACGAGGGCATCCCGCCGGAGACGCTGAAGTGCTTCCGGGCGGCGATGGCGAAGGCGGGTAAGCGCGTCGCCGGCCTGCACGTCTACCCCGACTGCGACACCGGCTTCATGGACCCCGCGAGCCCCTACCTCACCGGCCCGCCGCCGGTCGCCGCGGTCGCCGATGCCTGGGCCAGGATCGACGCCTTTCTCGCGACAGAACTGAAACGCTGAGGCCCCTTCGCCCGGGGCGTGGCAACCCTTTCACCGTTGAGGTACACCAATGCGCACATGGATCGTCGGCCTGCTGGCCGTTGTCGTGTCGCTGCTCGCGCTCCGGCTCGCGCCGGTCGAGGGCGGCGGCGCCAGGGCGAAGAAGATCGTGCTGCTGGGAATGGACCGCGACCACGGGCCGGGCGAGCACGAGTACATGGCCGGCCTCGCCATCCTCGCCGAGTGCCTGAAGCAGACGCCCGGCGTGGAGGTCCAGGTGGTCAAGCTCGGCAAGACGCTGCCTGCCGACACCAGGTTCCTCGAGGACGCCAACGCGGTCGTCTGCTTCCTGCGCCGAGCCGGCGACTTCTTCCGCAAGACGCCGCCGCGGGCGCGGCTGGAGGAGGTGCTGAAGAAGGGGACGGGCTTCGTCTGCCTGCACTGGGCGGTCGAGGGCGACAAGGCGGTGGGCGCGCCGTTCATGGCGGCGCTGGGCGGCTACTACGAGCCGGGCTACTCGACGAACCCGCACAACACCGCGACGGTCAAGCCGGCCGACCCGTCGAGTCCCATCGCCCGCGGCTGGAAGCCGTTCGAGGCGCGCGACGAGTTTTACTTCAAGATCCGCTTGCTGCCCGACGCCAAACCGGCCATCCTCGCGAGCAGTCTGAAGGACCGGCAGAAGAAAGAGTACAAGGACGAGACGATCGGCTGGACTTATGAGCGCAAGGACAGCAAGGGGCCGCTGGGTCCGGGGCGGTCGTTCGGTTTCACGGGCTGTCATTTCCACGTCAACTTCGGCATCCCCGAGTTCCGCCGCCTGATCGCGAACGCGGTCCTGTGGACGGCGGACGTGCCGGTGCCGGAGCAGGGGGCGCCGGTGGCGCTCACGGCGCCGGTGCCGAAGGTGCCCTGATAGGTGATGTTCTTATCGTGGGCGACTCGCTCCGCGAGTCGCTCGGGGAGCGGGCGGGTTCACAGCCGTCCGCCGCGCCCCGAGCGACTCGCGGAGCGAGTCGCCCACGATCTCGCCCGTCCGCCGGGCCCCGAGCGACTCGCGGAGCGAGTCGCCCACGATCTCGCTTACCGCGACTTCTTCACCTCCCGCAGCGTCAGCAGGTACTCGACCACGTCGGTCAGATCCTGCACGGTCAGCGCCTGGTGCAGGTCGGCGGGCATCAGCGAGATCGGCGAGCGCCGGATGGCGTCAATCTCGCCCCGCTTGAAGGTGCGGACCAGGGCGTCGATCCCCTTGATCGTCGCCTCCTCGGGCGTCTGGCTGACGAGGATGCCGCTGACCTGCTCGCCCTTCGTCGTCTCGATCACCGACGTCTCGTAGTTGTGGCTGATGCTGGCGCTGGGGAAGAGAATCGACTCGTACAGCGCCTCGCGGCCGAGCTTCTTGCCGATCTCGCTCAGGTTCGGGCCGACCTCCTTGCCCTCGCCGTTGACGACGTGACAGTTGGCGCAGGTGCCGGCCTTGGCGAAGACGAGTCGGCCCCGGCCCACGTCGCCGCGCAGCTTGCTCAGCGCCGCGATGGACGGCAGCGGCCGGTCCTTGCCGGGCGGCAGCGGGAACAGTTTCGCCGCCTGCGTCTTCACGTCCTTCCACGTCGCGGTGGTCAGCGCCAGGCTCGCCGCCGGCTCCAGTTCCTTCGGCAACTTCTTCGCGCTGGCGAGCTTCAGCAGGTCCAGGGCGCCGTTGCGGGTCTTCGCGAGGGCGCGCGTGGCCTGCCGGCGCAGCTCGGGGTCGGCCTTCGCGTCCTTCACGATCGGCAGCAGGATGCCGGGCGTGTTGCCGTGGGCGGCGCTGCCGAGGGCCTGCACCGTGCTCAGGGCGAGCTGCGGATCCTTCTGCTTCAGGGCCGCGCGGACGAGCGCCTGGTCGCGGTCCAGCAGGGTACGCATGGCATCGACGCCGATCTGCTCGGTCGGGTGCTGCTGCGCCAGGGCGAGCAGTTCCGGGTAGCGGCTGGAGACGCCGAACCGCGAGACCAGTTCAATGAACTGCGGCGTGCCGCGCGAGCGGTCGAGCAGGCCGTTCACCGCCGCGGCGAACTCCGGCTGCGTCTTCACGTCGAAGTTGCGCAGCCGCACGACCGCCTCACCGGCGATCAGTGCCTTGCGGGCGGGGTCGCCGGGGTGGGCGCCGAGGGCGAGCTTCGCCAGGACGGCGTTGTTCTTCTCGCCGGCCTGCTGGAAGTCGAAGGCGCGGAACAGCCGCGGCAACTCGTCCGTGGGTGTGGTCGGGTCATCGATCAGCTTCGCGAGGTAGGCCGGCGTCTCGGCCGCACGCGACCGCCAGACGATGTCGCGGCCCGCCTTCGTCTTCCAGCGGTCGCCGGCCTGCTTGAGCCAGGCGGCGAGGTCGGCGTCCCAGTTGCGGTCGGCGCCGATGCCGAGGGCCTCCAGGTACCAGCGGTCGGCGCCGTCGTGCCGGTCCGCCAGCCGCGCCCACAGGTCGGCCGCCTCCGGTCCCTTGACGTGCCGCAGGGCGATGGCGCACTCGCGCAGCACGGCGGGCGAACTGTCGTTCAGGCAGCGGCGGACGTACGGCAGCACGTCGAGCCTGAGCAACCGGGCCAGGCGGAGGCCGACGACGCGGAGGTCGGACTGCGGGTCGGCCAGGGCGGCATCCACGTAGTGCTTGCCCTTGCCGTCGATGCGGCCGAGCAGCCACAGGGCGCGGGCGCGCTCGCGGTTGTCGGACGACTTCCAGAGCTTGAGCAGTGCCGGTTCGGCGGCGGCCTGCATCTTGTGGAGGGCCGTCCAGGCCAGGTAGCGCACCTCCAGGTTCGGGTTCTTCAGGGCCTCGGCCGCCCCCGCCGCGGTCGTGAAATCGAACTTCGGCTTCGTGTACCTTGTGCCGGGCGGGGCGACGCGGAAGATGCGGCCGCGGTCGAGGTCGCGCTGGCCGTGGCCGCCGACGCCCGGATCGTACCAGTCGGTCACGAGCAGCGAGCCGTCCGGGGCCGTGCAGACGTCGGCCGGCCGGAACCAGTTGTTCTTCTTGCTGCCGTCGAGAATGTTGACGGTCTCCGTTACCTTGTAACCGGCGCCGGCCGGCGCGGTGAGGTAGGCGCGCACGATGCTCGGGCCGGCGTCGCAGTGGATGACCTGGTTGCGGAAGCGCTTCGGCAGCAGGGTCCCTTCATAGACACAGATGCCGGTCGGCGAGCCGGCGCCGGTCTGGAGCAGGTTGGGCATGACGCCGGGGTCGTTAAGGTGCCAGTGCCGCAGCGGTGTCTCGCTCTCCATGTTGGTGCGCTTCGACTGCCAGCCGGCGCCGGTCATCTCGTCGCGGTAGCCGTAGTTGCCGAACTCCATGACGTAGTTGATGCGGACGCCGCGGTTGCCGTCGTCGTCGTTGTCCGACTGCCAGAGGGTGCCGAAGGAATCGACGGCCACCTCGTAGTTGTTGCGGAAGTTGTGGGCGAGTACCTCGAAGTCGCTGCCGTCGAGGTTGCAGCGGAAGACCATGCCGCCGAAGTAGGGCTTGCCGTTATCGACGACCGGGTTGCCGGCGCGATCGACAACGGGCTTGCCGTCCTTGTCGTGGACGCGCTGGCCGGTGTTGCCGAAGTTCCAGTAGAGCCGGCCGTCCGGGCCGAAGACGAACGAGTGGGCCGAGTGGTCGTGCTGCGGCTGGCCGGTCTTGGTGAACAGCACTTCCTTCTTGAGGATCTTGTCGTCCCGGTCGAAGGTGAAGACGAGGACGTTGGGCGAGCAGGAGACGATGAGCTTGTCGCCGAGGACGCAGATGCCCATGGCGGAATCGACGTCGCGACCCTGGTAGAAGGTCTTGACGATGTCGGCCTTGCCGTCGCCATCGGTGTCCTCGAGGATGAGGATGCGGTCGCCCTCGGGGCGCTTGCCGTTGTTGCCGCGGTAGTTCTTGACGTCGCAGATCCAGACGCGGCCGCGGTGATCGACGTCGAGGTTGGTGGGGTTGGTGATTTGCGGTTCGGAGGCGAACAGGGTGGCCTGCAGGCCCTTGCAGACGTCGAGGTTGGCGACGGCCCGGGTCGGGTCGTGGACGTCCCCGCCCTTGCCGCCCTGGCCGACGAGGTGACCGCCCAGGGGCAGGCCGAGCGCCAGCAGCGCCGCGCACACGAGACAGACACGTTTCACGATGACAGTTCTCCGCATCCAGGGATCGCCGAGGGCCCCCCGCCCGTCGCGGCGAGCGCGCCTGTGAAATCATTATGGATCCCCGGGCGGCGAATGTCACGGGTTGTCCTGCCTCCCGGGCGGGCGAAAGCCGCCGCCCCGCCACCCGACCCTGCTGAAAAAACCGCCCCTCCCGGCTGACAATCCCGGGCCCGGGAGCGCCGCCGCTTGGCAGGCGGCCGCGAGTGAAAGTATCATGGGGAGTGTGGCGTTCGGGATTTCGGGGAGGCCCCCGGAAGGCACCGCAGGAGAGTCAACCCATGTTCGACATTCACCAGCCCATGCAGACCGAGTACGGTGAGCAGGACGAGGATCGCGTGGCGGAATACATCGATGGCCTGGTGGACGCCTTCGCGGAATCGCCGGAGGCGCAGCCGATCCTCGAAGAGAAAGGCGGCCTCGGCTACACGGGAATGATGCTCGACTATTACTTCAACCACCTCGGCGGCAGTGTGCCCGAGATGTCGCTCCGCGACTTCAACGAGGTGGTCTTCGGGCTGATCCCCGCGAAGGTCTCCACGTCGCCGGAGAGCGCCCCGGCGATTATCGCCGAGTTGCGAGCCTTCTGGGCGTTCGTGCAGCGGCAATACGGGCTGAAGAACGCGGCACAGATCCTCGCCAGCCTTGATGCCAGGGCGGAGCCGCGGCTGAAGAAGGAGCTGGCCAACCCGCGCAACTGGGGCATGGCGAAGACGATCGTGATGAAGGGGTTCGAGGCGGGCTACGACATGAGCACGCAGGAGGGCTCGACCGCCTTCATGGCGGCGTACAATGCCAGCCTGCTGGGCGGCCCGCTCGGTGGGGGGCTTCCGCTTCTGCCGGAGGAGCCGGTCCTGGACTGGGACTTCGTGCCTGAGCCGCTACCGTCGCCGCTCTCGTACGATGAAAAGAAGAAGAAGCGGAAGGAGAAGAAGCGCCAGCGGCAGGCCAAGAAGCGCAACCGGAAATGAGGAACCACAGGCCCGTTCCCATCGCCGTCCGAATGCCCTCCCCTGTGGGGGCCAGTCAAGAGCGGAGTCGCGGGAGGCCGCCGCGTGCTTCCCCGCGACGCCGCAGGGTGAGCAGCCGTCGTTTGATCTCTTTCACCGGAATCTGCACATCTGGGGGGAGGCGCCGCTTCACTTCCTCGACAAAACGCCGCCCCTCCTCGTCATCCACCAGAATCTCGTCAGCGGAGGTGCGGCCCTGGAGATAAGCGGCACGAACCGCTTCATCGATCACCCCCCGGGGGACGGCGCTCTGCTGCACTCCCTCAACCGGGGTCCGTTGAGCATCGGTGAACTCGTCCAGGAGGTCTTGCCCGTCAAAGGGAATCTGGTGGGCTTCGGAGAACTGTTTCGATTCTTGCAGCGTGGCGATGGCACGGTCGAGGTCACCCTGGTCGGCGTACAGCGCCGCCAGCAAATCGAGGCGATCACTCACGTCCCCGTAATCGTATTGCCGGCGGACGTAATCCCAGCCGGGCGTGTCCCGGGCCAGACTGTGGAGTTCAAATATCTTGCGGATCTCGCTCTCCCGACTGCGGATGGCCTCCGTGAGGTCGCCGCGCAACTCGGCCAGGAGCGAGCGAATCTCCTCGCCGCGGATCGAGTCGGCGACGTCAGGCCGGGCCGCCAGGGCCGCTTCCAATCGGCGCGCGACCTTCTGCGCCCGCTCACGGTTCGCTTTCTCGTAGAACCAGTGCAGCAGTTCTTGGTAGAGGCTTTCGGTTTCGTCCGCAACTTCGGCCGGCTTCTGCCGGTCGCGGATGGCTTTACGGGTCATCACGGGGTCTCGGTATCTTCGGCTGCCCGGCGGCCCCGAGGAGTCGTTTGACATCCTCCGGGAGCGCGTCCCACTCCGCCCATGCCCGCCTGGCCTCTTCATCCTGCTCCTCGCGATTCCTGGCGGCCTTGCGGGCAAAACGCCTCTTCTTGGCCGGGATACTTTTCCGATCATGGCCCCGGCCGGGCTGGTGCTTGGCGCCCCCTTGGGGCCGCGCTTCTTTTCAGGCTTCTCTTCCTTGCTCATTGCTCTATTCCACGCGGGCTCCCTGACACCACGAGACGAACCGAGCAGGGCCCAACCGCGTCCAGGGCATTGTAGCCGTCTTCGAGTACCGGCCGCAATGGCGTGACCCATCATCAGAAGCGATCGAGCAAGTAGGGCGATGCATTGATATGCGGGGCTTCCCGGGCAAGCAGTTCCGCCACGAGCTTCCCCGTCGCGGGCGCCATCGAGAGGCCGAGCATGTTGTGCCCCGCCGCGATCAGCACGTTCGCCAGCGCCGGACTGCGGTCGATGATCGGCATGCCGTCGTACGTCATCGGCCGCCAGCCGAACCACTCCTCCTCGACCGGCTCGCCGTACGGCTCGTGCAGGTAGTGCCGCGCTCCTTCCCGCAGCAAGTCCAGCCGCCGGCGGTTGAGCGTGGCGTCGTAACCGGCGAACTCCATCGTCGAGCCGAGGCGGTAGCCCGACTGCATCGGCGTCACGGCGACGCGGTGTTCCTCGAACATCATCGGGATCGACGGGCACCGCGCCGGCCGCCCCATCGTGATCGAGTAGCCCTTGCCCGGCTGGATCGGGATGTCGCAGCCGAGGTGCCGGCTCAGCAGTGGCGTCAGGGCGCCGGTCGCGAAGACGAACGCATCCGCCGTCAGCTCGCCCTGAGACGTGACCAGCGCCCTGGCGCGGCCGTGCTCGCGGATGATGGAGCGGACCTCGCACCGTTCGCGGACCGTCACGCCGCGGCCTTCGAGGACGCGCTGCCATGCCGCCATCAGCCGGTCCGGCCGCAGGTGCGCATCCCTCTCGTAATGCCAGCCGCCCGCCAGGCCCGGCTTGAGCGCCGGCTCCAGCGCCGTCAGCTCGTCGCCGTCGAGGTGCTTGCCGCTCACCCCGAACGAGTCGCGGAGCAGGCGGTCGGTCTCGGCGTAGTGCTCCATCCCGGCCCGCGTCAGGAAGACGAACAGCAGGCCGCGCGTCTGCCACTCGCAGTCCATCCGCTCCTCATCGATCAGCTGCTGGTACAGCGCCCGCGAGGAGTCCAGCAGCGCCTGAATCGCGTGGCCGGCCGCCATCATGTCGCGGTGATTGCAGCGGCGCGCGAAGTGGAACAGCCAACTCCACAGCGCCGGGTCGAAGCGCGGCTTGATCGACAGCGGCGCGTCGCGCTGGAGCATGGCCTTGAGGGCCGCCTTGACCGCGCCGGGGGCGGCCAGCGGCAGGACGTGACTGGGGCAGACGAAACCGCAGTTGGCGTGCGAACAGCCCTGGCCAAAGCCGCCACTGTCCAGCACGGTCACGCCCCACCCCGAGCGCGAGAGGTAGTACGCGCAGGCGGCGCCGATCACGCCGCCGCCGATGACGATCACCTGCCCCGGCGTGCTCATGTGCGGATGCCTGTGCGGAACGGGTCGGCGGGGTCGAGCAGCAGCGTCGCCTCGGCGGTGACGTGGGCCGACCCGGTGATACGCGGGATGACGCCCCCCTCGACGACGCGCGCCGTACCCTCGAAGACGCTGCCGACGATACTCTCCTGGCGCCAGACCTGTCCTTCGCGCAGCTTGCCGTCGGCGACGAGGCAGGCGAGCTTGGCGCTGGTGCCGGTGCCGCACGGCGAGCGGTCGTACGCCTTGCCGGGGCAGAGGACGAAGTTACGGCTGTGGGCCGTCGGGTCGCGCGGCGGGCCGAACAGCTCGATATGGTCGATCTCTCCGCCGCCGGCGCCGGTGACGCCCTCGCGGACGAGCGCCTGCCGGACGCGCCAGGCGAAGTCGGTTAGCCGCTCCACGTTCGCCGGGTCGATCTGCTGGCCGTGCTCGCTCACCAGGAAGAACCAGTTGCCGCCCCAGGCGACGTCGCCGCTGACCGGGTCGATGCCCTCGACCTGCACCGTGACGCCCTTCGCGTGGCGGTAGCTGGGGACGTTCTCGATCGTGGCGGTGCTGCCGCCGTGGTACTCGAACGCGACCTCGCCGACGGGCGTCTCCAGGCGGTGCCTCCCCGCCTGGATGCGGCCGAGGTGGGCCAGCGTGATGGCCAGGCCAATGGTGCCGTGGCCGCACATGTGGATGGTGCCGATGTTGTTGAAGAAGATCACGCCGGCGGTGCAGGCCGGATCGACCGGCTCGCACAGCAGGGCGCCGACCAGCACGTCCGAGCCGCGCGGCTCGTTGACCACCGCCGAGCGGAACCAATCATGGCGCTCGCGCAGGATGGCCCGGCGCTCGGCCATGCTGCCGCGGCCCAGGTCCGGGCCGCCGGCGATGACGACGCGCGTCGGCTCGCCGCCGGTGTGCGAGTCGATCACCTGGATGCGTTCGACCGTCTTCATGGGGGCCTACTTCGCGGGGCGAGTGCGGAGGGCCTGGCGGACCAGCGTCACGATCTCCTCGCGCTCGCGGCCGACCAGGGGCAGGCGCGGGGCACGGACCGTCTCGGAACCGTGGCCGCACTCCGCGGACGCCAGCTTGATGTACTGCACCAGCTTGACGTGCGTGTCGAGGTGCAGCAGCGGCGTGTACCAGCGATAGACTTTCAGCGCCTCGTCGTAGCGGCCGGCCACCGCCAGATCCCACAGCAGGCGGTTCTCCTCGGGGAAGGCGTTGACCAGGCCCGACACCCACCCGACCGCCCCGAGCAGCACGCTCTCCAGCACGAGGTCGTCCACGCCGCAGAAGAGGAGGTAGCGGTCGCCGCACACGTTCTTCAGGTCGGTGATGCGGCGGACGTTTTCCGACGACTCCTTGATCGCGACGAAGCGCGGCTCGTCGGCCAGCTCGGCGAACATCGCGGGCGTGATATCGACGCCGTAGGACACCGGGTTGTTGTAGCACAGCACCGGCAGGTCGCCGGCCTTGGCGACGGCGCGGAAGTGGGCCAGCGTCTCGTGCGGGTCGGACTTGTAGACCATCGCGGGCAGGACCATCAGGCCGTCCACGCCGGCCTTGCGGGCGTCGGCGGCGAAGCGGCACGCCAGGGCGGTGGAGCACTCGGCCACGCCGGTCAGCACCGGCACGCGGCGCTCGACCTGCCGCACCGTGGCGCGCAGCACTTCGAGCTTTTCCTGATACTCCAGGGAGCAATTCTCGCCGACCGTGCCGAGCACGATCATGCCGTGGGCGCCGGCCCGCAGCAGCCGCTCGACGTGCGCGACCGTGCCGGCCACGTCCAGGGACTGGTCGTCGCGGAACTGCGTCGTCGCCGCCGGGTAAACCCCTTGCCAATCGACTTGCATCCGTTACCTCCTCTCCCCACACTCGCCACGGCCGGCACCCGATGGCCGCGAAGCCGGACAGAAGATTGAGCATACCGGCCTACGCCGCGACGGCAACGGAAAAACGCCGTGGCTTCCTGTAACCGGGGCGTCCGGGCCGTATGATTGCCCTCATGCTGGAACTCACCGCGGACAACCTCGTGGACTACCTGCGCGGGCGAGGCTGGCTTGGGGCCGAACCGGCGCGCGTGGGGGCGCTGAGCGGCGGCGTCTCCAACGCCGTGCTGCGCGTCGAGACGGCGCGAGGCACCTTCGTGGTCAAACAGTCCCGGCCGCAGCTCCGCACCCGCGACGCCTGGTTCAGCGACCTCGCCCGCGTCTACCGCGAGCAGGAGGTGATGCAACTACTCCACCCCTTGCTGCCGGCGCCGACGGTGCCCGCGGTACTGTTCGCCGACCGGGACAACTACGCCTTCGCCATGAGCCACGCGCCGCAGGGAGCCGCGCCGTGGAAGGAACGGCTGCTCGCCGGCGACGTGGACCTGGCGCTCGGTGAGCACGCGGGGCGGATCCTCGGCCGGATGCACGAGGCCACCGCCCGCGACGCCGCCGCGCGCGAGCGCTTCCGCGATCGCACCGTCTTCGTGCAGTTGCGCGTCGATCCATTCTATCGCCGCGTCCAGGAACGCCGCCCCGAGGTCGCCGCCGCGCTCACGCCGCTCATCGAGTCCATGCTGTCGGCCGAGGAGGCGCTCTGTCACGGCGACTACACGCCGAAGAACATGCTCACGCACGGCCAGGGCTTCACGCTGGTGGACTATGAGACGGCCCACTTCGGCGACCCGACGATGGACCTGGGCCTGTTCCTCTGTCACCTGCTCCTCAAGGCGGTAAGGCAGCCGGGGCTGCGGGCGTCTTACTTCGAGCTGACGCGCCGGTTCTGGCAGGGCTACGGGCGGGAGGTTCACTTCAGGCCTCTCGATGAGTTGGAGGAGCGCGGCATCGCGCACTTCGGCGCCTGCGTCCTGGCGCGGATCGACGGCACCAGTCCGGTCGAGTATCTGCCCGAGGAGCCGAAGCGCGAGGCGGTGCGGCGGCTGG
>JBBRPS010000297.1:0-11410 GCA_038227745.1 Gemmatales bacterium | reverse complement strand
CGGAGCCCCCTCCTACGAAGACCAAACTGACAATGGACGACACGCTGCGAGGTTTCGCCGCCGCCCTCCGAGGTCTACCGATGCCCGAACTGCGCAAGGATCCGATCGTCGGCCGCTGGGTCATCATCGCCACCGACCGGGCCAAACGGCCCACTGCGCCCAAGAACGAGGTGCTGGCGCCGTCGTCCGGCTTCTGCCCGTTTTGCGAGGGCAGCGAAGGCAACACGCCCCACGAAATCCTCTCGTACCGCGACCGCAACACCCGGCCCAACGAGAAGGGCTGGCGCGTCCGCGTCGTGCCCAACAAGTTCCCCGCCCTGCAGATCGAGGGCGACCTGCACAAGCGCGGCGAGGGCATCTACGACAAGATGAACGGCATCGGCGCCCACGAGGTCATCATCGAGTGCCCCTTCCACGAGGTCAACCTCGCCTACCTCAGCGAGGACAACATCCGCGAGGTGCTGTGGGTCTACCGCGACCGTCTGGTGGACCTGAAGAAGGACCCGCGGCTGGTCTACGGCATGCTCTTCAAGAACGTCGGCGCCCTCGCCGGGGCGTCCCTGGAGCATACGCACTCGCAGCTCATCGTCACGCCGATCGTGCCGATTAACGTCTGGGAGGAGATGTCGGGGGCGCTGGAGTTCTACAACTACCGCGGCCGCTGTATCTTCTGCGACATGATCCACCAGGAGCTGGCGTCGGAGAAGCGCGTGGTGCTGGACACCGCCAACTTCATCGCCTTCGCCCCGTTCGCCGGCCGCTTCCCGTTCGAGACGTGGATCGTGCCCAAGCACCACAACAGCCACTACGAGAACATCCAGAAGACCGAAGTGGACGACCTGGGCACGGTGCTCAAGACGATCCTGCTCAAGCTGGAGGTGGCGCTGGACAAACCGGCGTACAACTACATCATCCACACGGCGCCGTTCGACACGCAGTCGCTGCCGCACTACCACTGGCACCTGGAGATCATCCCGCGACTGACGCGCGTGGCCGGCTTCGAGTGGGGCACCGGCTTCTACATCAACCCCGTGCCGCCGGAGCAGGCGGCGGCCTACCTGCGCGAGACCGAGGTGGACCTGGCCGCCAAGAGGCGGTGAAAGGGAGAGGGCGATGGCGACGCGAGTGCGCTGGACGGCTCTGTGCGGGGCCGCGTGCTGCTGCGCGGCCGCGGCGGGCTGCGGCCAGGAGACGGTGGCCGGCGACGTCACCGTGTACGCCTACGACTGGTGGCTGGGGACGCTGCTGCTCTTGCTGGCGCCGATGGCGCTGGGGGCCGGCGTTCAGCTGCGGCGCGAGAGCAAACCCTGGTTCGCCCTGGGCGTGATGGCCGCCGGGCCGCTGGCGGCGCTTGCCTTCGCCCCCGGGGCGTTCCTCAACCACGTGACGGTCGCGCCGGAGTATTTTGAAGTCCGCTACGGGTTCTGGTGGGCGCCCGAGTACCACCACGCCCGCTTCGACGAAGTGACCGACGTCCGCATCGTCACCTACGCCGTGCAGGGGGGGCGCGGCAAATCCTACTACTCGGACCTGCACTACACGCTCAAGTCCGGCGTCCACCGGACGATCCCCCTCAACGGCGACCTTCGCCGCGAGGGCGGCCCGGACATCCTGGCGATGGCGCGGGCGCGCGGCGCGGCGGCGGCCCCTTGATGGGCCGCGCCCCCGGCCCAGGAGATCCAGCGATGCGCATCGGCGTCTTCGGCGGCACGTTCGACCCGGTCCACCTGGGCCACCTCATCCTGGCCGAGCAGTGCCGTGAGCAGGGCCGGCTCGAGCAGGTGTGGTTCGTCCCGGCCGCCAGCCCGCCGCACAAGCTCGGTCAGGAGCTGACGCCGTTCGCCCAGCGCGTCGAAATGCTCGCCCTGGCCATCGCCGGCCAGCCGGCCTTCCGCATCGACGAGTTGGAGAAGGACCGGCCCGGCCCCAGCTACACCGTCCACACGCTGGAGGAGATTCGCCGCCGCCTGCCCAACGTCGAGCTGTTCCTGCCGATCGGCTCCGACACGCTCCTGGACCTGCGCCACTGGTATCAGCCCGCCCGCGTCGCCGAGCTGGTGACGCTCCTCGTTACGCACCGCCCCGGCTGGCCGCTGCCCCCACCGGAGGAGGTGCGGGCGGCGCTGCGCCTCGGCCCGGACGCGCCTCTGCGCCTGCAAGTGGTGGAAGCGCCGCTCATCGACATCGCCAGCCGCGACATCCGCCGCCGCGCCCACGAGGGCCACTCCGTCCGCTACATCGTGCCGCGCGCGGTTGAGGCGTATCTCCACGACAAGCGACTCTACGGGCAGCGACCGTGACAGCGCCCGCCTCAGTGCGTGACGCGCAGGTGGACTGCCCCGATCTGAGAGGCACGGGAAGAAAGGAAGGTCGGCGAGCCGCCGGGCTTGCCCCGGCGGGGTCTGTGGGGGTGTCGCTGCGCGACGGGCCGTCGGCGCGCTCCTTCGCTTTTTCCGCCCATCCCGTTGCGTCCAGCCGTCCCCCCCCGTACAGTGATGCACGTCCCTCGGCTTCACGGTTCGCCTGCGCGGAGGCTCCCTCGATGCGATCCCCAGTACGGTGTGGTGTCCTGGTCCTGGTCGGCCTGCTGACGGCGGCGGGCACGCTGCCCGGCGGCGGCCTGCCGCAGATGAAGTTCAACGAAGTCCGGGAGGTCGCCCCCGGGGTGTTCTTCCGTTACTCCTCGATCAGCGCGGCGGACCCCAAGGTTCCCTTCGGCGGCAGCAACAACATCTGGGTCGTCTTCGAGGACTACGTCCTCGTCTACGACGCCAACTTCCCGAAGGAGGCCGGCGACGTCATCGCCGCCATCCGCAAGACGACCGATAAGCCGATCCGCTACGTCTTCGATTCGCACCACCACGGCGACCACGCCTACGGCAACGCCGTCTTCGCGAAAGAAGGGGCGAGCGTCATCGCCTCGGCCAACTGCGCCCGCCTGCTGCGCGTCAACGGCCCGAAGGAGTTCGCCGACGCCGGCAAGGGGCCGACCGGCCGTGCCGACATCCGCAACAGCAAGCTGAAGGTCCCCGACGTCATCTTCGAGGACCGCTTCCTATTGGAGGACGCGAAGCAGCGGGCCGAGTTCTACTTCCTCGGCCACGCCCACACGCCGGGCGACGCCTTCCTCTACCTGCCGAAGCACAAGGTCCTCTGCACGGGCGATGCCTGCGTCAACGGGGGTTACAACTACACCGGCCACTCCGACACGGCCTCGTGGATCCGCGTCATGGAGCGGGCGCAGCAGTTGGACGTCAAGTTCATCCTGCCCGGGCATGGCCCGATCGCCACGAAGGAACTGCTGGGCAAGCAGCGGCGCTACTTCGTCGAGTTGCGCGCGCAGGTGAGCGAGGCGATCGCGGCGGGCAAGGACCTGCCGGACATCATCATGGGCATCGACATCCCCTGGTACAAGGACTGGACCGGCGTCGAGGCGAACTCGCGCAAGGAGAACGTCGAGCACGTCTACGGCGAGCTGACCGGGCGCGTGGCGCCGGCGGACCTGACCGAGGACTTCGGCGTCTACGAGGGGCCATCGCCGACGAAGGACACGCCCGGGTGGGCGGAGCCGAAGCGGATCGTCGTGCCCGACCTGATGCCGGCGCGGCTGGGCGAGCTGAAGCGGATCGCACCGAAGGTGCTGTTCGTGCCGGTCAAGGACGCGCAGGAGGCGGCGAAGGAGGCCGCCGCCGCCGACGCCGTCCTCGGCTTCTGCACGGCGGACATCGTTCGCGCCGGCCCCAAGCTGCGCTGGATCCAGGTCGGCCACGCCGGCGTCGAGAAGGACATCACGCCGGAGCTGCGCGAGAGCAAGGTGGTGCTGACGAACACGCAGCGGCTGTACGGCCCGAACGTGGCCGACCAGGCCATGGCGCTGCTGCTCAGCCTGACGCGCGGCCTGGCGCAGCCCGCCAGGACGGGGGGTTCCGCGGGCAGCTTTCGTTCCGTCTGGGACGAGCGCAAGGCGGCGAGCAAGCCGGAGGAATTGCGCGGCAAGACCATGCTGGTGGTTGGCCTGGGCGGCATCGGCACGGAGGTGGCGCGGCGGGCCAGCGGCTTCGGCATGCGCGTGCTGGCGGTCGATCCGAACGCGAAGATCCAGAAGCCGCCGTTCGTCTTCGCCCTCCGCCGGCCGGCGGAGCTGCTCGGGCTGCTGCCGCAGGTGGACGTGGTCGTGGTGGCGTGTCCGCTGACGAAGGAGACGCGCGGCCTGTTCGGCAAGGAGCAGTTCGGGGCGATGAAGCCGACGGCGTACTTCGTCAACGTGGCGCGCGGCGGCATCGTGAAGACGGCCGACCTGGTGAGCGCCCTGAAGCGCAAGCAGCTCGCCGGTGCGGGGCTGGACGTGACGGACCCCGAGCCGCTGCCGGACGGACACCCGTTGTGGCAGCTGCCGAACGTGGCGATCAGCCCGCACGTCGGCGGTCAGTCGGCGGCGGCGCGGGAGCGGCAGTGGCGGCTGTTCCGCGAGAACGTCCGCCGGTTCGTCGCCGGCCAACGGCTGCTGTGCGTCGTGGACAAGGAGCATGGCTATTGAGACCGGGCCTCGTTGCGCCGTTCCGCGGTGGGGGAAGCGCTGAGGTGGCTCCACCCACCGCTCTCGCGCCGCCGGGTCGCCGGGTCGGCGACAGGGCAGCACACCTTGACAGTCCTCCGCGGCTCGACTATACCAAAAGCAGAGGCCCCCATCGTCTAGTGGCCTAGGACATAGCCCTCTCACGGCTAAGACAGGGGTTCGAGTCCCCTTGGGGGTACTTTCGAGAGGTTGCGAGAAATCGCAACCTCTTTTCATTTCTATACTTAACGCAAATCACCAAACAGGCAACAAGGAGGCATCGGCAAAACCGTTGCCTTTTCGTTGCCTTTCCGGTCCTTGACGTTGCCTATCCTGGCGCTAGAATGGTGGTGTGAGGCATTATCCGCCGTTGCCTATGTGGAGGCCGCAACAATGGCTTTGGGAACCGTTGCCAAGAAGGATGACCTGAGCGTAGACCACCGGGGCCAGTACAACCGGCGCATTGGCCGGATTCCCGGCGACCCGAACCAGCCCCGGTTCACGTTCGGTCGGGTCGAGAAGTGGGAAGCCCTGCGGCGGAAGACCAAGGTGGAAGAAATCTGCTCCGCTGACGGTGGCGTGTGGAATTCGGCCAGTTTGGCAATCGCCAAAGCCGTTAGCAAGGGACTGGACGGCGTTGAACTGGACCCCGAAGAACACTGCGACCTCCTACCGAGCGCCGCCGCCCGGCTGGCCGAGATGCCGGCCCCTGTCCTGTGGGTCCGCCAGCTTACCGGCAAGTACGGCGTGACCGTGACCCTGAAGAATGCCGCCCTCGTTCGGCGTCAGGAGGAACTGGAGGTTCAGCGGGCCGCATCCCTCCTGTTGCAAGCGAATCGTCTTGAACAGCGGGTGGCAGAAACCGCCGTTAGCAAAGCCACCCTGCACAGCGCTCTGGACGCCTTCGCCGAAGCCGAGCGTGCCAGGCTCGTGGACGTGGACGGCAAGCCGAAAACCTCGGCCAACCGCAACGCCTTCTACTGTTCACTGCTCAAGGAACACCAACCCGACCTGCCATTGCGCCAGTTCGGCGAGGTAGAAATCCTCGGCATCCGGGAATACTGGCGGAAACGGCCCAAAACCAAGAAGGGCAGGCCAGCAGCGCCGGATACGGTTCGGGACGTGGTGAAGATGCTGAAACAGTTCGTCTCGTGGCTCAACAAGGAAAAGAGATTCGGCTGGCGCAAACCCGCTGACCTGGAATGGCCCAAACGCCTGGACATCCCGTTCACGCAATTGGAGATGGACGCCCTCCGCAACCCCAAACAAGTAGACACCTTCGAGCCGCATGAACTGGCGGTGCTGTGGCAGTACGCCACCCCTCTGGAACGCACATACCTCGCCCTGGCCCTTAACTTCGGCTTCGGCCAGATGGAAATTCGGACCTTGTTGAGCAAGGACGTGGACGTTGAAGGCCGGCTGGCGTCCAGGGTCCGCACGAAAACCGGCATCTATGCCGCTTGGAAGGTGTGGCCGGTGACAGGCGATGCCGTGAACTGGCTTCTGGCCCGTCGTCCCTCCAGTGCCGCCGATTGCCCCTACCTGTTCGTGACCGGCGAGGGCAAACCCTACGCCGGCACCACCAAAGGCGGCAATCCCAAAGGCAACATCTCCAACGCCTGGAGCAAGCTGCTGGAACGTGTCCAGAAGGATCATTCCGGTTTCCGTGATTTGAGTTTCAACAAGCTGCGGAAGACCGCTGGCAACCTGGTGAAGAAAGAGAGCGATGGGGAAATCGCCAAAGTGTTCCACTCCAGGGGCCAGACCAACTCCGATCAGTTCGGAGACGATTACACCGACCGGGACTTCGAGAAGGTCTTTGCCACCCTCGAAAAAGTGTGGGACAAACTTGCCCCGGTGGTCTTCGCCCCGGTGGCCGAACCCTTCCCCGCCGATTCCCGCAAGAGTCATCCCAGCATTTCGCTCGGCACCATCCGGCGCATCCAGCGCCTTCGCCAACAGGGCCACAAGCTGCCCTGGATTGCCAAGGAAGTGGGCTTGCCGGTAGAAACCGTGCGGTATTGGGCCAATAAGAAATGAGACAGCGTGAAACGCAAAAAGCCTGGTGACTTCACCAGGCTTTTTCTTTGTGGTGGCCCCTCTCAACTCCGTGGATGCACGCCGAACAACTCCCGGCCCTGGCCTACGCCGTGGGTGGCCTGGTGCTGGTGCAAATCACAGGGTAACTCCTGGGCCTTGACTGCCTTCCTCACCACCACGAACCACGCCTTCGGCCCGCCCTCGCTGAAGGTCAAGTCCTTCAAGTCGGGCCGGACCTCGTAGCGGGACGGCTCGACCGACTCGACGACCCAGCCCTCGGCGAAGGCGTCGTGCAGTTCCTTCTTCGACACTCGCCTCGGCCCTTGCGCACCCGGCTCCTCGTCACTGAAGCAGAGCAGGAGCAGGCGACCGCCCGGCTTCAACACCGTCGTCAGCCCCTCGACGTAGCGTTTCCAGTCATCGTCGCAGAAGACGTGGAAGAGGCCACTGTCGATCACGTTGTCGAACCGCTCGGTCCAGTCCTTCAGCGTCAGGGCGTCTTTGACCAGGAACGTCACCGGCAAGCCCCGTTCGGTGGCCTTGTGGCTGGCTCTGCGGATCGGCTCCTCCAGGAAGTCAATGCCCGTGACCTGGCAGCCCCGCCCGGCGAAGTGGAGGGCGTTCTCTCCGGTGCCGCCGCCGCCATCGAGGACCGAGCCAGTGATCCGGTCGGCCACGTCGAGGAACGCCTTCTGCGGCCCGCCGATGTCCCAGGGCGCTTGTCTGGCGTAAGCGCTCTCGAAGGTATTGCGGTCGAGTACGGCGGTCATGCTCGTTCTCCAATCATCTTCGGCTCCGTCGTCATCTGCCAGACGGCCCACAGGTCGCAGTCCGCATGATGCTCGTCGGGGTACTCGGCCCGGAGCCGCTTCTGGACGGTCAGCGCCCTCGCATGGTCGGCCAGCAGGCCGCAGTCGGAGAGTTCGGTGGGAACGAACGCCCTGTCGAACCCGCCGCAGTTGACCAGGGCGCTGATGCCCGTCTGCAACTCCACGAGATCGAAGCCCCGAAAGGTGAATCGGGGGTCGTTGAAAGAGCAAGCCTCGTCCTCAGTCGGGTTCTGCATCAGAGCCAGGAAGTTCACCCGGTCGTCACCGGCCACCCGGCGCAGAACGTGGTCGAGAGCGTGAAAGAGGGTGATCTTGAAGTCCTCCTGGACGTTGTGCCGCCAGTCCTCGGCGGTCAAGTCGTGAAAGACGGTCGGGCAAAGGATCAGGTCCAGCGAGACGACTTCCCTCAGTTGCCTCAGCCCGGACCACTCCATGAACTTCTGCCACGCCTCGCCACATGCGGGGTCGAAACGCTTCACGGCTGAAAAGACGATTGGCATGGTGGTTTTGTAGAAATCAGTTCATTGCGAACAGGTTCGGTTCAGATCGTCCCGCCGTTGGCCCGGATGTTCTGCCCGGTGATCCAGCGGGCGTCCTCGCCGGTCAGCAGCGCCACCACGTTGGCGATGTCCTGGGGTTGGCCCAGCCGCCCCAGCGCTGCCATCTGAGCGAACCGTTGCTTCTGCTCCTCGCTCTTGCCCTGGCTGAACAACTCGGTGTCGGTCGGCCCCGGCGACACCACGTTGACGGTGATCTTCTTCGGGCCGAGTTCTTTGGCGAGGATGTGGCTGAACTGCTCGACAGCCCCCTTGGTGGCGACGTAGGCGGCATACCCCGACAGCATCATGGCGGTCGTGGACGACGACAGGTTGATGATCCTCCCACCCTCGGCCATGCGCTTCGCCGCCTCCTGACAGCAGAAGAACGCCCCTTTCACGTTCACGGCGAAGATGCGGTCGAACTCCTCCTCGCCGACTTCCACGACCGGCTTTGTAAACATCACCCCGGCGTTGTTCACCAGGATGTCGAGCCTGCCGAACTTCTCGAAGCAAGCGTCGAACAGCCGCTTCACGTCGCTGACCTTGCTCACGTCGGCCTGCACGGCGGCGGCCCTTCCACCAGCTTGTTCAATGACGCCGACCGTCTCCTGGGCCTGCTGGGCGCTGCCGGCGTAGTTGGCGACGACCGCCGCACCGTCCTGGGCCAGCCGCAGTGCGATGGCCCGCCCGATGCCCCTCGCCGCCCCCGTCACCACGGACACTTTTCCCGTCAATCCTTGCGCCATCGTGAACCTCCCTCGTCCGAGAAGCCGTGCCGAGCGCCCGCCGTCGTGCCGGACTGACGAGCCGATGGCTACTATCTTATCCCTGGCCGATGACGTGCGTGCGTGAGGAGAACAAGCCGGTCATGCAAAGCGTGGACCTGAAGGAATTGGCGGTGCCGAGACAGAACCGTGTCACCCCGTTCGGCGACATCGTTGCGACCCCGGAGCGGGGCACGGTCATGGGCAACCGGGGCGTCCTTCACGACACCGAAGGGCGCATCAGGCGGGCGTGGCAGGTGAAGCGGTGGCTTGTGTGCGTGCTGGAATTCCGGGGCCGAAAGCGGTCGGTGATGACACCCGGCCACTACACCGAACTGTTCTTCCTTGATGAAGCGACCGCTCTGGCAGCCGGGCACCGCCCTTGTGCGGAATGCCGCCACGCTCGCTTCCTCGCCTTTTACAACGCCTGGAGGACGGCGACTCCAGGTGACAACGGGTCGTCGAGGCCCACCGCCGCCGAGATCGACGACCGCCTGCACGTCGAGCGGCTGGCTCCCGACCGCTCCAAACGCTCCTTCGTGGCGAGACTGGACGAGTTGCCGGACGGGGTATTCGTGGCCGCTGCGCCGTTGGGAGAGCAGCCTTATCTGGTGTGGGGCGACCACCTGCTGGCCTGGTCGCCAGGCAGCTATGGTGAGCGGCGGCAGCGACCGAAGGGTGAAGAAGTACGAGTGCTGACGCCGAAATCGACGGTGAAGGTTATCCGGGCCGGGTACATCCCCGAAATCCACGCTTCCGCCGTATCCGCTACTTGAAGGACATGGTTGCGATGATGCCGCTTTACCAAGACGACGGGTTCACGTTTCGCCGACGACCGGCTCATCCCCCGCTTTCACCTGGAGGGCGTCGAAACCGGGCGACGGGTGGAAGTCAACAAGATCAACGCCGGCACCAACGAGCGGCTGGGCCTACTGGCGACCGCCACTGTTGGCGAAGGCGGCTGGGTGGACCTGGGTGAACCGATCATCATGCGAGCCGGCGAAGCGTTCATCGCCGTGCCGGAATAGGAAGGATCACCTGGGTTGGTGAGGATGTCATGATCTTCAGACTCTCGCAAACGCTGAACGCCAAGATCAAGACCGGCACGTTGGCGACCCTGCCCCTGGACGAGAACCCCTTTGCCGACTGGTCGGCTGGGCTGTTCCTCGCCGGGCGCTCGCAGTACATCCTCGTGACCAACACAATGTCGCTGTACTCCACGGTGCTGCCGGGCAAGGGCGTCACGGACGAAGAAACCTTCATTGAGCGTGCCTTGAGCAGCATCCGAGAGTTCATGGAAGCCGATGGATACGAGGGCGTCTACGAACGATTGGTCGCCCCTGTCAGCGAATCGGTTCGATTTGCCAAGTCAGTGAATCGGTCAATTACAGGTTCCATGAACGACATGACAAAACATGCAGCGTTCTGGCTGGCGGAAGGCGGCGTTTCGCCCGCCGAGATCGGCTCCCGGCTCAAAGGAATCCCCATGTCGGCGATGAAGCATGACGGCGCAACCCACGGTTTCCCACGAGATGTTTTCAAGGCGATGGTGGACAAGGCAGGATCGTGACGGCTGGGGAACGACCGATGATCGAAACACTGCTTGATGCTTGTCAGTTCGTACTTGACGACCAGGGAGGACCGCAAAAAAGCTATTGGCTGGCATCACAAGTCATGGAAATGAAGTTGTGGCGGGCCAGTGAAGCTGATGTGCGTGATGCTCTCAAGAAGGACATCGAAAGGCATGGAGAGCGATCTCGATTCGTGTTCGTTGGCGAGGACGAGTTTGCGCTGCGGTCGTGGAAAGCCGATTAGACCGATTCGGATTCTGAGATCAGCGCAGGGGCTTTTTCTTTCAGGCAGTTGGGGCAATACCAGGGGGCCGGCGTCTTGACAGGCTTCGGGCTGCGCTTGCGGCACCTGGCGCAGCGGTAGCGCTTACCCTTCACGGCGGTTTTGGGCCGTGACTTCTTGCCGGTCCTGAGAATGTTTCTCGCCATTATCCCGCCTTCATCGTCTCGGCCAGGCGCAGGATTTGCACTCGCATCTCGTTAGCCGACAAAAGCACCTTCTGGCCGTGGCCGGGCAACACCCACTCGAAGCGGTAGTCCGCCAGCCGCTTCATCGACTCGGCCTGCTGCGGCCACGAGTACCAGCAGTAGTCCTCGGAGGCCGAAAGCCGCCGCCCCTCCCGGTCCCAATCCAGGTGGTCGCCCGTGAAGAGGAAGCGATCCTGGAAGAGCAGGACGCAGTGGCCCTTCGTGTGGCCCGGCGTCGGGATGGCAAGGAAGCCAGGGGCCAACTCCCACGGCCCAGCGCCATCAAGGACGACTTCCGCACCCGGCTGCGACGACAACTCATCCCGATGAATGATGCGCCGGCTCTGAAAATGTTCGGCGTAGCGTTCGGCGTCAGCCACGTCGTCCCGGTGGGTGAGAAAGATGTGGGCGATGCCCCCAAGAGCCTCCAGCCGCCGCACCAGCGGTGTGACGAATTTCGGCGAGTCGATCAGCCAGCCACCTTCGGGGTGCCTGATGAAGTAGCAGGGTAATCGCATCTAAACGCCAGTACATTGTTGGCAGAGGGGTTGATTTTGACAAGGGCCACGCGAATGATTCTCCTCGGACTGACCTGGTTCACAGAGGAGAAATGCCATGGCCGAGCAAGCATCGCTGCCCTTCT
>JBBRPS010000296.1:0-11428 GCA_038227745.1 Gemmatales bacterium | reverse complement strand
GTACCAGCCGGCTTACGCCGGCCGTTCGCCAACAAGCCGTCCCTGCTCCGGAGGTTTTCATGCGGAAGAAGTTCATCGCCGGCAACTGGAAGATGTACACCAGCGCGGCGAGCGCCGCCGACCTGGCGGCCGGGGTGGTGCAGGGACTGGGCAAGGAGGACCGCGTCACGGTCGCCGTCTGCCCGCCGTTCCCGTACCTCGCCCACGTCGCCGAGGTGCTGCGCGGCAGCCCGGTCGCGCTGGGAGGGCAGAACGTCTACCCGGAGAAGGAAGGGGCCTTCACCGGCGAGGTCAGCCCGGCGATGCTGCGGGATGTCGGCTGCCGTTACGCGATCGTCGGCCACAGCGAGCGCCGCCACAAGCTCGGCGAGACGGACGAGTTCATCAACCGCAAGGTGAAGGCGGCGCTGGCGGCCGGCCTGCAGGTGATCCTGTGCGTCGGCGAAACTCTCGAGGAGCGCGAGGCGAACCGGACCGAGGGAGTGCTGGAGCGGCAGGTGAGCGGCGGTCTGGCAGGGGTGACGGCCGAGGCGCTGCGGTCCCTGGTGCTGGCCTATGAGCCGGTCTGGGCGATCGGCACCGGCAAGAACGCCTCGCCGGAGCAGGCCCAGGAGGCACACGCCTTTTTGCGGCAGCGCGTCGGGGACCTGTGCGGCGCGGCGGCGGCGCAGGGGCTGGTGATCCAGTACGGCGGCAGCGTCAAGCCGGACAACGCCGCGGCGCTGCTGCGCCAGCCGGACGTGGACGGGGCGCTCGTCGGCGGGGCGAGTTTGAAGGCCGACCAGTTCCTGGCGATCGTCCGCGCCGGCCTCTTGCGCGTCGGGCTTGTGTGAGGATCTTCCGCGCCGGAGTAATAAGTCACCGGGCGGGTGCCGCCAGGTACTTGCGCGACAGCAGCAGCACCGTGCCGTCGGTCAGCGGCGCGAACAGTCGGTCCGCTCCGAAGGCCACGGGCGCCGCGGTCGGGGCGACGTTCGCCTTCAGGGTGTACCCGGTCCCCCGCGGCTGGCCGGTCGCCGGGTCGAGCCCCTGGATCTGCCCGCGCTGGTCCGCCACCACCAGCACTCCCCCCACCAGCTCGGGTTGGCCGACGACATCTCCCCGGAAGTCGACGCCCCACAGCGGCTTGATCTGCTCGGGGTCGAGCCACACCAGCCGGCGGTGCTCCAGCACGCAGCCAACCCCCGCGCCGCGCGCGAACGGCCCGGCCGTGATACGGCCGCTCATCGTCCAGCGCCGCGCCGCGCGCAGCTCATCGCCGCGCAGCAGCGTCACCGTGTTGGCGGTGTCGGCCACACAGACACGCAGCTCACCGCCCTCCCCCGCGGGCAGCACCACCGGCGGCGACACGATACGCTCCGGCAACTCCACCGACGCCTTCGTCTCCCAGACCTTGCCGTCGGTGCCCATCCGCCGCAGGCCGCGGCTGCCATCGGTGACGAGGAACTCCTCGGCGTTCAGCGGCACGACGTGGCCGGTCGCGTGCTCGTCGGCGTGGGCGGCGCGCCAGTTCGGCCCCGTCGAGGCGGCGCCGCCGGCCAGCGGTTGGCGCACCAGGATGCCGTTGTTCAGCGGCAGGACCAGGGCGTCGCCGACGACCGCGGGCGTCCCCGCCAGCGGCGCCTGCAGCGGGAACGTGCGCGGCGCTTCCGGCTCTTTCCCCTGGACGAACTCGCGCACGGTCAGCACCGGGCCGGAGTCCTGGCGCGTGACGGCGACCGCGTACGCCTTCTCTCCGCCGGGGGTCGTCAAGAGGTGGAACGCACCGTCTTCGGTGGCTGGCGGCCCGGAGAACTTGCGCCCGCCGAGGCACCAGAGACGTCCGGCCGCGTCCGGCACCTTGTCGGCGTCGAAGAGGAACAGGCCGCCGCCCAGGTCCTGGGCCAGGATGCGGCCGCCCACCGCCACGGGCTGGCCGCGCGTCACCAGCCCGAGTTGCCGCTGCCAGCGCACCTCTCCCGCCCCGGCGTCCACCGCGGTCACCAGGCAATCCTGGCCGCCGGCCGACTGCGTCGTCAGGAACAGCGTCGTCTCCCCCCGGTCATTCACCCGCACCTGGCTGCTGTGGAGCGGCGAGCCAACCTCCAGGAGCGCGGGGCCGGGCGGGCTGAGGCGCGGCCCCGACTCGCGTGTGAAGGATGTTTCCAGCCGGTACAGCCCGCCGTGCGCCAGCACCCAGAACTGCCGGCCGTCGGCGTGGACGAGCTGCGCCCGCCCCGAGTAGGCCCGCCCCGCGGCAGCTTGCGCGAGCTTCTCCGTGAAGAGCGTGACGAACGGGGAACGGCCGGCGCGCGGCTCGATGCCGTACAGGGCGAACGCGCCCGCGTCGGTGACCAGTGCCAGCTTCTCGCCGTCGGTGTACGGGGGGAACCAGGCCCACCCGTCCAGGCGCGGCTCCGGCTGCAAGGCGGGGGCGTCGGCCGTGGCGACCGGCAGGGCGAACGCTCGCACTCGCATCGCCTCCAGCCCGTCGGCCTGATTGAGCAGGAGGTAGCCGGACGTTTTCCCCGGCAGCGCGGCGACCGCCTCCGCGGCGAGGACCAGCGGCGGGCCGCGCAGCGAACCGCTGGGGTGGCCGGAGTACAGCACCGCCACGCAGGCGCGCCGGGCGACGTCGAGGACGTAGACACAGAAGTTGTCGGCGGGGAAGTAAATCAGCGACGTCCCCGGCTGGTGGGCGCCGCCGACGGTCAGCGGCTGGCCCAGGTCGTAGTGACCGAGCAGGGCGCCGCCGTTGACCTCGATTTCCTCGACGCGGCCGTTGTAGCTCGGGACAAAGGCGCGGCTGCCGAGCAGGACGGGACGGCCCAGGCACGGGGCGGAGAGCCGGCGGCGCCACCGCGTCGCGCCCGTGGCGGCGTCCAGGGAGGCCAGGGTCTGGCTGTCCGACGACAGCACCAGGACGCTCTCGGGCGCGACCTCGGTGCGCGGCAGCCACAGCGGCAGCGAGGTGGTGTCGGCGCCGACGCGGACCGCCCAGCGCACTTCGCCGTCCTCCGGTTCGAGGGCGTACAGCACACCACGGGCCACGGCCAGCACCGGCCGCCGGCCCGCGCGGACGGTGGCGCGGCGTCCGTCCAGGGCGGGGGCGACGAGCAGGCTCGGCTCGCGGTCCTCGGCGGCCGGGTCGTTGCCCGGCTCGGGCGGCACCGGCGTGTACTTGACCGAGGCGAGGTGCGCCTGTGGCAGCCTGTCGAGGAGGGCCTTGACGTCGGGGTCGCCGCTGAGGCCGGCATCCGCGACGGTGGTGCGGACCTCCTGCACGACGGCCGCCGTGGCGTTCGACAGGCTCCCCTGCACGTAGGCCACCGTGCGCTCGCGCCGTTGCCTGGCGGCGATCTGCTTTTCGATCTCGGCGAGTTCGGGGGTGAGGTCGCGCGACGACGTGCCCGGGGCGGCCCTGTACTTCGCGGCCGCGGTGAAGGCGAAACGCGCCTCCGCGAGCAGGACGGGTTCGAGCTTCTGCTTCGCCACCTCGGTCAGCTCTTCGCCCAGCTTGCGGAAGCTGTCGTGCAGGTCGGCGTGGTATTTCGCCAGCAGCGGATCGTCCTTGGCGAAGATCGTGAACTCGGCGAGGCGCTTCAGGGTGCCGCGCGTGTCCTCGACATCCTGCACCCTGTAGATGGGGTCGCGGACGTCGCTCAATTCGGCGAGGAAGCGGTAGGAGGCCTCGTTGGGGCTCTTCGGGAAGTCGCGCGCGAGGGTGCGCAGGAGTTCGGCGGCCTCGGCGAAGTTGCGTGCCTCGTACTGCTTGAGGGCCTGCTTGTAGCGCTCCTCCTCGTTGCCGACCGCCTGCCCACTTGCGAAGTGGAACACCGCCCAGCCCACGCCGCCGACGATGGCGAGCATGGCGACGACCGCTACGAGGGAACGGCGGCGCTTGCGCGGGGCTTCCTCGACCGCCTCGCTGCTGCGCGGGGCGCTGTCGAAGGCGGGGGCTTCCATCAAGCTGTCGCCGTCGCCGCGGCGGACGGGAGGCGGCGGGGCGGCTCCCCCGGTGTACTCGATCGGCCCGGCTTCCACAGGGCGTGTCTCTGCGGGCGGGGCTTGCTCCGGGGCGGACACTTCGGCCTCGTCCACGGGCAGCCCCAGCTCGCGCAGCAGATCGAGCGCGTCGGCGGACGGTGCGGTCGCGGCCTCCGGTGCCTGAACCGGCGCGGCGGGCGCGACTGGTTCAGCCGGCTTCTCGGCCACAGGCGGGGCCTGGGTTCGCACCGGCGGGGAAGCGGCCGGGGCGCGTACGGGGCGGCGCTTCTGCGGCGGCCTGGCCGGCTCCGGGGCGCGGGGTGGCTCCACGGGCGAGACCGGGGCGTGACCGCGGGCGCGCACGGGAGGAGGGGCGAACGTGCTGGCGACCGTGGCGGATGCCGGCGGCTCCTCGGGGGCCGCGATCTCCACCGGCAGGATCGGAATCGCTTCCGCGGGGTACGCCTGTTCGGCGGGGAGGATGGGCACGAAGTCGGCCACGGAGCCCGTCTGGTGGGCGACCGACGGCGCGGACGGTACGGCGGGTGGCGGCGGGGCGGGTGGCGGCGCCCCGCCCTCGCAGACCTCGAAGATGGTCCGGCAGGACGTATTGGGACAGCGCATGAACTTACCGTGCAGGGAGGCGTCTACCTGGTAGGTACTCTCGCAACGCGGGCAGCTGACTTTGAGGTGCATGCGACGTCCCAGGGACGGGGCTTTGTGACCAGGACTGTATTGTACGACAGAAAGGGAACCCAAGCCCACGCATCGCGCCCCGTGGGCCGTTCCCTACCTTGACGCTGGGCGGTCTGACACAAGCCCGACGCGCCAGCGAGGGATCCCTCGCTGGCGCGTCGGGCTTGTGTCACGTCTCCCGCGCGAAAGATCCCCGGCCCTATCCGCGCAGGCCGGCTTCGCGCATCAGCCGGTCCGTGGCCTCGTACGCCTCGCGCACCCAGGCGACGATCTGGTCGGGCTGCGGCGAATACTCCAGCTCGATGCTCACCGCCCCGTCGATGTCCAGCGCCTTGATCTCGCGCAGGTACGGCGCGAAGTCCACCACACCGCGGCCCGGCGGCAGGTCGCCGTGAACCTTGCCGTCGCAGTCGCTCAGGTGGACGTGGATCGCCTTGCCCTTGAGGCGGCGCAGCTCCTCCGCCGGGGTCCCCGCCAGCTGTAGGTGCGACACGTCGATGTTCGCCTTCACCGCCGGGTGGTTCACGTCGTCGAGGAAGCGCACCATGCTGTCCACGTTGTTGGCGAGCGACAGCTTGAACGGCTCCAGCTCCAGGGCGATCTGCACGCCGAGATCGACGGCGTACTTGCCCAGCTCGCGCAGATTGCGCACGCCGGTCTGCCACTGCTCCGCGGGCGCGATCACCTGCCGCTCCCAGATGTACTCGCCCAGCACCAGCAGCACGTTGCGCGCCTCGTACTCGTACGCCAGGTCGAGGTAGCGCCGGCAGCGCTCCAGGTGGAAGCGCTGCACGCTCGGGTTGAAGTCGATGAGGCCGACCGCGACGCAGGCGATGCTCACGATCGGCAGGCCGGCACGGTCGCATTCGCGTTTGATCAGCCGCCGCTCCTTCACGTCGAGGTCGAGCGGGTCGGCGAAGATGTCGATCGTGTCGAAGCCGAGTTCCGCGGTCTGTCGGATGCCGAACGCGGTGTCGCGGCCGGCCTGCGCCCAGGCGGAGTTGATGAGGCCGAGTTTCATGGTGCGTCCTCTGGAGGAAGGGTTGCGGGTTGGGATGATTGTGCCCGGTACGGTGCGGCCTGTCCAGAGGGCGGGCCGGAAATCGAAATCCCACATCCGGGGTTTTCGCATTGCCCTGCCCGCGCGCGTGCGTTTTAATGGAGCGGTCTGTCGCACCCTCGACCCTCACACCTCGGAGCGGCGCATGCAATGGCGCAAGCGGTGGCGCGGAGTTTTCGCCCAGTTCCTCCTGTCCGGCCTGTGTCTGCTCGCAATGGCAGCCCCGGCGTGGGCCTGTCAGGACCGCAGCTCCGTCTGGGAGTGGGAACGCTGCTGGTTCAGCGTGCCGCGTCTCTTCCTGTTCGCGGCCGCCGCCAGCGGCTGGTGGTTCCTCTGCTTCCACCGCCTGTTCCCGGTCTTCCTGGCGCCGACCCGCAACGACGCCCCCCTGCCGCGCCTCGCCTTCCGCCGCTGCCTGGCCCTTTGGGCGGCCCTCATGGTCTTCACCCTCGTGGTCCTGTACGCCGTGCTGTCCGACGAGATGAGGGGCGGCGGCCGCACCTCGGGGAGTTGGTTGAGTCGGAACTGGAGCTGGCTCCTGGCCCTGGTGATCGGGAGCGGCATCGCCCTGGCCATCTGGGCGCCCGGCCGCAAGCCGAAGCCCGCCCCCGGCGCCCAGCCCGCCCCCAGCGGTGAAGAAGGGGCCTGATACCGGCTCGTGGGTCAGGACTCCGATCCTGACAAGCCATGTCAGGATTGGAATCCTGACCCACGGGCCGCTCCGATGAAGAGCGTTCCGACACCGAAGAGGTAAGCACCGATGGCCGGCGAAACCAGCCCCACGACCGCGGAACAGGTCACCCCGCACATCTCGCCCACCCTGCTCATCGGCCTGGGGGGCTCCGGCAAGGACGTGCTCCTCCGCATCCGCCGCATGTTCTACGAGCGCTACGGCAAGCGCCCCGACGGCTCGCTCGGCTTCCCCATCGTCGGTTACCTCGCCCTCGACACCGACCCCAAGGCGTTCGACCGCCTCGAGGGCGAGAACCCCAGCGACTTCGTCCTGCGCAACATCTGGTTCAAGCAGGGCGGCACCCCCGAGGCCATCGCCTGCACGCTCGACGCCCGCCAGGTCGAGGATTACTTCAAGTACGGCGAGCAGAAATATCCGCACATCGTGCGCTGGCTGCCCCCCAACCTCATGAAGTTCGGCGCCAACGGCATCGTGGACGGCGCCGGCCAGAACCGCCTCTTCGGCCGACTCGCCCTGTTCCACCACATCCCAACGATCGTCAACACCCTCAAGGAGCGCATCAACCAGCTCGTCGATGACGCCAAGCTGCCCGAGCGCCGCGAGAAGTGGCTCGGCGAGATGCGCAACCCCGTCCAGGTCGATCCGCGCCGCCTCGACGTCATCTTCGTCTACTCGCTGGCCGGCGGCACCGGCTCGGGCATGTTCCTCGACATGAGCTTCCTCGTCCGGCACATCGTCGAGCGCGAGCTGTCTCTGCCCGGCGTGCAGCCGTTCTTCACCCACTACGCCGTCCTGCCCGAGTCATTCATCCAGGAGGCCGCCGAGAGTCGTACCACCGTTCAGATCACTCCCGACCAGCGCCGCAAGATCCAGGAGAACGCCTTCGCCTGCCTGCGCGAGATGGAATACTTCTCCATGAAGCAGGTCAAGTCGTACGACCTGGCCATCCCGCCCGCGCCCGGCAAGGGCGACGAGGCCTCCGCGACCGAGCCGTGGTTCAAGATCCGCTGGCGCCTCGAGCCGCCGATCGGCGAGGAAGTGTCGATCTACAGCTGCCCCTGGAACATCTGCTACCTCGTCGGCGGTGGCAACGACAGCATGGGCACCGCCTGCCTGTCGCCGCCCGAGCTGTACCAGATGATCGCCGACCGCATCTTCCTCCACTTCGACGGCGGCCGCTTCTCCAGCAAGTTCCGCTCGGTCGAAGCGAACCTGGCGAAGATCTTCGGCGAGGCGACGGGCAAGGTGCGCGGCGCCGACGACGTGGACGAGGTGCTCTACACCCACCGCGTCAGCCGGCGTTTCAGCACGCTCGGCCTGGCGCAGCTCTACTTCGACCGCGAGCGCATGCGCCGCGCCGCCAGCTACCGCCTGGCCTGGAAGCTCGTCGCGGAGTGGTGGCTGCGCCAGGCCGACCGCTCTCCGGTCGATATGCCGCGCCTGGCCCGCGAGGACCTCGTCGGCGACGCCAAGGGGCAGGCCGGCGTCGTCACGCGCACGGGCCTCGACGGCGACAGGACGATCGCCCTGAACTACGCCGCCCTGCGCGACCGCATCCTGCTGGAGAACCCCGACGCCGACCGGCAGCGTACCTGGTTCCAGGTCATCGACGAGGAGCGTAACCGCCGTACCCAGGAGATCGACGCCGGCCGCCACGATGAGAAGCCCGCCGCCGCCATCAAGCCGTTCTTGCAGGAGCAGCTCCTCCGCCTCAACCGCGAGCGGCACACCAAGGGCGAGCTCGGCCTGGCCGTCCGCACCTTCACCCGCAACCGCGAGCTGCTGGAGCCGGAGATCGACGCCCGCCTGCGCTGCCTGTTCCGCTACCGCCTGGAGCAGCTCGGCCTGCGCGGCACGCTGGGGCTGCTCGAGGGCTACGCCAACCTCTACAAGGAGGAGCTGGACCGGGTGGAGCGGATGGCGCGGGTGACCGCCTCGGCCATGCCCGCCTGGGAGAACCGCGTCCAGGACGCCGCCCAGATCCCCATTGCCGCGTACGCGCGCACGGGAGTACGCCTGGAGCTGACGCGGGCGCTGCGGCAGGCCCGCGACCACCTGCAGAAGCGCTTCCACCACGAGGCCATCCCCGACATCAAGGTGTGCCTGGAGCAGGTCCAGGACCGCGTCGCGCCGGGGAAGAAGCAGACCTCCTACGCCGACCACCTGCGCCGCTTCCTCGACGTGCTGGAGGCGCAGAGCGACAGCGTGACGGGGGCGCAGCACTACCTGTCGCGCCGCTTCAACGAGCTGCGCGAACCGTCGTGGTCGCGCGGCCGGAACATCGGCCTGCTCGACCACCTGAGCGACCAACAGTACGACGAGAAGATCCGCGACCTGATCGTGCCGCGCAGCCGCGCCGCCGGCCTGGACATGCTCGAGGTCGGGCCGGAACTCGAGCGGCGCGTGCTGGAGCTGCTGCGTACCCTGAAGGAGAAGTGGCAGCATGTGCAGGGCATCGGCGACGTGGTGCTGGGGCTGATGCCGCAGGGCGACCTACCGCACCAGCAGCACGTGGACGAGTTCGCGCGCGACCTGGCCGAGGCGTGCGAGGCGCTGCTGGGCGGCTTCGGCGCCGACACGTCCGCCCTGCAGGTCTTCAACAAGGAGATGAGCGAGAAGAAGGTGCGCCTGGACTGCCTGCGCATCTACTCGGGCGTGTTCCTGAAGATCGACCGCTCGGGAGACCGGCAGGAGATCGACACGCCGGCGATCAAGTGGCTGGGCATCGCCAAGAGCAAGAGCGAGTCGGCGAGCGGGTTCCGCCGCGAGCTGGAGCAGTCGGGCAGCGGCGAGAGCCTGATCGGCCTGGAGCCGTTCGACATCGAGGACGACACGGTGGTGCTCTACCAGGAGAAGGCCGGCATCCCGCTATGCTACTTCCAGGAACTGGACGCGATGGGCAAGCTGTACGACACGTCGGACCGGCAGGACCAGACGCACCTGGACTACCCTGCCCTGCGCGGCCGGCTGCCGGACATCCGCCGCGTCAACCCGGAGCGGCAGAAGCACCTGTCGGCGTGCCTGGAGCTGACGCTGTACGGCATCATGACGGGGCTGCTGACGTTCAAGCGGGACCGCGAGGCGGGCGGGCGTTTCTGGCTGGAGAACCGCGACGAGTACGGCGGCGCGCTGCCGGTGCCGGTCGGCGAGAAGTTCGAGGACGTGATTCACCACTTGGCCGAGGACCGGACGGACCGTGCGGAGTTGGAGACGCAGTTGCAGGAGTGGTTCCGCAAGGCGGCGGTGAAGAACGACGGGCAGAACCTGGTGCTGCTGTGGTGCGCCACGCAGGACCTGGTGACGCTGGTGCGCGACCGGGTGGCGGCGCAGATCGCGGCGCGACAGGGGCCGGGGGCGAGCGACAAGAAGGAGCCGACGATCCTGCGGACGTTGAAGGAGCGGATGCTGCCGGCGGCGCGGAAGCGCGTGGAGAGCTTGCCAAAGGGCCGGGGCTGGCTCGATTCGGACCTGGATCTGTTTGCGATCCTGCGCGACGACACGCTGGAGCCGGAGGAGAAGGAGCAGAAGTTGCGGATGCGTGCGGACCGGCTGGTGGGCTGCTTCCAGGAGGTCAGCGAGGAGCTGCCGATCCCGGTGATGGTGCCGAAGGCGCGGCTGGAAGAGAAGGGCCACCCGCCGCCGCCCCGTCCGCCGGTGCCGGCGCCGCCCGTGCCGGTTCGTCCGCACCATGCGGACATGCACCCGCGGCCGCCCGTCACCCCGGTGCTGCCGGACGAGGACGACGAGGAGCACAATGGGCCGTTCAAGCGGCCGACGGACTACGACGACTGATTCGGGGTTGGTAGTTCCGCCTTCAGGCGACATTCCGACGTAAGGCCCGCAATTCGCCGAGGATCTCCGCATGGAGCACCCGCTCCAGATCGCCCAGGCAGCGGGCCACGCAGCGGTCGTCCATGACCCGGTGGTCATAGATGATCTTGGCCGTCACTTCGCCATCTTCGCCAATCGGGCCGAAGGTGAAGTAGGTCGTCAGAGGCGTCAGGGGGTGGCCTTGCTCGGCCCCCAGATCGCCCAGGCTCGACATCATGAACGTGCCCAGCCGCTTGGCCCTCTTGTAACCGGACAGGTACAGTGAGTGCCAGAAGATGAAGCGTCGCAGGAGGGCCGGCAGTCGCCCCACCCGCAGAATTTGCCGGAAGTAATTGACTTGCAGGACGGGCGTTTCCTTGAAACGGCGCAGCTCACGATGGATGTCGGTGAGCGTCATCCGCTCGGGGCCCCGGATCCTGGCCCCCAGGACCACCAGCTCTCCTTCCCACTCCCGTTCCACGAGGATGGCACACTCGCTGTACGGGTGCTGGTAGAGGTGGCGGTAAGGGAAGGGGATCAGGGCGCGGCGAAGCTCGGGACGCTTTTCCGCCACCAGGGCGTAAGCGCGCATGAAAATCGCCACCCACGAAGGAGGTGAAGCGATCCGTGCGCGCGCCTCGGCGACGGCCGACACGTCAAGCTGTCTCATGGTGGGCAGCGAGGGCACGCGCTGGGCGTGATGCAGCAACTCGATCACCATTTTGCGCGCCGGCGAGAGCGCCAGGCGAACCCCCTTGCGCGGATCGGTCACAGTCGAATCTCCGGATAAGCCCCTGAGAGGGCATGGGCGGCGAGCGCTCCGGCACCCTCCTGGAGTTGCTCGCCAGTCCCCGCCCTGCCCTGCTGTTGCTGGTTATTTATCTCCTCCGCGCTCTGTGGGTTGCACCCGGCAAAGGCAGGCAGGATGAGGAAGAGCGCGCCCCCGCTCCTCCAGCGAACCCGGGCTACAGAGCGGCGGGGTAAGCCCTCCCGCCAAAGTTTGGGAGGCCGCGGATTCGAGGGGATTGGTGGTGAATATCGGCTCAGCGTCCTCTGCGGCGTGAGGGGAAGTCCAACGGCGACCGGCCGAGGCAGTGGTCGCTGTGAAAGTGGGTGATGGCGACGTGGGTGATCTGCCTGGCGGCGATGCCGGCGTGGGAAATGGGTGTCAGTTCATTTTCCGGACGCCCCGCGGGGCGTCC
>JBBRPS010000295.1:0-11450 GCA_038227745.1 Gemmatales bacterium | reverse complement strand
CGCTTTAGCCATGCGGGACCCAGTAGCCGCCTGAGCGCTGATAAACGGGGACGTGGGTCCGGCCTTACGGCGGGCTCCAGCGCAGCGTGCAGCGGTTGCTGCCGACCGGAAGGCGGCCGCCGAGGTTGATGTTGACCACCTCAAGCTTGTACGTCTGCGTCTGCGGCGGCACGAACGTGACATAACAATCCTTGTCGAAGCGGGTGTCCATGGTAATCTTCTGGCCGCGCTCGTCGAACACGAACAGGTCGATGTCGGTGTTCCGCTCGCTGGTGATCCAGACCTCCGCCTTCACGCCCTGCTTGAACGTGACGTGGAAAGGCTTCATTTCGCCGGCCTGGATCGTGAAGGTGCGCGGGTTGCCGGGCTGGAGCATGACAACCAGCAGGATGACGACGCCGATCACGACGAGGACGCCAACACCGATGCCGATGATGACTAGCGCCTGGTTGCCGCCGCGCTGCCGCGAGCGGCGGCGCGGCCGGTCCTCGTAAGGCTCGTCCTCCTCGAGCCGCCGCGACCGATAGATCGGCACTTGCGCGGCCGGCTCGTGTTCCTCCACCTGATAGACGTCCTCGCGGAGCGGGACGGCTGCCGCGGCCGGCTCGGGGAAGAGGTGGCGGGCGGCGATGCGGGCGGGCGCCCAGCTCGCCATGCCCTCCTTCCAGATCAGATCGGTGGGCTGCAACTGCCCCGAGGACGCCAGCTGCGTCAAGTAGTCCGTGCTCACAGGCCCCAGCTGCTTGCCCTGCTTGGCGTAGTACCATTCTTCGGCCATGCGGCTCTCCGTGTGCGAGGTGCGGCAGGTTGGCATGTACGTCGGAAAGGCGGCCGGCCGTGCCCGGACGGCAAGGCCGGACGAAGCCTCCGCGCCCGGGTTGCTCAATTGCTCAATTATAGGTCACGACGGAGCGGTTGGGGCCTGGACCGAGGTTGCGGAGCTCGATCCGATACCACTCTGTGCGCGGCGCGCGAAAGTTAACGAAACAGTCCTTCTGCGGCCCATTGTCCACGGCGATCAACGCGCCGCGGCTGTCGTAGACGTAGAGATCGACGTCCGTCTCGAAGTCGCTGCGGACGCTGATCGTGATGCGCGACCCGGCGGTGAATTGGAACTTACGGTTGTCGGTCGCATTCTGGTTGAGGTTGACGGTGTAGGTGCGGGCGGCCGGGTTGCTCCGGTTCGACAGGGCGACGACGAAGATGACGACGATGACGAGAAGGACGGCGCCGGCGATGCCGCCGATGAGCGCGACCTTGGCGCCGGTGCTCATGCCGGCCGGGGCGCGCTTCCCCGGGCGCGGGCGGCGGTCGATGGGCCGGGACCCGGGGCCTTCCGCCGGGGCGTGGGCGGGCGCGGCGGGCTCCGGCTGGGGAGACAGCGGCGGCGCGGGGGGTGGCGGCAGGTGCTGCTCGGTGAACAGGCCGCGCGTGACCTCGGCGGGGGCCCACTGGTGCATGCCATCGCGCCAGACCAGGTCGGTCGGCCGAAGCTTGCCGGACGCCGCGAGCTGCTGCAGCTCGGTGAGGCCAATGGGGCCTGACTGCTGTTCGTCCGTCGCGTAGTACCACTGGTCGGCCATGATTGCCATCTCTCGGCGCCCGCCTCCGGCGCGGGCGGGGGGAAAAATGTGCAGGAGGAGACGGTGTCTTTTATTTACCTGGCGCCGGGGGCGATTGCAAGGGAAAACGCGGGGGAGGCGAGCGACGGGCTCTCCGCTCGCCTCCCACCCCCGCCTTACTTCTTGTCCTGCCCGTCCGCCCGCGCATCGCGCCACAGCCAGCGCAGCGACTCGGGCAGGATCGCGCCGCCGTGCTTGCCGTTGTGGCCCTCGGTGCCGAACTCGAAACGGTAATCGTAGTTCCTGAACTTCAGTGCCGCCGCCATCTGCTGGTTCGCCAGCGGCCAGTTGCCGTGCGCGTTGTCCAGGTCCTTCGCCCCGCCCTGCAAGAAGACGCGGATCGGCCGCAACGGCGCCTTGCGGATCACGCCCGGGTACACGTCGCCGCCGCGAATGTTCGCGAAACTGCCGACGTGGCTCAGCACCTTGCTGAACAGGTCCGGCCGCTGCCAGGCGACCGTGAAGGCACAGATCCCGCCCGAGCTGATGCCGCAGATCGCTCGCCCCGCCGCGTCCTTACGCAGGTTGTGCTCCTTGCCGACCTGCGGCAGGATCTCCTTCTCCAGGAACTGCGTGTACTGGTCGCTCAGCGTGTCGTACTCGAAGCTGCGGTTGCTGACCGTCTTGTTGTCGGGGTCGCACGGCGGGAAGGTGCCGGGGTTGATGAAGATGCCGATGAGGACCGGCAGTTCCTTCTTGTGGATCAGGTTGTCGAAGACGACGGTGGCGCGGAACTGCCCCTTGGGGTTGGCGTAACTAAAGCCGTCCTGGAAGACCATGACGCGCGCCGGCTCCTTGCCGTCGTACTGCGCCGAGACGTAGACCCAGTAGTCGCGGACGGTGCCGGGGAAGATCTTGCTCTTCCAGGTGTGTTTGGTGAGCTTGCCCTGCGGCACGCCCTCCTGCACCTGCGAATCCGGCCCCAGCTCGTACTCGCCGGCGTGCAGCGCCGCCGCCGGGAGCACCAGACACATCGCCAGACCTGCGAGACGGTAGGACATCGACGGACCTCTCTTCGGTTGTCTTTGACGGCGGCGGCAATACAGGGATTTCTTCCCGCGCTGTCTGTGAACATAGGCATTTTCGCAGCCGGAGCAACCGCCGTCCTCCCCCCGCGTCGCGGGGGCTGCGCGTTACTTGACAGCCCCGCGCCGCGTGCTTACTCTCCAGGGGAAGACGGGGGCGCTTCTTTTTCTCTCCCGAGACGTCCACGGCCCTCTGCCACGCACCTGCTGTTTCACCTGGGATGAGGAACCTGTCATGTGGAAAGTCGGCGACCGCGTCCTCGGCAGGCGCCACGAGGACGTTTACTGGTATCCTGGGACGGTCCGGCACATCGACGGCGACCGCTGCTACGTCATCTTCGACGACGGCGAGGACGCCCTGGTCGGGCGCGACAACCTGCGCGCCATCGACTTGCAGGTGGGCGACCGCGTCTTCGCCCGCACCGCCGCGGGCCGCGCCTACACTGCCGCCAGCGTCACCGGCCGCAAGGGCGACGAACTGCGCTTGCAGTACGACGACGGCACGTCTGCCTGGACGCCGCTGGCGCTGGTGCGCGTCCGGACCGAGGCGTCTCCGCCCCCGCCCGCGGCCGCGCCGGAAGGGCCGCCCCGCGCGATCGGCGAGCGCGTGCTGGCCTGCTGGGACGACCTGTACTGGTACCCCGGCATGGTCTTCGCAGTCACCGGCGAGCAGTACCACGTCATCTTCGACGACGGCAACCAGGCGCTGGTGCGGGGCGAGAGGCTGCGACCGCTGACGGTCAAGGTCGGCGACCGCGTCTGGTGCCGCTGGCAGGGCGGCCCGGCCTACCACGCCGGGGTGATCGCGAGCAAAACCGGCGAGGTCATCCACGTCAACTACGACGACGGCGACGAGGAGAACACCCTGCTGCGCCTGGTGCGCCTCGAGCGCGACGACTGGCTGCCCGCGGGGGAGATGACGGGCGTCGCGGAGGGCAGCCGCGTGCTGGCGTGCTGGTTCGATCAGAACTGGTACCCCGGCGTGGTGGTGTCGGTACACGGCAAGCGGCTGCACATCCTGTTCGACGATGGCGACCAGGCGATGGTCACGCCGGACAGGATCAAGCCGCTGGAGCTCAAGGTCGGCGACCGGGTATGCGTGCGCCACAAGGGCGGCCCGATTTACTACCCCGGCGAGATCACGCGCATCAGCGGCGAGGTGATCCAGGTCAGCTACGACGACGGCGTGGAGGAGACGACGTCGATCCGCTTTCTCCGCATTGAGCGCGAGGGCCTGCGCGACGCGCCGGAGGGGTTCGAGTAACGTCCCGCCGCGGAACGAAGACCACACCATGACGATCACCATCCCCGAGTTCTGCCTGGTCCTCCTGATCGGCCCGTCCGGCGCCGGCAAATCGACCTTCGCCCGCAGACACTTCCGGGCGACCGAGATTCTCTCCTCGGACTTCTTCCGCGGCCTGGTATGCGACGACGAGGCCAATCAGGCCGCCAGCAAGGACGCCTTCGAGCTGCTGCACCTCGCCGCCGCGAAGCGCCTGGCCTGGGGCCGCCTCACGGTCATCGACGCGACCAACGTCCAGCCCGAGGCGCGCAAGCCGCTGCTGGACCTTGCCCGCCAGTATCATTCTCAAAAGGTCGCCGTCGTCTTCAATCTCCCGGAAGAGTTGTGCCAGCGCTACAACGAGCAGCGCCCGGACCGCAACGTCGCCCCGACCGTGGTGACGTCGCATTACCAGCTCCTGCAGCGCACCCTGGCCGCCCTGGAGCGCGAGCGCGTCGGCCGCGTCCACGTGCTGTCCACGCCCGAGGAAGTGGAGGCGGTCACGATCGAGCGCCGGCCGCTGCCGGTCAACCGCCGTTCCGAGCACGGCCCGTTCGACGTCATCGGCGACATCCACGGCTGCTTCGACGAGCTGGTGCAGTTGCTCGAACGGCTCGGCTGGCAGGTGGTCCGTGCCGCCGGCGAGGCGGCGCTGGTCTGCACGGCCGTGCCGCCGCCGGGCCGCAAGGCGGTGTTCGTCGGCGACCTCGTGGATCGTGGGCCGAACATCCCCGCCGTGCTGCGCCTGGTGATGAACCTCGTCGAGGCTGGGGCGGCGCTGTGCGTGCGCGGCAACCACGACGACAAACTGGTGCGCAAGCTGAAGGGCCACGACGTCCGCATCACGCACGGCCTGGAGGCGTCGCTGGCGCAGCTCGAACCGGAGTCGCAGGAGTTCAGGGAGAAGGTGCGCGCGTTCCTCGGCACGCTGCCGAGTCACTACGTCCTCGACGGCGGCAAGCTGGTCGTGGCGCACGCGGGGCTGAAGCGCGAGCTGCATGGCCGGGTGTCGGGCGCGGTGCGGAGCTTCGCGCTGTTCGGCGACACGACGGGCAAGAAGGACGAGCACGGCCTGCCGGAGCGGCGCGACTGGGCGGCGGAGTATCGCGGCCGAACGGCGGTGGTGTACGGCCACACGCCGGTGCTGGAGGCGGAGTGGGTCAACCGCACGATCAACCTCGACACTGCCTGCGTCTTCGGCGGCAAGCTGACCGCCCTGCGCTACCCCGAACTGGAACTGGTGTCGGTGCCCGCGAGGCGGACGTACGCGGTCCCGGCGCGGCCGCTGCTGCGGCCCGCGCCGCCTCCTGCCGCCGTCCAGGCCCCCGCCGTGCCCCCTACGGAAGGAGAGCAAGCACCTCCGTCAAGCGGGTGATCCGCCCGCCCACGTCGACAGCCTTGCCGCGCGGGTCGAAGAAGACGACGGGGCTGCCCGCGGCGCGGCCGCCTTCGAGGTCGTTGAGCCGGTCGTCGCCGACGTAGAGCACCTGCCGCGCCGGCAAGCCGACCCGCGCCGCGGCGGCGGCGAAGAACTCGGGCGCCGGTTTCCGCCAGCCGACTTCCGAGCTGATGACCAGGTGCGTGAGCGGGCGCAGCTCCGGCCGCCCCTCGACGACCGAGCGCAGCCGGTGGTCGTAGTTCGACGCCATGCCCAGGACGTAGCCGCGGCCCGCGAGCACCTCCAGCACCTCGGCCGCGTCTTCCTCGCAGCGCCACGCGGCGGGCAAGCTGAAATGGTGGTACAGCTCCTCGAAGCAGGCGGCACCATTGCCGACGTCATCGAGCACCTCGGCGACGATGTTCCGCCAGCGCCGCAGCTCGCGCTCCTCACTCGTCCGCAAACCGTTCGCCTGGTCGAACGCCTCCTCGCGCAGGAACGCCGCGCGGAAGCGCTCCCCGAGAGCGGCGGCGGAGAGGCGGCTGTCGTGACGCCGGCCAACCTCCGCGTAGACGGCGGCGGCGGGTGGGTCGGGGTAGATCAGGGTGCCGACCGCGTCGAAGAAGACCGCCCTGATGGCGGTGCCAGCCTTCGTTGCCTCACTCATTCGTTTCTCCAGGTAAGTCCGGCCCGGATGCAGGGGGCGTGCTTTGGAGTGCGGCGCTCGGCGCCGCTTTCGGTCTTTCTTTTCCTCCCCTGAAGCCCGGAGCCGGACAAAGAAAGAGAGAAAGCGGCGCCGAGCGCCGCACTCCAAAGCCGCCCCGGCTCGCCGATATTGTCCGCCCCCGCCCGCTCCCGTGGTCTGCGGTCCTTCACCGTTTTCTCTCGGTTCGCTGCTCAAGTCATCCCGTACCGCGGCCGATAACTAACCCTGTCAACGCCGCAGTGAAACGGAATGACACGAGACGCAACAGGGACGAACAACAGGCCGCAAGGAAGCGGCAACGCAGGGCAGCGAACGCGACGTCCCAGGAGGGGAACGTTACCCCGCTCGCCCCGCGCGGCCTCGATCCGTCGGGACGTGAACCACCCCCGCTTCACGCCTCCGACGGATCGCCTGCGGCCGACCCTCTTGGGGGCCCCGGCACTCTAGACGCTTGCCCCGGACCGCCTGACGACCGCCACGACTCCCCGGTTGTTACCCCCGCAGGCTGGTCCAACTGCCACGACCCCCTGCCGGGGCCCCCTTCTTTTCATCGCCCCAGGAAAGAGTAAAAAGGAGAAAGTGAAAAGTGGAAAGTGAGCGACGGCTGCGAGCCGTCTCTCCTTTTTCCTTCTCACTTTCTACTTTTTACTCTTTCCTGGGGCATTGATGGACATCCAGAGCATCCACGGCCGGGAAATCCTCGACAGCCGCGGCAACCCGACCGTCGAGGTCGAAGTCATCCTCGCGGACGGCGCCAGCGGCCGCGCCGCCGTCCCCAGCGGCGCCAGCACCGGCGCCCACGAGGCCGTCGAGCTGCGCGACGGCGACAAGGCCCGCTTCCTCGGCCGCGGCGTCCTGAAGGCCGTCCACCACGTCAACGAGACCATCGCCCCCGCCCTCCTCGAACAGAACGCCTTCGAGCAACCCGCCATCGACCAGCTCCTCTGCGACCTCGACGGCACGCCGAACAAGGCCAAGCTCGGCGCCAACGCCGTGCTGGGGGTCTCGCTCGCCGTGGCGCACGCGGCAGCGGCGTCGGTCGGCCTGCCGCTGTACCGCTACCTCGGCGGCGCCAACGCCAAGTACCTGCCCGTGCCGATGATGAACATCCTCAACGGCGGCAAGCACGCCGACAACAACGTCGATTTCCAGGAGTTCATGATCGTGCCGCTCGGCGCCCCCTCGTTCCGCGAGGCGCTGCGGATGGGCGCCGAGGTCTTCCACCATCTCAAGAACGTCCTGCACGACCGCCACCTCAACACCGCCGTCGGCGACGAGGGCGGCTTTGCCCCCAGCCTCAAGAGCACCGACGAGGCCTTCGAGGTCCTCGCGAAGGCCATCGAGAAGGCCGGCTACAAATTGGGCGAGCAGATCGTCTTCGCTCTCGACCCGGCGACCACGGAGCTGTACGACGAGGCGAAGAAGCGCGGCAAGACGGGCTACTGCTTCTTCAAGAGCCGGCCGGACCACGTCGCCAGTACCGACGAGATGATCGAGTTGTGGAAGGGCTATTGTGCGAAATGGCCGATCCGCTCGATCGAGGACGGCCTGGCGGAGGACGACTGGGCCGGCTGGCAGAAGTTGACGCGCGAGCTGGGCGCCAAGGTGCAGCTGGTCGGCGACGACCTGTTCGTCACGAACACGAAGCGGCTGCAGGAGGGCCTCGACAAGGGTGCGGGCAACAGCATCCTGATCAAGGTAAACCAGATCGGCACGCTGACGGAGACGCTGGACGCGATCGAGCTGGCGCGGCGGAACGGCTACACGGCGATCATCAGCCACCGCAGCGGCGAGACAGAGGACACGACGATCGCGGACATCGCCGTGGCGACGAACGCGGGGCAGATCAAGACCGGCTCGACGAGCCGCACCGACCGCGTCGCCAAGTACAACCAGTTGCTGCGCATCGAGGAAGACCTGGGGGCGAGCGCCCGCTACGGGGCCGAGCTGTGGCCGGCGGCGCGGCGCTGAGGCGGGCGGAAGGCGGGGGAAGGCGCGTGCATCGGCACGGGGGACTGATAGAATCAGTCCCCCGTGCCGCCGTCGCACGGCGCGAAACGGCAAGCCCTTTCCGGGGCCGGGAACAGCGCGCGAAACGCCCCGACAGCACGCCCGCAAATTCGAGAAAAAAACGAGAAAGTCCTTGACCGGCGCCGCGCCGCGTGTATATAAACAAGTGGTTAAGGCTTCTCCCAGGCACGTGCCAAACGTCCGTCAACCAGGTCGCCGCGGCGGTGGAGCGGACAACGCTCCTTCCCGAACGGCTACCGACCGTGGTGCTCCGACGAGGAGCCCGAGTTGAGGGGAAGCCTCACACACCCGGGGGTCCGTCGCCAGGTTGGATCTCGGCACATACGTTTCCAGGTGGCTCTGGAGTCTCTCTCCACGCTTCGCAAGCGCTGATCCGTCAGGGCCCTGGGAAACCCGATAAGTAGCCTCCAATCTCACCCCGCTGGCGGGCCTCGTAACTTACGACCAAGGAGGTGCGCAAGTCGATCCTATGAACGAGTCTGAAGGCGGAGTCCGTCGCTCGGTCGATCTCGGCACATACGGCTTCGGGTGGCTCCGGTCGCCAGTTGCGACCGCACCGTTCCCCCGAAAAACCTGATAAGTACACACCGATCCCACCCCGGCGACGTCTTCGCAGCGCAGCAGTGCTCCCGGCCAACGGGCCGGGGCTGGGTAAGCAGCGCCCCACCAGGGGCAGGAACCCGTTTTCCCGACGAAAACGGGTTCCTTTTTTTGTCGAGGCCCCTCGTGAGCAGCACCCCCGCTTCCCCCCTCGCCTCCCCCGGCATCCGCAAAGCCGTCGGCATTGACCTGGGCACCACCAACAGCGTCATCGCTCTCCTCGACCCGACCGACAGCGTCCTCCTTACCGGCCAGGACGAAGCCGGCCGCCGTACCTTCCCCTCCGTCGTCGCCTACCGCGAAAGCTCCGACGGGGGCGAAGGGGGGGGCCGCGTGGTCGTCGGTCGGCCCGCCGCGTCACTCCCCGACCGCGCGAAGGCCGTCGCCTCCGTCAAGCGCTTCATGGGCCTGGGCCGCACCTTCCCCGTCGGTCCCGAGCAGCTCACGCCGCCGCAGGTCTCGGCGCGCATCCTGACCCACCTGCGCGACGTCATGGCCCGCACCCTCAACGACACGCGCTACCTCCTCGACGCCGCCATCGTCACCATGCCGGCCTACTTCAACCACAACCAGATCGAGGCCACGCGCCAGGCCGGCGAGCTGGCCGGCTTCGAGGTCATCGAGCTGCTCCACGAACCGACCGCCGCCGCCATCTATTACTCCTGGGCGTGTGACCACGACGACGCCGGCTACCTCGTCTACGACCTCGGCGGCGGCACCTTCGACGTCTCCGTCATCCGTAAGCAGTGGGGCGACTACGAGGTCCTCAGCGTCAGCGGCGACCCGTTCCTCGGCGGCGACGACTTCGACCGCCTCCTCGCCTCGCACCTTCAGTCCCTCCTCGGCGACCGCGGCAAGCGCGTCAACTTCGACCTGGCCGTCGCCGAGGGCGCCGCCAACTTCGCCCGGCTGGTCCACCTCGCCGAGCGCGTCAAGGTTGAGCTGTCCGAGCGCGAGGTCGTCAGCCGCAGCGTCCCCGACCTGCTGCGCGACGCCGACGGCCTGCCGGTGCCGGTGGAGTTCGAGGTGGACCGCGCGACCTTCCACCGCCTCATCCGCGACAAGGTCGAGCGCACCATCGAGTGCTGTCACGAGGCCCTGCACCGCGCCCGCGCGAAAGCCGACCTGACACTCTCCGGCATCGACCACGTCATCCTCGTCGGCGGCTCGAGCCGCATTCCGCTGGTGCGCGAGACGGTGCGCGCCGCCTTCTGCAACCCCGACCTGCCCGAGCACACGCGCAGCACCGAGCCGCTGCTGCACGAGCCGGACCTGTGCGTCGCCTACGGCGCCGCCCTCCGCGCCGCCAGCTACGGCACGCGCTACCTGCTGAAAGCCCACGGGGTGCACCCCGTGGGCTTTGAACTCCATGTGACCAGCCCGCCGACGACGCGCGACCAACGGCACACGCTGACCGGCATCGTCCGCGGCCCCGCCGAGCTGTGCGACGGCGCCTCGGTGCGCGTCGAGGCCCTGGCGACCGGCATGGTCGAGGAAGCGTTCCTCGACGGGCAGGGCACGTTCGCGCAAGAAGTGAACCTGGTCCCCGAGACGGACAACGCCTTCCGGCTGACGGTGTGCGACGCCCCGGGGCGCGAGCTGGCGGCGGTCACGGTCGCGGTCCGCCACACGCGCCAGGGACGGCGGCTGGGCCAGGCCGTCATGCCGACGCAGCTCATCACCAAGCCGCTGCAGATCGAGGTGCTCAACCGCGCCCGCCAGCGCGTCCGCCAGGTCATCGCCCCGGTCGGCGCCACCCTGCCGGGGAGCTTTCGCTGCACCTGCCGCACCGTCGATCAGGCGGGGCGCATCGTCGTGCCGGTCTACGAGGAGAACCGCGTCATCAAGCAGCTGGTGATCGACAACCTCGACCGCGAGCTGCCGGTGGACACGGCGGTGGAGATCGAGCTGGAGATCGACGTCAAGCACACCCTTCGCGTCAAGGTGGCGGTGCCGCTCGCCGGCCGTGCCGAAACCATCTCCATCGAGGCGGCGCCGCCGCCGAAGCCGCCCACCCGCGCCGAGATCGACCAGGTCCGCCGCCAGGTCGAGGCGCTGCTCGGCGAGTTCAGCGGCAGCTACCGCACGCGCATGAAGGCGCAGCTCGCCCGGCTGGTGCAGGACCTCGACGAGGCCATGCGCTACGAGGACGAGCCGAAGGCGATTCAGCGCATGGCCGAGCTGCGCGACCTGGTGGGACAGATGGAGACGGCGCGGACACAGATCCTCGAGCCGCCGTGGCCGCGCTTCGCGCAGCTCGTCAAGCACTGCCTGATGCAGGCCGGCGCCGTCGCCGACCGCACCGGCCGCAACCGCGAGGAGTTGTTCGAGCAGGTCTACGCCCAGGAGCGCTACGCCGAGCAGGCCTACGAGGACCGCAACCAGACCCTCTACCGCGAGTGCTTCGAGAACCTGAACAAGTTCGCGGCGTACCTCGACCAGCTGCAGCGCGAGCGCCTGCCGGGGTCGGGGGAATTGCCGCGCCGCCCGCCAACTCCTCAGGACGCCGTCCAGGAGGTTCGCGAGTTCGGCTACGCCTTCGACGACCTGCGCAAAAAGGCGAGCCGCCGCGGCCGTGCGGATCTGGTGGCGAAGCTGGACAGGCTCGCGGAGGGCGCGAAGGGGCTGCCGGAAAAGGCGAAACAGGACGTACACGGGTGCTTCCGCGAGATCCAGCGCCTGCGCACCGAGCTGACCAAGGTGGAGGAGGAATTTGTGGGCCGGCGGCTGACTCCCCCTCGGGACGACGAGGGAATGCTTGAAGGATCGTCCTGATTGCGGTAGCTTGGCATGAGAATGTCCCGTT
>JBBRPS010000294.1:0-11471 GCA_038227745.1 Gemmatales bacterium | reverse complement strand
TGGCGAGGGCCTGCTGGTAGCAGGGCCGTGCCGCTGCGTAGTCCCCATGCGCCTGCAGCAAGAAGCCCAGGTTGTTGAGGGAGGTGGCCGTGTCGGGGTGGTTGTCCCCCAGGATTTTCTTGCGGATGGCCAGTGCCTTCCTGGCCAGGGCGGTAGCTTCGCGGTAGCGCCCCTCTTGATAGTGGGCCACGGCCTGCTTGTTCCAGGCCGCCGCCTCTTTCAAGTCGCGCCGCTGACCGGCAGGCAACTTGCCGACCTGGGCCGCCTCGGCCTTCTTCGCCTGCGCCTCCAACTGGTCCCGTTCGCGCAGCGACTCTGCCTTCTGCTTGGCCGAAAGCGGGTCGGTCCTGCCCTGGACGGCGCTCCCCGGGTCGCCGGCTCCGCCGCCCTGCTTGCGGATGGGCTGCGCCTGCTCAAGGTGCATCACACACAGCTTCCGGGCATCGGCGTTGTCTACCACCCGCAGCAACGTCGCGTTGGCCTGTACGCCGGGCCGCTGGGCCATCTGCCGGCGCAGCTGCTTGAGGTACGAGGCACTCAGCCGCTGGAACGGCTCATGGATCGTCGTGTACGCCGGCACGCGCAGCCCGTGGAACTTGCCGCTGTCCTCGAAGTAGAACGCCATCGTCATCGTCTGCGTCCTGACGTTCCCCTTGACGGTGAACTTGTACGTCAGCTCGTGCAAGCCGTCGGAGGTCTTCGTGTGGCCGAGGTACTCGCTGCTCCGGTAGGCGTAGGTGCTGGCGGCGTGAGCGAACAGGCAGATCGGCCCCGCGTTGTCGGCGATCAGCTTCCTCCCCGCGGCGACCGCGGCGGCCGTCCCGTTGGGGGAATTCCCGCCGGCCGTGGAGTGCGGTGTCTTCGCCGCCGTCCCTGCCAGGCACGGCGGGGCGAACCCGAGCAGGGCCAGGCAACACGCGAGGGCCGGCAACATCCGGACAGGCGAAGTCATGGCACAACCCCTCAGAAAAAAGCGCCCAGGATTCGCAACGGCAGCGCACGAAGGCGTCTCGCACCTGAAGCGTGGATTATCCCTCCGGCGAAGGCGCCGGTCAATCGGCTGGGCTGCGAATCCCGCTCATCCCTTTTTTCATCTCGCAAGACGGGCCGCAAGCACTTCTTATCCCTGTCCCCATCTCGCCCGTTTTCCCGACAGGGAACCAGAAAAGCGCAGCCGTGTCGGCAAGGCGGCCCGTCCGGGGATAGAACAGAGGTGCAGCGCCAGCCGGCCCGAAAGGACCAAGCCATGAATGCCCCCGAGCAGCTCGGCGAATACCAGATCCCCCTGGCCGACCTGGAACGGATCGACCGGGTGGCCGACTCCTTCGAGGCGGCCTGGAAACGCCAGCCTCCTCCGCCGGCCCTGGATGATTACCTCGCGGGACCCAACGTGGACGGCAACCTCTCCTTGCTGCACGAGCTTGTCAGGATCGACCTGCAATACCGCGAACGGACCGGCAACCCCCTGCCCCTGGAGCAGTACGCCCGCCGCTTCCCCGCATTGCTGCAGCCGGACGGCTCCCTCTCGCCGGAGTTACTCGACGGACGCCGGCAGGACTCATCCCGGGTCGGTGCCTCGACGATCGACTATCGCCAGGGCAAAAACGACAGCCCGGGCCCCTTGCCGGCGGCCATCTCCAGATACCGGATCGTGGCGCGCCTCGGCGAAGGGACCCAGGGCGAGGTGTTCCGGGCCTTCGACCCCGACCTCAACCGCGACGTGGCCATCAAGCTCGGGAAGAAACGGCTCGTGGAGGATCCGGTTGCGCGAGAGAGGTTCCTGAACGAGGCCCGGGCCATGGCGCTGGCGAACCACCCGAACCTGGTGCGGGTGTACGACCACGGCACCCATGACGACCGCCCTTACCTCGTGACCGAGTTCGTCAACGGGTGCAGCCTGGCAGAGTGGCGCCGCCGCCCGCTCCCCCCGCGCGAAGCCGCCGCCCTGGTGGCCCGCGTGGCCCGCGGCCTGGCCGAGGTACATCGCCGCCACATGACGCATCAGGACCTCAAGCCGGCCAACGTCCTGATCGACGACCGCGGCCAGCCCCGTATCGTCGATTTCGGCCTGGCCCGGCGGCGCAGCCCCTGGTCTCCGGAGACCGGGCCGAGCGGCGGCACGCCGGCCTACATGGCCCCGGAGCAAGCCCGCGAGGAAACGGACCTCGTGGGACCGATCAGCGACATCTTCGGCGCCGGCGGTATCCTGTTTTTCCTGCTGACCGGCGCGGCCCCCTTCGCCGACAAGGACGTTAACAGAGGCCTGGCTCGTGCCCGTCGGGGCGATGTCGACCGAACTGCCCTGGCCCGCGCCCGCGTCCCGCGCCGCCTGGAGGCCATCTGCCTGCGGGCGCTGGCCCCTGAGCCGGCGGACCGCTACCCCCAGGCCGAGGATCTTGCCCTGGACCTGGAACGGTTCGTGCGCCGGCCGGGGCGAACCCTGCTCGCGGCCGCGGCCCTGGTCCTGGCCGTGGCGGGACTGGCCTGCTGGCTGTCGTGGCCCTCCAACCCGCCCCCCGAACCTCCCGCCCTGCGGCAACCGCTGGTCGAAGTGCTCGAACGGAGGGCGGACGGGAAAGACCACGTCTTCACGCCGCGGACCGTGCAGCAAGTGCAGGCCCTGGCCCCGTTCAAACAAGGCGAGCGCCTGGTCCTGCGCTGCGACGTGCCTCGGGGGTACAGCGCCGGCGTCTTCTGCGTGGGCGCCTCGGGCCGTGTCCGCGAATTGGCCCCTCTTCAGTCGAACTCGGTCCGGGATCACGAGCAGGTACGCTTCCCCGCCGTCGGGTCGTGGAAGATCGAGGGACCGCCGGGGACCTTGTTCCTGCTCGTGTGTGCCGACCGCCGCCGGAAGCCCGAGCAGAAGGAGGTAGAGCAAGCGTTGCAGGGGAACGAAAACGGCCCGCGCGACTGGCCGGCGTTGCCCCCGTCGGTCATCCTGCTCATGCACCGCGAAGACGTCGAGCCATTTGCGGACGAAATCCCCCGAGGGCACGGCCCGGAAGCGACCGCCTTTGCGCGCGTGTCGCAGCGACTGGAGAGATGGCGCGGGAGGTTGCGCCCGCGGTTCGACTATTTCTGGGGCATCGCTGTGCCGCAACGATGAGCGACCGCCGGAGGAGGGGTTCGGACTCCGATCTGCCGCGGAATAGTACTCCGGGGCGGAAGGTGGTCACACAAGCCCGAAGCGCAAGCGAGGGGGTCCTCGCTTGCGCTTCGGGCTTGTGTGACCACCTTCCGCCCCGGAGTACTACTGTTCCTTCAGCGACGTCAGGCGGCGGCGAGCCGGGGGCACCCGTCCCCGGCTCGCCGCGCTCCCCTCCCTGCCGGCGTTCAGTTCCCCGGAGACTTCGGTTGCGGCCGGTCGGGGCACGGGTGCTTGAACGGCGGCTGGCCGCCCGGCCAGTCGCCCTTCGCCTCGTGCTTCAGCTCGACGTACTTCTTCGCCAGCTCGATCACCGCGTCCTTGCTGTTATCGACGTGCAGCTCCAGCCAGTAACCCTTGACGCCCTGCTTCGCCACGCGGATGCCCGCCGCCAGCCGGCCGCGGTGGTCGCCGCCGGCGCAGTCGCCGGCCAGCAGCGCCGCCAGCAGCCGGTCGGCGAGGCTGCCCTTCGTCTCCTCGTACGCCTTCGCCATCGCCACGATCACGCCGCGGCCGGTCAGCGTGTTGCCCTGGCAGGCATAGTAGCGGCCGACCATGCCGCCCCAGTACCGGCTGGAGCCGGCGGCCTTCGCGGGGTTGCGATTCGCCGCCCGCCCCTGCATGTCGATGATGCCGAGCTGCCGCCCGTCCCTGCCCTGGTCGTCCCTGAGCAGTTCGCCCAGCACCTCCTCGGGCAGCTTGCCAGCCTCCAGGAGGTCGAGGGCGCGCTCGCCCCACTTCGCGACGTGGTAGTGCTGCGTGCAGAACGCGCCGACGCCGCCGCGGGCATAGGCGACTGCCTTGCCGACCGCCGGGTACTTGCTGGCGACGGCGGCGCCGCACACGCCCGTCTCCGGGTCGGCGGCCACGATCGAGAACGTCGAGACGATCCGGTCCGCGGGGACGGCGGGCTGGTCCGACGGGAGGGCCGCCGGGCCGCACACAAGCAGCGCGGCCAGGAGCAGGGCCGGCGGCCACGGGCGGCGGGAACAGAAGCGGGTCATGATGCGACTCCTGCACGGGGAAAGGATAGTCGTTCCTCCCTTGCCGGCTCGCCCTCAGCCCTTCCCGGACTTGCGTTTCGCCGCGAAGAAGGACGTCAGCGCGTCGGCACAGCGTTCGGCCAGCACGCCGGCGACCACCTGCGCCCGGTGGTTCAGCCGCGGGTCGCTCGTGATCTGGTAGAGCGTGTGGCAGGCACCCGCCTTGGGGTCGGTGGTGCCGTAGACGACGAGCGGCAACCGGGCCAGCACGATGGCGCCGGCGCACATCGGGCATGGCTCCAGCGTCACGTACAGGACGCACCCCTCCAGGCGCCACGAGCCCAGCGCCTGCGCCGCCTGGGTGATGGCGATCATCTCCGCGTGGGCCGTCGGATCCTTCAGCTTCTCGCGCTCGTTGTGCGCCTGGGCGATGACGCCGCGCTGCAGCGAGACGATCACCGCCCCGACCGGCACCTCGCCCTCGGCGGCGGCGACCGCCGCTTCCTCCAGGGCCATTTCCATGTGGTGGACGTGGAACGGGTGCCTCAAGTCGCTCAGGGGCAAGTCGAAAGGGGACCACTCCAAGCGCGACTCCTTACTCCCGTTCGAGCACGACGAGCGAGTAGGCGTAGCCGCCGTCGCTGCTCATCGGCGTCTCGCGCACCGGCTGCCAGCCCTTCTGCAACAGGTGGTCGAGGTGCTCCTCGGTCCAGTCGCCCAGCGCAATGCCTTCGAGGCTCGACGCCAGGATGCGCGTCCAGATGGTCGAGGCGTCGGTGCAGACGATCACGTAGCAGTGCTGCTTCATAAGGACCTCAAGGGAGTTCATTTAACGTGTAATACGCCTCCGGGTGCAGCACCGGGTCGCCGGCCGCGGAGCGCACCCCTTCCAGGTTCAGTTCGTACACGCGCCCGCGCCGCAGGTCGCCGACGGCCAGCGACACCGTGCGCCGGTCGGCACTCAGGGCCGCCGACGCGACCTTCTCCGCCTGCCGGTCCACCTCCGGCGAGCCGTACGTGCTCCAGTAATAGTACGTGAACGACTGCAGGTTGTACGCCTTGACGCGCCCCGCCGTCGCCGGGTCGAGCGGCTTCGTGAACGTCAGGTCGAAGCCGGCCTTCGTCAGCTTCATCGTGTGGATCTCGAACGGCAGGACGCCGGTGTAGACGATCCGCTGCAGGCCGTAGGACTTGCCGCCAAGCGAGCCCCAGCCGCGGTTCGTCTGGCCGACGTACATGCTGCCGTCCGGGGCGAAGGCGAGGCGGTTGATGCCGCACTGGCCGCCGCTGCGGAACGGGAAGCACGCCCCCTGGTAGCGGCCGTTGACCTTCTCCAGCGCCACGCGCATCACGTTCGACTTCGTCTGGTCGCCGACGAAGCACTGGCCGGCGAACGGTCCGAACTTGCCGCCGGTCGTGTCCCAGCGCGGCTCGCTCGCCGACTGGCCCATGCGGCCGTACGGGAACCAGAGGCACGGCGGCGCGTGCGTCGGCATGCCGGCCACGCCGTTCTGCCCCGCGCCGCCATCGTAGCGCATGCCGCCGGCGTGGCGCTCGGGGATGAGCTTCGCGAAACGCGACTGCGTCACCCAGCGCAGCCCCGCCTGGTGGCCGTAGAACTCCCCTTCGCGGATATGGTGCATCTTGTTCGTCGCTACCCATTCGCCCTGGTTGTCGCAGTAGAACAGGTCGCCGTCGGGGCTGAAGTTGACGCCGTTCGGCGAGCGCAGCCCCGTCGCCCAGGGGATCAGCTCGCCCTTCGGCGTGACCTTGACGCACCAGCCGCGCCACGGCCCGCGCGACTGGTGGCCGCCGCCGAAGCCGACGTTCAGCGTGACGAAGAAGTTGCCCGCCGCGTCGCGCGCCGGGCCGAACGCGAACTCGTGGTAGTCGCCCGAGACGGCCCACCTGTCGCAGACGGTGACGTAGTCGTCGGCCACGCCGTCGCCATCGCGGTCCACCAGTTTCGTCAGCTCGGGCCGCTGCACGACGTAGACGTCCTTGCCGTCGGCCAGCAGGCCCAGCGCCTCGTGCAGTCCCGTGGCGAACAGCTTGTACTCGATCTTCGCGGAGTCTTCCGCGTCGGGGTGGGAGATCAGCCAGACCTCGCCGCGGCGCGTGCAGGCCAGAAGCTTGCCGTCGGGCCGGAACGACAGGCCGCCGACCTCCAGCACAACGCCCTTGGGGATCGGCACCGTCTGCAGGCGGTAATGGCGGGCCTCGGCGGCCAGCAGCGAGCCGCCGCCCGCCTTTGGCTGGGCCGGGGCGGTGGGCACGGCCAGGGCCAGCGCGACGGGGGCCAGGAGGGCGAGCCAGCGGAGGTGTTTCATTGGCGTTCCTCGATAGGGTCTCCAGCGCCGGTTAGCCGCGGTTCGCAGAACCGCGGCTAACCGAGTACGCCAGGGATCGGCTCCCCTTGCGGCAGCACCGGCAGCGGACGGTGCTGCCGGTCATACAGCAGCGTCTCGGTGTCCACGCCGACCGCCCGGTACAGGGTGGCGGCGACGTCGGCCGGCGTGTAGCCCGGCCCGGTGGGGAACGCCGCGTTGCGGTCGGTGGCGCCGATCACCTGGCCGCCGCGCGTGCCGCCGCCGGCGAAGAAGATCGAGCCGGCCGCCCCCCAGTGGTCGCGACCGCCAAGGCTGTTGATGCGCGGCGTACGGCCGAACTCGGTCAGAAACAGCACCAGCGTCTGCGAGAGCAGCCCGCGCAGGTGCAGGTCCTCCACCAGCGCGGCGGAGGCCCGGTCGGTGCCGGCGAGGTGATAGGGGAGTTTGACGATGTCGCAAATGTGCGGCTGGTTCTGGACCGCGACGCGGTGGTTGTCCCACAGGTTGCCGTACTCGGGGTCGTAGCCGTAGTCCACGAGGACGAACGGCGCTCCCGCCTCGACGAGGCGGCGCGCCAGCAGGCAGCGCTGGCCGATCTTGGTGCGGCCGTAGCGGTCGCGGACGGCGGCGGTCTCGCGACGCAGGTCGAAGGCGCGGCGCACCAGGGGGGAGGTCAGCATGCGGAAGGCGCCGAGGTACTGCTGGCCGAGGGCGGCGGCCTCGGCGCGGCGGAGGTCGTGTTCGAGGCGCTCGCGGAGGGAGCGGCGACCGGCGAGGCGGCGGGCGTCCACGTCGGCGGGGTGCTGCAGGGCCTGGAGGTGGAAATCCTCCTCGGCGGCCTCGGGGACGCGGGCGGTGAAGTCCTCGTTGCGCGGGGCGCCGCCGGTGCCGAACGGGGCGTACTGGCGGCCGAGCCACCCGCCGGTGAACAGGTTCGTCGGCGGCGGGCCAGGGCGGGTAGTGCCGGGGACGGCGACGTAGCCGGGGAAGCCGGCGCGCGGGCCGCGCAGGTGGGCGAGGACGGCGCCGACGTTCGGCTCGGTGGTGATCTGGGCGGGCGTGACGCGGCGGCCGGAGAGGGCGAAGGCCTGGCTGAGGAAGTGGTCGTTGCTGTCGTGCGAGAAACTGCGGACGACGGCAAGGTGGTGGGCCTGGCGGGCGAGGCAGGGCAGCGCCTCGTTGAAGCAGACGCCGGGGACGGTGGTGGCGATGGCGCCGAGGGTGCCGCGGATCTCGGCGGGGGCGTCGGGCTTAGGGTCAAAGGAGTCGATGTGGGTGACGCCGCCCGCCATCCACAGAACGATGATCGAGCGGGCGGTGCCGCGCGGGGCGGTGGCGGCCGCGCCGGCGGCGGCGGGCAGCAGGGTGGCGGCGACGGCGAGGGGGCCGACGCGGAGGAGGTCGCGGCGGCTGAGGAGGCCATCGCCTGCGGCAGGCGCCGGGCGAGGAGACGGTTCGCGCGTCATGAGGAACGGCCCTTTCGAGGCCTGGGATCGTGGGGCAGGTATACCCGTGGCATTCCTCCATCATACCGGCAGACTACGGGCACGCCTAGCGCCGCGCAGCAGGGCGCTTGCAAGGGCGCGGATCGCGCCCCCGTCGTCCCGCCGCGGGGAAAGGGACCAGGACGGCTGGTTACGTGTGGATGGCGTCGAAGAGTGCGAAGGACAGCGGCCCGAACAGGAGCACGGGCAGCCAGGCGGCGAGTGCGGGGGAGAGGAATTCTTTCTCGCCGAGGTGCTTGCAGCCGAAGCCGACCGCGAAAAACACGGCGCACAGCACCAGGCACAGGCCGGCGCTGATGAACACGTTGCGGTTCTGGTCGCGCAGGATCACCGACAGCCCCAGGAACACCAGGATCATCCCCAGGATCGGCCGCGTCAGGCGCATGTGGAACAGCACCGCCATGCTCGCCAGGCGGTTCGAGTCGGTCTTGTTCAGCTCCTTGAACAGGCTCCACGTCGAGGTGCGGTAAAACCACTTGCGGTCGCGCGTGGCGGCGTCGAAGTCGACCTCCGAAGTCCTCAGGAAGTACTTCCCCGGCATGAGCGGCTCGAGGATGTCGGTGCGCGACCAGCCCGGCAACTCGGGCGGGTTGGCGCCGGTCAGCAGCCAGCCGCCCGTCCGCGGCTTGCCGTCCTGGGTCGCCGGGATGTAGCGGGCCTCGGCGGCCTGGATCGGGGTGATGTTTCCCGGCCCCATGTCCGCCGGGATCGTGCAGGCGAACTCGCGCACCGTCATGTCCTTGCGCGTCGCCAGCTTGCCCAGGATCAGCACGCCGTTGGGCTCGTACGAACCGTTGACGAACAAGTCGCGCTCGCCGTCGGGGTCGTCGCGGCCGAACATCACCGCACTGCCCAGGCGCGGGATGAGCAGTTCCTGGTTGACGACGCTCAGGCCCAGCATCAGGCAGGCGCTGAACAGCACCGGCCGCACCACGCGCTGCGCAGACACGCCCGCCGACAGCAGCGGCACCAACTCGTTGTTGCGCTGCACCCAGGCGACGGTGAACATCGCCGCCAGCAGGACGATCACCTCGCACAGCCGGTCGAAGATCACCGTGACCTGAACGCCGTAGTATTTCGCGATGTGCCCGAGGATACCGCCCAGGTTGCTGTGCTGCTGGGCGAAGTCGTCCATGTTCGTGAACAGGTCCACGACGATGTACAGGCCGAGCAGGCTGACAAGGCAAATGAGGTACGCCTTGACGTAGTTGAACACCAGCAATCGGTCCAGCAGCTTCGTCATGGCGTTCGCTTCCTGCGAAAAAGTCTCCGCCCGTCGTGGGGTAGGATTCCAATCCTGCCACGCCCTAGCGCGTGGCAGGATTGGAATCCTGCCCCACAACGGCCCGGGCCTGGCCCGCGGGCATCCCCTGCCGCAGCCCGCGCCGGTAGGTGAGGATGTACTGCATGATGTAGTCGTTCGCCGACGTACACGCCCAGTCGCCGAAGCCGTTCGCCTTCACGTCGCGCACCGCCTCGGCCGGCGAGTAGTTCCGGTACTCCATCAGGTAGACCGCGGCCATCACGCCGGTGCGGTGCAAGCCGGCCCGGCAGTGGATCAGCACGGGGTGGTTCGCGGGGTCATCCATGATCGCCAGGAAGCGGTCGATCGCCTGCGGGCGGTCCGGCGGCACCTGGCGGCGCGAGACGATGTCCGGCGGCATCCAGACGTAGCGCACGCCCAGGCTCCGGCACAGCTCACTCTCGTTGACCGTCCCGCCGCCGAAGTAGTGGCGCGGCAGGTCGGGGTCGGGGTACTCGTCCTGCAGGTTGATGACGGTGCGGATGCCATGGCGCTCGATCGCCTCGGTGAAGCCCGCCGCCGTCATCTGGCCGCTGCGGTACAGGACGCCGGGGCCGATCTCGCGCAGGCGCTTGGAGTGGGTGTACGCCGCGCGGTAATACACGACCGGCACCACGGTCACGAGCACGACGAGCAACGCGGTCAGCCCCCGCCGTGCGATCACTGGTACACCCAAGGCTTTGACTCCATTGAGGCCACCCGACGAGCGCCTCGTTCCCCCTCGCCCGCCCGGGGAGGGGGGAGCGGCATCGGCAGCCTTTACCCGTCGGCGCAGGGGATGCGTCCTTGCCCCCCGAAGTGGCGGGAATCATGGCAACTCTTTCGCGTTTTGGCAAGAGGATCCGGCCGCGGGGCCGCACAACGCTCTGGCCCGGGTCTCCAGCTTGCCCGCCTTGCGCCTACCAACCTTGAACTTCGCCCTCGTTTCGGGGAAAAGCACTCATCAGCACAGGGCTGAGTCGTGACACTGACCCATCTTATTCAATCGTCTTTTCCGCCGTTCCGCCCGCATAGAAAACCGGGGAGGGCTGGGGAACGGTGGGGAAAATGGACGGCGTCAGCGAATACACAGCATGGAGCGAGCGATGAACCCTACTCCCTCCGCAACGACCCGCTTAAAGGCGAAGGGATGGGTGGTGGTGGCATGCTTTCGCGGCCCTTGCCGGCCAGGCGCCTTTGCCGCAGTCTGCAAGGGCCGCGAAAGCATGCCACCGGTCGCGAACGCCCCGGCGGCGCGCAAGTGCCATTCACTGTGACCTTTTCTCTGGCGGAGACACCGTCAGGCGAGTATAACAAGCGAGGTGATGAAGGAGCGTAACCGTTCACTCGACCGCGAGCAGAGAAGGGGCGGGGAGGCCCTGGCGATGTGCCAGCAGCGCCTCGTACAAGTAGCTCAGGACCGACCGACTTTGCAGCCGCCGCGTCTGCACCACCGTCAACAACGGCTCCACGAAACGGCACCCGGCCGCGCTGTGGCTGCCAAAGGCGTTCTTCCGCCACAGCACGCCGCGGCGCCGCACCCGCTCCGCGTGATTGTTGGTCGGCTCCACCCCCTCGGTCACCACAAACCGCCACACCGCCGGCAACAACTCCAGCACGTTCGCGCAGAACGTCGCCGCCTTCGCGCAGGCGCAGCGGCGACCGGCCTTGAGCAAGCGCTCAAGTTCCCGCGCCGGGGCGTCCAACCGCTCTTGCAAGGCCCGCCGGTCGCAACCGCCCCCCCGGAACAGGTGCCACGGGGCGAACACCTGCGCCGCGACCCGCTGCAACTTCTTCCCCAGCCGCGCCGCCGCGCCGCCGCGGTCGATCAACTTCTGGAAGTCCCTCTTGAGGTGGGCCCAGCAGACCTGGCGGCAGAACGGCGACAGCCGGCCGTACGCCGACCAGCGGTCGCTGCAGACGAACCCCTGCACCTTCGCGCCCAGCAGCGCCGCCAAGGCGTTCCAGCCGCGCTGGGCGTGGATCAGGAAGGCCGCCACGGTGCCCGTCGCCGCCACCCACAGCCAGCACAACTTCCCGGCCAGCTTCCAACTCGTCTCATCGACGTTGCGCGCGGGATGGCCGGGCTGTCCGCCGGGCTTCTTGCCGGTGCGCTTCTTGGCGACGGGCTTGGGGGCGCCGAGCGGGTTGGCCGAGGGCGGGGTGCCGGAGTTGGTGGCGTTGGTGCCGAGGCGCGCGGTGAGGTCCTGGACGGTCGCCTGCAGA
>JBBRPS010000293.1:0-11489 GCA_038227745.1 Gemmatales bacterium | reverse complement strand
GGCGCGGGCGCACGACCGCATCCTGCGGGTGGCGCGCACCATCGCCGACCTGGAGGGGGCGGCGGACCTCCGGCAGGGGCACGTCACCGAGGCCATCGCCTACCGCACCCTCGACCGCAAGCTCTGGGCCCGCTGACCACGAAGGTGCAATGTGAAACCCTGAAGGTCCCTTTTTCTTCTCCGATGCCGGTGTCTCGGACCTTCACCACGATTTCGCTGCCCTGCCGTTCGGCGGTCAGCCCGATGTGACCGCCCCGCTCCGTGTACTTGGCAGCGTTGTTCAGCAGGTTCGAGAACACCTGAGCCAGCCGGGTCGGGTCGGCGTCCAGAGGGATTGGCTCTGGCGGCAGTGTGACCGTGAGTTCGTGGCCCGACGCCTCGATGAGTGGGCGGCTGGTTTCCACGGCGTTCTGGACGACCGCCGCCAGCTCGACCCGCTCCTTGCGGAGTTCAACTTTACCCGTGGTAATGCGGGACACATCCAGCAGGTCGTCCACCAGGCGCACCATCTGCGTCAACTGCCGCTCCATCATCGTGCGGGCCTGCTCCGCCGCCGCACCGCTGGTGCCTGCCAGCCGCATGATCTGTAAGGCATTTCCGATGGGTGCCAGCGGGTTCCGTAACTCGTGGGCCAGTGTCGCCAGGAACTCGTCCTTCCGCCGGTCGGCTTCCCGAAGACCGTCGTACAGCCGGGCGTTCTCAATCGCCACCGAGGCGATGTACGCCAGTTGCATCAGGAGGGCTTCGTCGTCGGCAGTGAAGTTGCTGCCGTCCACCTTGTCCGAGACCTGGATGAGGCCCAGGTTCCGACCATCCCGCCCGACGAACGGAGCCGCCAGCCAGCCTCGCAGCGGCGGGTGCTTCCCGGCCTCATGGCTGAAGCCACGCCACGCCGGGTGTGCTTCGAGTTCGGCCTGCGTCAGATGCATCGGCTTGTTGGTGCGACAGACCAACGTGTAGATGCCGGTGCCATCGGGTTTCGCATCGTAGGTTCGCCATTGGGCGTACTTGTCGGACAGCGCGATGAAGTTGATCGCCTGCACCCAATTCTCGTTGACGGTCATGCTGCTGACCGACTGGTGCGTGTCGAGGATCCTGCGGGCCTCCTCGGTGATGACCCGCAGCACGCTGTCCACCGACAGGGCCGAATGGATCGTGAGCGAAGCCGCCGCCACCTGGACGAGGCGGGCCGACTGCTGCTTTTCCCGCTCCAGCAACTCGGCGACTTGCTGCTTGGCCTGCTTGCGTTCGCTGAGGTCGCGCAAGACCTTGACGAATCCTCGGAGGCTGCCGTTCTGTAAGGCCGTGGTCACGCCATTCGCCCAGAAACGGCTCCCGTCTTTCCGAACGAGCCAGTTATCGTCCGACGCCCGGCCTGTGGTCCTCGCCGTCTCCAGCTCCCGCTCTGGTTGGTCGGTCAGCCGATCTTCGGGGGTGAAGAATTGGGAGAGCGGCTGTCCGATGATCTCTGCCGCCTCGTAGCCCAGGAGGCGTTCCGCCCCGCTGTTCCAACCGGAGACATGCCCGCTGGGGTCGATGAGGAAGAGGGCGTAGTCGCGCACGCCCTCGATCAGCAAACCGAGCCGCTCTTCGCTGTGCCGCAGCGCCCGTTCCGCCGCTTGACGCAGAGCCACCGATTGGCGCCGCGCCCGCAGCAGCACTTCAATCCGGGCCTGCAGCTCCACCTTGTCGATGGGGCTGTGGATCACCTCGTCAATACTCTTCCACAAGTGCCGGGTCACCAAGCTGGCGTGTTGCTCCGCGGTCACGAGAAGGAAGGGGAGGAACACCGGCTCCGCAACCTTCCTCAGGGCCTCGATGCGGTCCGCGAGCCGGGCGAGGGCCGTGCCGTCGAGGATGCCGAGGTCGTAGGGTTCATAGACCGTCAGGTCCGTGTCGTCGGGCAGGACCGTGTAACGGGTCGCCAGCCAGTCGGCCAGGAGGCGACGGTTCTCCTTGTGGTCCATGAGCAGCAGTACCCGGTTCATCATCGCTCCACCTAAATGAGGGCGCACGACAAGAAAAGTAGTCCGCCGCTCCGCGGCGGGAGAAAACCCCGCCGCGGAGCGGCGGGCTACTTTCCCTAAAGCATGCACTTATTTAGCTGTGGCTCACACTTGGCGTTCGTCCACAACGGACATGGTACTCAACACGCCGCGCAGCCCGATGATCGGCCCCCCGACTTTCATTCCTGCGTCGGTGATCTCCAGCTCCCGCACGGCCTTCTCGAAGTCGCTCAGGCGTTTCTTGAGGACGCCGACGCAGCGGCGGACCTCTAACGCCCCTGCCTCGGTGCGCCGCTCCATGTAGCGGAGGTAGATGATGTTCCCGGCCAGGTAGCTGACGCCGTACTCGGTGGCCTGGAAACCACCGGCGATCTGCGCGACCTCGTTGGTCAGGAACACCGTCACCCCCATGCTCTGCAAATACTGGCTCAGCGTATGCAGGTCGGTCAGCAGGTCGTCGCCCCGCAGGAACTTCCGATACCCGGTAATGCTGTCGATCACCACGAGGCGAGCCTGGCGCTGCTCGACCTCCTGGCGCACGATGCCGACGAACTCTTCGGGCATGTAGCGGTGCGGTTCGACCTGCGTGAGCGAGAGCAGCCCTTTTCCTATCATGGTGCTGACCGGGATGTGGAGCGCCTCGCTCCGCTTGGTCAGGATCGGCACGGCCTCTTCCAGGACATAGACCACCGAATGCTCGCCCCGTTTCGCCGCCTCGTTCACGAAATGGAGGGCCATCGTCGTCTTGCCCACTCCCGCCGGGCCGGTGATAAGCGTGGTGGTCCCGCGCTCCACCCCGCCGTGCAGGACTTCATCGAGGGCGGCGATGCCGGACGAGATCGCCTCCAGCTGGAAGGGCTGGCCGTGCGCTTCGGCGAGCAGCCGGGGATAGACGACGAGGCCCCGGCCGGTGATCCGCAGGGCCTGGCGGCCTTCTTGGAAGCCGGAGCCCCGGAACTTGCTGACTCTGATTGTCCGACCGTGTTCCGTGATCGTCAGATTGATGATCCCGTCGCTGAGGAATTGCAGGTCGCCGTCGGGGGTGACCCGGCTGGGCTCGGACGTGAACAGCACCGTGGCCTTCTTCTCGGTCAGGTAGTAGAGGAAGGCGAGGATCTGCTTGTGGAACTGCTGCGGGTTGCTGGCGAGGTAGCGGAACTGCGAGAAGGCGTCCACGAACACCCGTTGCGGTTTCTCCTTCTCGATCTCCTCGCTGATCTTTTGGATGGTCGGCACCCGCTCCACGTCCGCCGGGGTGAAGATGTCGTAGGTCTTGACCTTGGTGAAGAAATCCGGGGGCGGTGAGAGGTCGAGGATCGGGATGCCGGCCAGGTCGAACCCGAAGGTCTGGGCGTCCTGACGGATGCGGGCCTGCGGCTGGCCGAGCGTGATGTAGAGCGTCCGCTCGCCCTTGGCTGCGCCTGCGGTGAGGAAGTGGAGGCCGAGCGTCGTCTTGCCGGTGCCCGCCCCGCCGCGCACGAGGTAGGACCGCTGCGGGAGCAGTCCGCCGTACAGAACCTCGTCCAGGCCAGCGATGCCGGTAGACAGCCGCTTCGTGGTTTCCGGGTCTGGCATGGTATCCTCCGCGCCTCGGTGCCGTAGCCGGTCAGGGCCACCAAAACCGTCTTGGCGAACTCCGGCTATGACCGCCCCCTCGACGGCGGCTCGAAGGGAACCGAGTCGGCTTGCCGGCCATGAGCAAACTCTGAAGTTGGGGCTTTCTTCAGACAAACTTGCAGAGCATACAAAGAAACCTCCCTCTTGTCTGCCCGCTAGATGGCAGAAGGCAGGAACTCGCCAAGGCTTGCGGCAGCGCAACGCCGTGACATGCCCTGCCGACTGGTGGCGGCACATCATTTGCTTGCTACCTCTTGCTCTGGGGCGGTCGTCCCTTCCGCCGGGGCGGGAGAGAGCCGACGCCACACGCCCTTTGTATGGCTTTTGTATGGCTCAAGAAAGGGGGACGTGATGTCCGTACCTGCGACACCGAAGCGGAGGGAGAACCGCTTACTCAACCGCTTGCCCCAGGGCGAGTACAAGTCCTTGATTCGTTCCGCCAAGACCGCCTCCCTGGCACAAGGAGAGGAGGTCTACCGCCAAGACGGTCCGGGCAGTCTGCCCCACGTCTACTTCCCTACGAGCGGGATGATCTCCCTGACAGTCCTCATGGAGGACGGCAAAGAAGTCGAAGCGGCGACCATCGGCAATGAGGGCATGGCCGGCCTCCCCGTCGCCCTCGGCCTCGATTCCAGCCCGATCCGGGCGGTCGCCCCGGTTTCCGGCGAAGGTCTGCGCATCCCCACACCCGCCTTCTTGAAGGCGATGAAGCCGGACGGGACGCTCGACGGCCTCGTGCGGCGCTACACCGCTTATTCCCTGCGGTATGCGCACCAGACGGTCGCCTGCAACCTGCTGCATTCGCTGGAAGAGCGCATGTGCCGGTGGCTGCTGATGACCCACGACCGGGTGGAGGAGGCCGAGTTCTCGATGACGCACGAGTATCTGGCCGAGATGCTCGGCGTGCGCCGCCAGACGGTATCGGTCGTCGCCGGGGCGCTGCAAACGGCGGGCCTGCTCACCTATCGCCGGGGCGTCCTCCGTGTTCTCAACCGGGACGGGCTGGAAGCCGCCTGTTGCGAGTGCTACGGAGTCGGTGCGGCGTTCTACGACCGCATCATGAATTAGCCGCCGGAGGAAATTGGTGTCGCCCGTTGGGGTTCAGGGCGATGGCGTCCACCAGGCCAGTATGCCCGCTCATGCTGATCACAGGGTCCGCCGGGTCTTCCTCATCCTTCTGTCCAGGCTCGGTCGGCGGGTCAAGGAGGTGCGTCTCGGAAAAGCAGATCGGTCGTTGACAAGCGGCCCGGCCCCGCCCGTACAATAGACTATCCTGCCGCCCACCGCAGTCAGGCCCGTGCCTACCCCAACCCCGACCGGCCCCCGCGGTGCGGCCACACCCCGAGGAGACCGCGCCATGAACGGCGTACTGGAATCCCTGCGTTCGATCGACCTCGCCGCCTCGGCGCGCGAGGTCCTCACCTTTATCGACGGCACCGACCCCTGCTTCGTCGCGCTGATCGTCGGCCTGTTCGTGCTGCTCGGCTCGAAGATGGCGGCCCCCTACCCGGCCCTGTACAGCTGGGGCATGCGCCTCGGCGTGGCGGCGTTCCTGATATACGGCGGCTACTCCTACTTCGCCCTCGGCGGCTTCGACACGCAGGACCTCCTCAAGGTGGCGGTGCGCGGCTTCATCGCGGCCGGCCTGGTGCTGGCGCCGTTCTGGATCGTCCTGCCCGTGCTGACCTTCGTCTACGCCCGCCTGCGCCTCGCCCTGGCCGCCTTCCTGATCTACGCGGGCTACGCCTTCGTGTCGCTCGGCGGGTTCGACGCGGAACAGCTCCCCGCCGTCGCCCTGCGCTCGCTCATCGCCGCCGGGCTGGTGCTGGTCGTCGCGTGGATCCTGCAGCCGGTCATCGACTTCGTCGCCGTCCCGCTGTTCGGCAAGGGCAAGCAGCCGCAGCCCTGGGCGCCGCCGCCGGCAAGACCGGCGCAGGAACCACGCCCGACCCGCGCGCCGCAACAGGCTGTCCGCCGCGAAGGCCGCGACGCCGCCGAGTGTACTGGCGAGGCCCCGCGGCGCCGCACCAAGTCACGGCTGCGGGCGGAAGTCCTCTACGCGCGGCACGAGCCCGACGTCGGCGACCGCTTCACGCGCTTCATGTTCGACGAGTTCGTCGAGCGCTACCTGGGCGACCGGCACGCCCCGGAGGACGTCGAGGAGCATCTGCTCCAGCTGGAAGAGATCCTGCGCGCCCACGCCGTGCGGCCGCGGCCGCCCGAGTCGTTCGGCGACCTCGCCGAACTGACGCGCTGGTACCTGAGCGAGCAGAAGCGTCTCAGCGTCCTCGACACGGCCGAGCACGTCAAGCAGGAGAAGGCCGCCGTCCTCCACCAGCGCTACCAGCAGCTCGCCGAGCAAGTGCTGGAGCGCCCGGCCGTTTAGACGAGCGGCGAAAGAAAACCGCCTGTAGGACGGCTCTCCCGAGCCGTCCTCTCGCGGACAGGACGGCTCGGGAGAGCCGTCCTACGGGGAGAGTTTTTCCCGCCGCTCGCCACCACCTGACTTCAATCACCTGAGGACGGAAAAACGGGAAGTCGTCCCCCCCTCTGGCTCCCGCGCCCAAATTCCCGAGAATGGGCAGTGAAGCTCGCGTGAAGATCGCGTGAATCCCTGCACACCCTCGGAGAGACGGCGATGGTCTTCCTGATGCCGCGGGAGGAGAAATTCTTCGACCTCTTCGACGAGGTCGCGGAACTCCTCATCCGCGCCTCCCAGACGTTCCTCGACATGGTCCTGGTTTTCGACCGCCTGCCGGAGCGCGCCGAGCAGCTCCGGCACGAGGAGCACACCTGCGACCTGCTCATCGAGCGCATCATCAAGGCCCTGGGCCGCAGCTTCGTCACGCCGCTCGACCGCGAGGACATCCACCACCTCGCCGCCTCGCTCGACAACGTCCTGGACAACATGGAGGAGACGGCCTACCGGATGCTGGCGTTCCGCATTGACCGGCCGACCCCCGAGCAGGTCGAAATGGCGCGGATCGTCCACGAGTGCTGCACGCACATCGCGCGTGCCATCCGCCTGGTCCGCACCATGAAGGAACCCGACCAGATGGAGATCAGCCTGCGCGAGATCGGCCGCTTGGAGAACGAGGCCGACCGCATTTACCGCGACACCGACGCCCGCCTGTTCAGCCAGCCGCCGGACATCCTCACGCTCATCAAGCTGCGCGAGCTGTACGGCTGGCTGGAGGAGACCGTGGACGCCTGCCGCGAGGTCGCCCAGGTGCTCTCGGGGATCGTCGTGAAGGGCACGTGACGGCGCGGCGTTGGAGTGGGGCGGGCCGCGGGTGGCTCGCCATTGGGGGTTCGTCCGTGGGGGGGCCATGCACTTCTGGGACACGCTGAACTTCGGTCACGTGGATTTCTTCGGGCTGCCGACGGCGGCCCTCGTCCTGATCGTCCTCGCCCTGTTCTTCGACTTCCTGAACGGCTTCCACGACGCGGCGAACTCGGTCGCCACGATCGTCTCGACGCGCGTCCTCAGCCCGCGGCAGGCGGTGCTGTGGGCCGCGGCCTTCAACTTCATCGCCTTCCTGATCTTCTCCCTGCACGTCGCCGAGACGATGAGCTTCGGCGTGATCGATTACGACCACAACGCCACGCTCCGAAAGAACGCCTTCGCCGTCATCGCGGCCACGCTGATCGCCGCCTGCGCCTGGGACCTGCTCACGTGGTACTACGCGCTGCCGACCAGTTCGTCGCACGCCCTCGTCGGCGGACTGGTCGGGGCGGCGCTGGCCTGCACAGGTTCGCTCGACGCGCTGGTGTGGTCCGGGATCGGCAAGACGCTGCTGTTCATCGTCTTGGCGCCGCTGCTCGGCTTCGTGGTCGGCGTGGTATTCGCGGTGGCCGTGACGTGGCTGTTCCGCCGGGCACCGCCGCGCCAGGTGGACAAGACCTTCCGCCGCGGCCAGTTGCTGTCGGCCGCGCTCTACAGCCTGGGCCACGGCGGCAACGACGCGCAGAAGACGATGGGGATCATCCTGGTGATCCTGCTGACGGCGCGCGCCCCCATCGCCATGGACGGCACCCGGGCTCTGATCCCGACGGAGGTGGTGCTGGCGTGCCACCTGGCGATGGGACTGGGGACGCTGTTCGGCGGCTGGCGGATCGTCAAGACGATGGGACAGCGGCTGATCAAGCTGCAGCCGGTAGACGGCTTCTGCGCCGAGTCGGGGGCAGCGGGCACGCTGCTGCTGACGATCGCCTTGGGCATCCCGGTAAGCACGACGCATACGATCACCGGCTCGATCGTCGGCGTCGGCACGGCGCGGTACCGGGTGCGGTCGGTGCGCTGGGCGGTCGCCGGGCGCGTGGTGTGGGCGTGGGTCCTGACGATCCCCGGCAGCGCCGCGATCGCCGCGGGCAGCTACTTCCTCATCACCCTGTTCGGGTAGCCGGGCCGTATCTGGTGCGGCGCGGCCAGGACGCACGCGAGCAGGAGCACCCAGGACAGGCAGGCGAGGGCGGCGGCGCAGCGGGACAGGATGGCAGACACGGCTCAGGGCCTCGCGGGGGTCGTGGGTCAGGACTCCGATCCTGACAAGTTCCGACTCATGTCAGGATCGGAGTCCTGACCCACGAACAGAGGCATTCTCACCGCCGCTTCCCGTTCTTCGTCCGCGGCGCCGCCTCCGCGGCCTGCTGCGCCAACAGGTACGCCAGCAGGTCCGCGAACTCGCCCTCGGGGATCTGCTCGGCGAAGTTGGCGGGCATCGGCGACAGCGGCAACACCGCCTTCTGCTCGACGTCCGCGCGCTTGATGCGTACCTCTTTGCCCTGGGCGTCCGCCATCACCAGCACCGCCCCCTCCTCACGCAGCAGCAGCCCGACCACCTGCTGGCCGTTCGTCAGCGTCAGCGTCGTGGCCCGGAACGCCTGATCGACGTTGCGGTTGGGGTCGAGGATGTCCTCCAGCAGGCGGTCCAGGCCGCGCACGCCGATGCCGTCGAGCTGCGGCCCGATCTTTGATCCCTTGTTCGCGACCTGGTGACAGGCGGCGCAGCTCTTCTCGAAGACCTTCAGGCCCCGCGACACGTCCGGCTTCGTCGCGTGGAAGGCGCTGCGGCGGCGGTTCATCACCTCCTGCAGCCGCTCGTCGGGCCGCATCAGTCCCCGCGTCAGCTTCGTGAGGCGTTCGCGCAGGTTGGCGATCTTCGTCTGCTGCAGCCGCACTTCGATGGCGCGCTCCTGGAGCAGTCGCGGCGACGCCTTGCCCGCCGCGACGGCGTCGAGCAGCTTCTCCGCCCCCGGCCCGCTGCCGGCCAGCCCCGTGGCGATCGTGGTCTCCAGGCGGGCCGGCGCGGACGCCAGGCCCTTGAGCAGAGCGGCGTGGGCGTCGGCGCGGTTGGTCGCCGCGAGGGAGTTCGCCGCCTGCTCGCGCAGGGGCAGCGGCTCCTTCGCGTCGGCGAGGATGCGGCCCAGCAGTGGCACGGCGGCGGCGGGGTTGATGGCGACCAGGGCGCCGATGGCCGCCTTCCGCTGCGCTTCGGGCGCCGTGCGGCTGGCCGTCAGCGTCAGGAGGTGGCCGACCGCCTCCTCGCTGCGGACCATGCCCGCGATCTCGATGCCCGCCACCACGTCCGGGCCGTGCTTCGAGGCCAGCAGCAGGGCGGTGAGGTGGTTGCCCCAGACCACGACGGCATCGCGCGGCCCGGCGCCGCGCTCCTGGGTGCCGTTATGGATCGCCTTGAACAGGGCAGCCTGCAGGCTGAGGTCGCCCGCGAGCCTCTTTTCGAGGTGCTCCACCAGCAGGCGGTCGAAGTCCGCGGCGGTGGCGTGGCGGGCGATGTGGTGGACGTAGCGGACCAGGTTCGCGCGCCCCTCCGGGTAGCGGCGGACGTGGGCGAGCAAGAAGGCGGCCGCCTCGGCGCTGGGGACGCCGGTGCAGACGTCGGCCAGGGCGCGGGCGTCGGCCTCGCTCCACTTCGTCGCGTTGACCTGTTCCCATGTCGCGGCGGGGCGGAGTTGGTTGCGCAGAGCCATGCGCGTCATGTGCAGCAGATGCGTGTCGGCGGCGGGGACGGCGTGGCGCAGGTCGAGCAGCGGCCGCAGGTTCGCCGCCGTGGGGTGCTGCCCCAGCGCCTCGGCGGCGGCGCGCTTGACGAAGGCGTCGCTGTCCTTCAGGCCGGCCAGGGCCAGGTCGTGCAGCGGCCGCGAAAAGTCCTTGCGCTCGCTGAGGACGCGCATGGCGTGGACGCGGACGGCGGCGTCCCTGTCGCGTGCGGCTGCCGACAGGAGTTTGTCGTCAAGGGCGCCCTGCCGCTCCAGCACCCACAGGCCGTGCAGGCGCTGAAATGGCCTGGATTCCGCGGCGGAGAGCAGGCCACGCACTTGCCCGACGCCGTCCTTGCCGCCGCGCTCGACGAGCTGGTTGGCGGCGGTCAGGCGCACGGTCAGGTTCGGGTCGGCCAGGGCCTCGACGAGCTTCGGCACCGCGGGCTTCGTCCAGTCCGCGGCCGCCGCGGCCGCGCCACCTTCGCCGCGGTAGACGATGCGCCAGACGCGGCCGTACTCCTTCGTCCGCTGCGGGTGATTGAGCGGCACCTCGTAATGGCCGATAATCCGCGTATAGAAATCCGCGACGTACAGGGCACCATCGGGGCCGAGCTTGATGTCCACCGGGCGGAACCAGGGGTCGTCGCTCTTGAGGAAGTCGGGCATGGCGATGCCCTGGTACGTCGAGCCGTGGCGTTCGAGGCGGTCGCGGTTGATGCGGTTGGTCACCACGTTGCCGATGAAAATGTTGTCGCGGTACGCCCTGGGGAACTGCGCCGCGGCGTAGTAGCTGATGCCGGCGATGGCGGTCGAGCCGTGGTCGTGTGTCACCATCTCCGGGCCGAAGCCGAGGCCGTCGTGCGGCTTGCCGAAGCTCGGGTAGTGGGCGCCGCGCAGCAGCTGGTAGAGCGGCCGGCTGTGGCAGTCGCACGAGTACAGGTTGCCGAGCGGGTCGAACGCCAGGCCGAACGGGTTGACCTGGCCCCACGTCCACTGCTCGACGTGCGAACCGTCCGGCTTGAAGCGGTAGGTGTTGCCCGACGACATCGCGATCGCCGAGCCGTCCTGGGCCTTGAGTTTCGAGGTGTTGGAGAAGCCGTGGCAGGCGTAGACCCAGCCGTCGAAGCCGAGCTGGAACTCGCCGGTCATGCCGTGCGTGTCGCGGAAGCCGTAGGTGCTCAGGAGCACCTCGCGGCGGTCGGCCTTCTCGGGGAGGGCGTTTTTCGAGTCGGCGAAGCGGTAGACGTTGGGGATGCTGTAGACGATGGCGCCGTGCTGGACCGGCAGCACGCCAATGGGGATGTTGAGGCGATCGGCGAAGGTGGTGATCTTTTTGGCGCGGCCGTCCGGGCCGAAGTCGGAGAGGATCTTGACCGTGTCGCGCGCCTGCTCGGCTTGCGCGGCGGGGAAGGGGTATTCGATCGACTGGGTGACCCAGAGGCGGCCGGCGGCGTCGAAGGCGATGTTGATCGGCATGCGGATTTCGGGCTCGGAGGCGACGAGCTGGGCCTCGAAGCCGGGCGGCAAGTGGAATGCCTTGCGCTCCTCTTCGGGGGTGCGCGGCGGGGTCGGCGCGATGTGGGCGGAGTGGGGGTCTTTCTTCGGCTGGGGGCGGGCGGGTGTGGGGGCGAGGAACAGCAGGCACAGGCCGGCGGCGAGGAGCGGACGCATCGACGTCTCCAGGGTGGTATAGCGCTACCCCCTCGTTTAGAGCGGTTTGCATTCGGGCGTAGCGGGGGGGCGCTTTGGAGTGCGGCGCTCGGCGCCGCTTTGGCTCTTTCTTTCCTTCGTCCCAGGCCGCGGGACTACGAAAGAAAGACCGAAAGCGGCGCCAAGCGCCGCACTCCAAAGCGCCTCCCCGCT
>JBBRPS010000292.1:0-11518 GCA_038227745.1 Gemmatales bacterium | reverse complement strand
GGCCATGGCATTTCTCCTCTGTGAACCAGGTCAGTCCGAGGAGAATCATTCGCGTGGCCCTTGTCAAAATCAACCCCTCTGCCAACAATGTACTGGCGTTTAGATGCGATTACCCTGGCGTGGAACATCGACTGCTCCAGTTCGATGACCATGAACCACCCCCTTTCCCTTGGTCCGACTGCCGCTGAACTGCGGCAGTGTACCGCTCCGCCCCCGCCGCAGGTCAACTAATCTGTCGCGGGCCTAGATCACGGATTTGAACACTTTTCGTGTTCGCACGATCAGTAATCGGGCGCAACTCCTTGTAGGGTAAGCACCCTCGCCACGAATACACCTGTTCAGTGTTCAAATCCGTGATCAAGGCCCTGTCGCGCATCGCGCGACAGGCAACAGATCCTTAGGTAATCAACGCAGTTTAGCGCATTTTAAGTAAAAGTTATCGACTCTGCCCTCTTTCGTAAAGGAGCCATCCATGTCGAGTGAAAGCCCCGGGGCTACGGCCCCTCCGAACTGGGAAAGGATCGTGAAGATCCAGCGGACCACGATCTACGTCCTCTTCGCCTTGCTCGGCCTGGCGGTGGGGATGCTCTGCACGAGGTGGCAGTTCAACAACCAGCTCGGCAAGCCTACCCTCCCCACCGGCCCCCTGCTCGCCCGAGGCTGCGTCCTCCTCCTGAAGCCGAGCCCCCGCGACCCTCAGTTCGCGAAGGGCCACCACTACTACATCGACTTCGAGTGCCCCCAAGCCCAGGGGCGCCCGCTCATGACGCTCTACATCGATCCCGACAAATCCCTCTCCACGCTGACCCCCGGCCAGATCGTGAACTTCCGGAACGGTGAACTGCGGATGGCCGCGGAAATGGACAAGCTCACAGCGAAGTAACCCTGTCCCTTTCGCCCGCAAAGGAGGTTTTCGTGCAGATCATCATCAATGAAGCGGCGAGGCAGCCCGTGCCGGAGGCGAACCAGGTGGCGAACCCCGTCAAGGCCAGCCCGCCGCCGCTCCCGGTAGCGACGCCCGTCATCCTGGAAGACGAGGGGTACGGCCTCTCGGCCATGATCGCCGCGATCATCGTCACCCTGATCTTCGGCCTCGGGATCGGGTTCATCACCTGCTACCTTCTGGTCGAGAACGACCTGATCGTGCCCTCAGCCGCCTTCAAGGACCTGGAGTGGTGGAAGTTCCCGAAGGACGGCGAGGAGAAGGACAAGGCAGCCCCTGCCCCGGCCGCGGAGAAGACCCTGGCCGAGAAGGAGATCGCCGACCGACCCGAACCGCGGAAGGAGGTGACCGAGCGGGCCGGGAAGGCCCCCGCCGCGGCCGCGCTGCCACAACAGACCAGGGAGATCCAGGAGCAGATCAAGGTCAAGCAGGAAACCGTAACTCCTGCCCCCTGAGGGGAGTGCCCCTTCTGTTAGCTTCCCCACGGACCCCGAGACCCTCATAGAAGGAGTATGAACATGCAAGAAGTCGCATCATTTGCCCGAGTACTGCACGAGCAAGACCGCCACCCCCTGGTGCCGATTCGTGACCGCATCGCCGTGGAGGCCGGGGCCGACGGTCGGCCGGACGTCTTCGCGGCTTTGAAGCCGGTGCTCCGCCCGACACAGCCCGAGCGCAGCTACCAGGTAAACAAACCCGTCACCGTCACGCAGCACGGCTGGTTCTCGTCCTGGCAGGCGACGGAAAACCGGGTGGTTTGGCACCGCGAGCCCCAGCGGACGGTCGCCGACCTGATCAAGGACTACTCGGCCTGGCACGTCTGGCTCACCTACCACCAGCAGCAGTTCTCCGCCTGGCTCCGGGAGATCGTGCGCAGCGCCTTTGAGTCCCCGGACGGCACCTTCGGCGACGACGAAGTCCAGAAATGTGTTGACGCGATCTTCTCCTCCTGCGGGTGTCTGGCCGCCCGCCCGCTGCCTCGCCCCAGGCCCCTGGCCGTTCTCGCGTCGGGGGAGTCCGAGGAGCGTGTCCACGAGGTCCTGAGCGCGGATATCACGCAGCTTGAGTCCGCCGTGGCGGGCGCCCTATATCGGAGTCTGGAGACGCTGTGGCGGCATCTGATGGTCGGGTCGGTCCGGTGGCTCCCCAAAGGTTTTTCCAGCTACACCTTCTTCACCGCAGAGGGCGCGAAGCAGTTTCTTCGCAAGCGGGACTGCACCTGTGCGGATTGCCGGAGCGGGAAGACCAGGGGCTACACCGTCACCGACTACCTCGTCAGGCTAAAGCATCAAGGGCACTACCACGAGATCCACAACTCGCGGCTGCTGCCCTGGGACGACAACACGGTGCCCAAGCCATACCGCGTCCAGAGGCTGCTCCAGGCGACGCCGGAACTTCTGAGGCCTGCGGTACACGTCCTCGCCGGCGACCAGTTCTACCGCGACGGCCTGACGATCTCATGGGCCGAGAAGGTCGTTTCCCAGTACGCCCCGAAGCCCGAGGTCCTCTACCGGCACCAGGACCCCGCCGTCGTGTTCGGGCCATTCGTCCTCGCAGGGTGGTAGGGCCAAACGGCACCCGCTGTGGACGGGACGTGAAGAGGCAGTGTGTACGTTACTCGTTTCTGAAGGTCACTGAAAAAGAAGGAGAACCTTATGGTCGCAACCATCAACCGATTGGCCCCGTACTTCGGCGGCAGGGAAGTCCCCGTCCGCGAATCCCGGAAGTTGATGACCCTCCCCGACGTGCCCGAACTGGCCGTCGCCGAGACCATCCCCGGCGGCGTGGGCACGCTCGAAGAGCACCGCGGGGGCTGGTTCCCCAGCCGTCGCAAGACGATGAGCCGGCTCTTCGACGCCTACGAGAGGTCCGTGCGCTGGGCCCAGCATGCGGACCGCACGCACAACGACTTCCTGGACTCGATCATCCTCGCCGGCCTGGAGACGGACGGCGTGGACATGGCCAGGGAGGATAGGAAGGGCATCGCGAGGGACTTCATCGACCGGCTGCAGCTCCGGAAACTCGTGCAGATCGGCAAAGAGCCGCTGGCGGACATCGCCACGGAGTCCGAGCAGGAGGCGCACCGGCAGCTCCAGTACCGGGTCGCGGCGACGAAGAACCGGGTCGCTCATTGGCTGCTGGACCGCCTCGATCACCTGGTGAAGGCCGAGGCGATCGGACAAATCGCGTTCCTGTCCCCGGAGGTGTGCCGGTTCTACTTCTACACGTTCGGTTTCAAGCAGGGGCAGCCGCGTCTGAGCCGCAGCTGGGAGGACGGGACTACACGTTACACGGAGTACGAGATCCAGCGGACGATGACCCATGACGTCCACTACCACGAGCTGGTGAACGTGACCGTGGACGGCCTGGACGCCCGCGTGCGGAAGCCTCGGCGCATCAAGGAGTTCATCCGCACCGCCCCGAGCTGGCTCGTGCCGCACCTGCGGATCGTCCACGGCAAGGAAGTTTTCCGCCACACCGAGCGCCGCGTGATTCACACCAACACGATCACGAAGACGGAGACGGAGACGGTGGCCCACTACGACCCGGCCATCACGCTGGGGCGGTACGTCCTGGCCGGCTGGGAGCCATGAGGGGCTGCCCGGCCGTAGCGCGGCTGCCCCGGAACAACGCGGGATGCACCTTGCGGCCACGGACGGCCACCCCTTGCCCTTGCGAGAAAGGATGACCTGCGATGTCCACGGCGCGGGAATACCCCCCGGAACAGAAACGGTCCGCGTGGGACTGGTTCGTGCTGATCCTCTGGAAGGCCCTCTGCCTCACCGTCCTCGGGGTGGTGTACTGGGTGGTCGTCAGCGAGGGGCTGCGCTACCTCGTCGCCCCGCTCGGGCAGAAGCTGCACAAGATCCCCTTCCCGGGCTTCAGCTACCTGCAGAACGAGGTCTCGCTGCGCAAGCTCGACCTGGCCCACTGCTTCTCCGTCATGCTCCTGTTCGCCACCTACTACATGGCGAACGAGAACTTGCGCATCGTCCTGCGGACCTCCCACGACTTCGGCAGCGGCTCGAACGCGAAGGTCCACGTCAAGTTCGTGCAGGCCCTGGGCCTCGTCATCGTCGGCACCGACGCCGTCCTGTTCTACCTCGCCATGAGCCAGATGTCCGGCTGGGGCGGGGCGCGGTTCTCCCTCACGACCCTGCTCGCGACCGTGCTCTGGCTCGGCATGCTGCTCTTCGTGTCCTACATCACTGTGTCCCTCGAACGGAGGAAATGACCATGCGAACCCTACGCGCACTCCTGCTGGCCTGCGCCCTCGTCGGCTGCCAGGCCGTCCCGCGCGGGCAGGAGGAAGAGCCGGTCCTGGGAGACCAGGGCCACGAGTTCCGGCTCTCGTTCGTCCTGGACGTCTCGGGCTCCTTCATCCGGGAGCTGGAGCCCGGCGGGAAGGCGTACCCGTTCCTGATGTCCGCGATGGACCGCTACGAGAAGGACAAACTCGGGTCGAACGTGAAGGTGATCGTCAGCCAGATCTCCGGCACGCGGAGGGCGCTCCTGTGGGACGTCACCCCCCGCGAGCTGAAGGAGCGGTTCCCCGACGCGAGGGCGTTCATGAACTTCGTCGTCAGCAAAAGCAACCCGAACGGCAGCCGCGTGCACGACGGCGTGACCGACAGCCTCGAATACCTGATGAGCTTCCCGGGCGTGGCGCAGCGGACGGTCAAGACCGCGTGCCTGGTGCTCAGCGACTTCGACGACAACTTCCCGGACGAGGCGGACACCAAGAAGCGCCTCATCGAATGCCTCGGCAAGTACGCCAAGACGGGCGGCTCGATCGGCTTCTACTGGGTCGATGTGGACCGCGTGCCGTTCTGGCACGGGGCGTTGCGCGACGCGGGGTTCCGGCACGACCGCGCCGTCGTGGTGGCCGACATCGCCCACTCCGCGCCGCTCCCGAACTTCGAGTAAGGCCGCCTCATGCTGGAGATTGTGCTGACCGGCGACGTGTGCTCCCTCTTCGGCGGGATCCTGGTCCTGCTGTTCCTGGGGAACCTGCTCGCCGACACCAGGCAGAAGCGGGCCGGCGTCGTGCTGGCGGTGCTCGGCTTCCTCGCGTTCCTCGCGTTCGCGTGGGGGCAGACGCCGCCGCACAACGCCGACCGGTTGTTCAACCTCCTCCGCTCCCTCCTTGCGTCGGGTTTCACGCTCGGCATGGCGTGGCTCGTGCTGCCGCTCGTGATGGGCGTGTGGCAGTTCCTGAAGCTGGCCCAGGCCGCCTCGCTAGCGTCGGCGCAGGAGTGGGAGCGGAAGGAACGCGCCCGGATCGCGGCGGAGCGGGGGACGGCCGGCGACGGGGGAGGCGGTGAGAAACAGGCCGACGCCGGGGCGGAACAGGCGAAGAAAGCGGCGGAGGAATTGGCGAAGCAGGAGGCGGAGGCGGGGCACACGGCCAAGGCGGAAGCGGAGCGGCGGCGTCAGGAGGCCGACCTGCGTTCAGAGAAAGGAAAGGCCCGTGAACACCTTCGGGAGTTTTACGGCAGGAACGAGCCCTTGCTGGAAGCCGCCTACACCCGGTCGGAGCTGGAAGCCTTCGTCGCCGCGGACATGCACGACGGGCTGGAATTGCCAGCGCTCTGGGGCGTCTGCCTGAAGAAGCTGGCCGAACTGCGGACGCTGGCAGACAGGCAGCGCGAGAAGGAGCGGAAGGAAGAAGGCCGCCGTGCCGTCCGGAACCTGCGCCTGAAGAAGCTCGACGCCGAGATCGAGGCCTGCCGGGAGAAGATCGCGAACGCGGAGAGAACCCAGCAAGACAGCGACCTCCTGGAAGACGAGAAGCGCGGGCTGGTCCTGAAGATCCGGGAGCTGGAGCACCAGAAGGAATCACTCAACACACTGCAAGAGGGGGATGAACCGTGAGCGAATTCTGGATCGACCTCGGAGACGTCCTGGACGAGAAGGCGTCCCTGAAAAAGCACGACGCGGGCGGGAGGAAACCGTTCCGCCTGACGGAGCGGCAACTATCCACGCACGTCGCCGTCCTGGGCCCGACGGGGGCCGGGAAATCGCGCTTGATCTGGCAGATGCTCCGCGAGCACCGCCGCCAGCGGCGGGGGTTCTGCTGCATCGACCCCGGCGATTTGGCCTGCGACTTCCTCGCCGACTGTGCCGCGGAGGTGCTGCTGGAGGGGAATTACGCCCTCCTCAAGCGGCTCCTCTGGTTCAAGCTGAACCCGTTCCGCACGATCCGCTACGACCCGTGGAAGTGCGTCCTGCCCGAGGGCATTCAGCACGACTTCGTGCGCGGGGCGACGGCGTGCTGGCGGCACAACCGCGTCCAGCAGTTCATGCAGGTGCTGCAGGCGAACGTCACGGGCGGCACGGACTTCATGAACCAGCCCAGGGCCCAGCGGGTGTTGACCAACGTCTTCACCGCGCTTTCGACGGCGGTGGCGGGCAGACACCTGGCGATCGAGGACGTGTTCATCTTCTTCGACCCGTCGCACAAGGCCTGGCGAAAGGTGCTCGACCGCTGCGTACCGCACCTGCCGCGGGAGGTGAAGCAGGAACTGGAGCAGCTGGGCGGTCTGGCGCGGAACCTCCGCGACCTGCGGCTGGAGACCGAATCGTCGATCAACCGCATCCGCTCGCTCCTGGGGCAGTGCATGCGTGCCATGCTGTCCGCGACGGGGACGGAGCCGTCGTTCGACTGGTACGAGGCGGTGCAGAACGGCTCCTACGTGATCGTGGACTGCCAGCAGACGATGTTCGCGAGCCACGCCGAGAACGTGGCGCTCGCCTCGCTGATGGCCCTCGACCTGGGCGAGACGGTGCTGAACACGCCGCGGCACAAGCGAAAACCATTCACCCTGTTCGTGGATGAGGCCGCGGAGTTTCTCGGCCCGCTCGGGAAAGAATTCGGCCGGTGGCTGCGGATCATGCGCAAGTACGGCATGCCGTGCGTGCTGGCGTTCCAGGACCTCGCCAGCATGCAGGTCGGCGAACTCGATCTTGCGCCGCCGATCCTGGGGCAGTGCGGGACGATCCTGTGCTTCCGCAGCCGCTGGCACCAGGACAACGACGTCCTGGCAAGAATCCTGCTGACCGGCAACCTGCAGTTCGTGCCGCTGGTGCAGGACGTGTACCAGAACCGCGGCGAGCACGAGTGGCTGCGGATGCAGGAGGTGTCCAAGACGGTCAACCACACCGACAACCGCGGCTCCACGCACGCCACGATGAACGCCACGGCGAACACGCACACGCTCACGAACGCGAAATCGCAGCACGCGAGCCAGGCGCAGGCCGGTGCCGAGAGCAGGGCGTACGGCCCCACGGGCCTGCTCGCGTCGGTGAACAAGGGGGCCAACGTGAGCAGCGGGAACGTGCAGGGGGACTCGTCGGCGGTCGCCGACGGGGTGTCGAACACGGCCAGCACGACCGACAGCGAGACGGCGGGCTCCGCGGACGGGTGGGCGGTGTCGGTCGGGGAAAAGTTGATGCCGCTGCCGATCGTGGTCCACGACGTCCAGAAGACGGGGAGCCTGGAGCGGTCGGTGACGGACCAGCACGAGCAGAATCGCCAGCACCTGCACGGGCTTGACGACCGCCACATGATCGTCCTCGCGCCGGGGATGAAGAAGGCGGTGGAGGTGAGGACGCTGGAGGTTTCGGACCCGTTCCAGAGCCCCGAGGACCAGGCGAAGGCCGTGAAGTGGATCGAGGGCAAGATTTGCGAGAAGCACGAGGACATCTACTTCACGCCCTCGTTCGACCCGGAAGACCAGGACGCGCGTGTGCAGGCGTACCTCGGCGAGGATAACCCGGACGCCGTCGAGGCAGAAGAGAAAGCTGCACGAAAGGCCGCACGCAGGGTGAGCGGAAAAGCAGCAGAGCGAAACAGCCGCGGGGAAAAACCGGAAAACCCGCTGGACTGATCTTGACAAACGGCGAGAGGCGCGCGAAAGATGCAATCTGCCTGTCGAGCAACCCGTGAGCAATCACTTCTCGTTGCCAGAAGGGCAGACCGTCGCGAGCGCGACTTCTCAGGGCAGATACCCATTCTCTCGGTATCTCGCCCTCCTTTTTTGCGCTGCGGAGGTTTGCCGATGGTACTCACCGACAGAGACGCCAGCGTCCTCGAAACCCTGCTGTTCTACGGCTACCTGGTCACGAACCAGCTCCGCGCACTCTTCTTCCAGGCCGACAAGGACGGCAGCGTGGCCCGTGATCGGTTGCGGAAGATGGACGCCGCTGGCCTGATCACGCGCCGACGTGCCGAGGTGGCGAACCCGTTTTCCAGTAACACGATGCCGACGTGGATCATCACGGAGCGGGGGATTTCCGCGCTGGCACTGTACCGCGACGACACGCGGTTCCTGAGCCAGAAGCCGCCCTGCACGCGGTCGTGGCAGCTCTTCTGTCACTACGTGTGCGTCAGCGATCTGGCGATCAAACTGCGGCAGTCGGCTGCCGCGCAGGATCGCGTACAGCTCGGCGACATGTTCTTCGAGCACACCGTTGTCAACGCTGAGGCAGACGACCCGGCGAAGCGCTACAGGCTCTACACCGTCGTCTGCGAGCAGCCGAAGCGGGTCATCTGCGCCCCCGATCAGGCGTTCGAGATTCGCCTCGGCGAGCACCGCATGGCCTACTACGTCGAGCTGGAACGCGGAAGCGATTCGCCGGTGAGGGTCGGGTTCAAGAAGACGCCGGGATACGCGGCGTTCGCCCAGGCCAGGCGGTGGAAGACCCACTTTCCCCAGGCGCAGAAGATGAAGGTCCTGGCCGTCGCCCCGTCGGCGAACTGGCGGGAGTCTCTGCGAAAAGCGATCAGGGACAAGCCCGGTGCGGAGATGTGGATGTTCGCCGCCCTGGGAGACGTCACGCCGGAGAGCTTCCTCTGCGGGCCGATCTGGCACACCTGCGAGGGCGAGGTGCGCCCGTTAGTCCGCCCTGTTGGGGTCCCCGCTGCTGGGGTGCCGGATGTGGGGGGGCAACGGGAATGAGTTCCCCTTACTGGACAGGCGTTTACGGCTTGCGACATGCGGCCGGGCTGCGGCCCGGCCTCCTTCCTCCTGGTTTTGTATTTGCTTCGCCTCGGCTCGCTCAATGTAGTGGGTCGATCCACTGACGTTCCAGGAAGGAGGCCGGGCCGCGACGGCCGGCATCGCGTCTCGGGCTTCGACCTCCCGAGCCGCCCCGCTCGCGACGAGCGGGTGTCGCAAGCCTTGAAAAACAAACCTGCGGGGTGTGAAATGAGTCGTGGATCTGGACGGAGTGAAGGGCGATCACGATGCTGGAGCGAGTCGGTTACGACTTCGCGCGGCATGACACGGCTGCTCGACGAGATCGATCAAGACCTTGACGAGCACAGGAAACGAAACCCGAGCGACTTCAGCGTCAAGAACGTGACGCAGTGGTGGTCGCTGGAGAGGGAGAGACTGGTGGTGAGGCACGGCGAGAAGACGGTGTTGCGGAAACCGCGCGTGTGGCGTGGCGGACGCACGCTGACCTTCTTCGCCGGGTTCGGGGTGGCAGTCGTCCTGGGACTGTTCCAGCGGCTGCTGTAGCACGGATGCGGGCCTGCTCGCCCTGAGAGCGGGCCCGGTTCTTAAAATCTCGGGCGATGCGTCTGGTCTCCGACGCTTCGCAACTCTGACGAAAAAGACCTACCCACCCGTAGGTCAGAGAGCGAAAACACGAGAGCCAGGTGTCGATTGGTACTCGACGACGAGTTTGACGGTGAACTGATGAGCGGGCATCGCGACCTGATTCTGCCGATGTCCACGCTCATGATCCCGTTCAAGTTCGCGCATGTACCAGGCGTTCATCAGTTCCTTGACGAAGAGGATTGCCTGTCCCTCGTCTGTTGCGAAAGTGAAAAAATGTTTGGCGGCGCTTGCACTAACTGATCCGGTTCCATCTTCGGAATGTTGTTTGGCGATGACGAGGTACGGCTTGCCTTCAGGCATCTCGCGCGATTGCTGCCCCGAGCTGTGTTGTGGGCACCGAGGGTCATCCCTCGCAACGCTGTCGCAGGAGCAAGTGGGTAGTTGTGCTTTCATGAAAGGGGTTGGTGAGGAAGTAAGTAGGGTTGGGTGGGTAGGTGCCCCGAGTGTAGCAAAGGAGATTTCAAGCAGCCATCCCCATTTTGGAGCTGGCCGTATCATCAGGGTGATGCGGCTGGCTCCGGGGGATGGGATCTGGCAGCGAGATTTCGCTGCGATATCCCCAACTTCTTATGAAGGATTCTAAGAAGGCCGCTGGAGCGGTACTTGACAAGGAGGACACGTCCGTGGAGACGGACACCCAGTCTCACGAAAAGGCTGGCCCGATCTGGACCACGGAGAGTGGTCGCGTGCGTGGAGCGATGTTCCGGCACGAGCAGAAAGGGAAAGTGCGGTACACCGTCGCCGTCTCTCGCTCCTACAAGAGTAAGAAGACGGACGAGTGGGTGGACACGCACTTCTTCGACCGGAACGACCTGGATGACGTGAGGAAAGTCGCGGAGCAAGCCGTGATGTACCTCGCGGAGGTGATGGATAAGGTCGAGGCCTGAAGAAATCTTGGGGCTGCCCTGACGGCCCCATTCTTCTCTGTTCAACCGACGCTGGCAAGCCTTCGGGCAAGTAGGCGCGGGAGACGGGGGAGTCTCACACTTCTCTCGTGGAGCTGCTTATTTCCGCAGCCTCCACACCCCTTTACTTCACAAGACGGTTCACGGAGCAGGGAGGCTCCCTTTTTCGGGGGCGTACCAGATGAGGCGGGAACTCGGGTTCTGGTTTGCGGTACTCCTTACCCTTGCATTCTGGCTCGTCTTGCGGCAGCTCGGAGTCGTGCAGGGCATGTGAGAGATAACACGGCACCGCTTCACGCGAGTCAAGATGCTCCCGGAGCGCAGGTCTGTCGGGCTCCATCTTGACTCGCTACGGGCCGTGTTCGGGGCAGGCATGCCCTGCACTTCGCAGGGCGCTTACCCCAATCCCCTATGGCGAACACCGCCAGGAGAAAATCATCGGCAGTTTTACCCAGTCACGGCGAGCTGAAGAAGCCGCTGCTCGCGCTGCTGCGACGCAAGCGAGAAGTTTCGCTCCCCGACGCCCTCGCGTTCGTCGCGAAGAGGTTCCGTCTCTCGAAGGCGGACCAGTCGCGGCGGCAGAGCTGCGGCAAGGAAACGGTCCTATCGAACAGAATTCGGTGGGCCCGCTGGGAGCTGAAGCAAGAGGGCAAGGTCGAGACGACCAGGCGCGGTTTCTTCCGGCTGAAGTGATATGGCGAACACCCAATCATCATCGGCAAAATCATCGGCACGCACGCCAGGGAACGACCACATGACCGTCTGGTTTCCCGTCCTCGTGGAGCTGCTGGAGGCAGTCCGAGACTGGACCGACATGCCTGACGTGTGGGTGAACCAGCGACAGAAGGTCGCCGCGATCCTCGAAATCGCCATCGCCAAGGCGAAAGGCGAACCAGCACCGCTCAAGGTTTCAGACGCCCTGGCAAGGGCAAAAGGACAGAAGCCATGCTACTTTTACTCCACTTTCCCCTTAAAGAAATGACTACCAATGAGACAAGAACAGCAGATCAGCAACTGCTCGAACTCACCACCAGGGTGGAGGC
>JBBRPS010000291.1:0-11538 GCA_038227745.1 Gemmatales bacterium | reverse complement strand
TACCGTGAGGAGCTTTCCTGCCGGAGTAATATGGCGCTGTCATCGGGAAAGGCAGCCGAGGTGGATTTCGCTTGACCGGGCCCACGAGCGCGCGACAATGTGGCATGATTTGAGAGCCAGTCTGCGCGGCAGGTGAGCGGGACGATGGCAGAACTGTCCGGCGGGTGGGCCAACAGTGCTGCTTGGCGGGAGTGATGAATCCGAAGCCGAGCGATCCGGTGATTGACGGCATCCGGGAAGTGCGACAGCGCATTTCGGAGCGCTAAAGAACGTGGCGGTCGCCCTCACTGCAACCCTGACCATGCTACACCAGCACTTCGCCGACCGCCTCGCCACCGCCGTCCGCCGCCGCGGCAACGCCGTGTGCGTGGGCCTCGACCCGCGCTGAGACCTGCTCCCTGAGGAGATCCGCCAGCGCCACGCCGCCGGCACTCTCGACGCCGTCGCCCGCGCCTTCGAGGAGTTCTCGCTGCGCGTCCTCGACGTGGTCGCGCCACTGGTCGCCGTTGTCAAGCCGCAGATGGCCTTCTTCGAGGCGTGCGGCCCGGCCGGCCTGGTCGCCCTGCAGAACGTGCTTCGGCGGGCGCGCGCGCGCGGCCTGCTGACCATCCTCGACAGCAAGCGCAACGACATCGCCAGCACGGCGGAGGCCTACGCCGACGCCGCCTTCGCCGGCAGCCCCCACGCCGGCACACGCCACCCCGTCTGGGACGCCGACGCCTTGACCGTCAACCCGTACCTCGGCCGCGACGCGGTCGAACCGTTCCTGCGCAGCGCCCGCCGTGACGGCCGCGGCGTGTTCGTCCTGGTGCGGACCAGCAACCCCGGCGCGGGACAGTTTCAGGACCTCGTCTGCGACGGCCGGCCGCTGTTCCAGCACGTCGCCGCCGCGGTCGGAGCGTGGGCCGGCGAGAATCGAGGGGAGTGTGGCCTGGGGGACGTGGGCGCCGTGGTCGGCGCCACGCACCCCGCCGAGTTGGCCGCGGTCCGCCGCCTCCTGCCCGAGGTGATTTTTCTGGTGCCCGGCTACGGCGCCCAGGGCGCCACCGCCACCGACACCGCGGCGGCATTCCTGCCCGACGGCCTCGGAGCCGTGATCAACAGTTCGCGCGGCATCACCGCCGCCTTTCCGCCCGGTGAGGTTGCGTGGGAAGCCGCCGTCGAAGCGGCGACGCGAGACGCCATCACCGCACTCGCCAGCGCGACGCCGATGGGGCGCCTGGCGGTTTCCTTCCCTTGACGGCCGGTCTTCCCACCCGGTAGGGGAGGCGACCATCCGACTGCTGTCACGGTCCGCCGGTGTTCCCTTTTGTTATTACTCCGGCGCGGAAGGTGATCCCACAAGCCCGACGCGCCAGCGAGGGGTTCCTCGCTGGCGCGTCGGGCTTGTGTGAGGATCTTTCGTGCCGGAGTAATAACGGCCGGCGCTACGGGCCTGTGCCGTGGGGAAACATTCTGCGCAAATTACGCACTCTGTCGGGCCGCAGTCTCCGGGCCGGAGGCGATGTTCCCCACGTAATCTTCATCCTTTGAGGAACTTACGTCATGGGTCCGCTTCGCCTCCGCCGTAACGACCTCGGGCATGGAAATTGCATTGAAGTGTGAGCACGCAGGAGTCAGAAATAAAAGGTAGGGTAGAAGTGTGAGCGAACAGGGAAGAGACACCGACTCCTGAGGAGGTCTGCCATGAGGCACAGTAACAGCCGGGCTCTGATCAACATGGGCCGGAAAGCGGGCTTGAAGACTTCGGAGCTGTACTCTGCCCTGGCGGCGCGGCCCCCGGAAGCGAACGACGACGCCCGGGGACAGACCGATGGCAACGGCTTCGTCTCGGGCTACACGCAGAACGGGCGGCGAATCTACCGCCCGCTGGACGGATCGACCCCGCGGTAAAGTAGGCTGGAGTCTGGAACGCAGTACGGCCGGAGATCCGCGCTCACGCGCGGGCCTCCGGCCGTACTGCGTTTTTCTGCCTTCTTCCCTTTTTCCCGCCAGGGAGAGGGGCCGGGAGTGATCGTCGAGCGCCGGGAGGAGTGGGGCGAGCGCGAAACGGCAAGCCAGCTACGAAACCCCTCACACGTCCCGCCGCGAGAAGCTGAACAGCCCTATCCCCGCGATCAGCACCGCGGTGAAGACCGAGCCGACGATCAGGCGCAGGACCGTCGGCCCGTCGTACAGCCCGCGCAGCATATTCGGCAGGGTCCGCAGGGCGCGGTCCGGCGACGGGTAGTCGGCGGGCAGCAGCGACAGCAGGAAGCCGACACCGTACAGCACCAGCCACAGCACCGCGATGCCCAGGACCGTGCTGTTGGAGATGGCACTGATCGTGACCCCTGCCGTTATGACGATGGTCAGCAGGGCGGCGACCGTCCCCAGCGCCGCCAGGCTGCCGTGGACCGAGACGCTCTGGTCGTGCAGCATCATGAAGCAGGCCAGGACCACAAGGGCGCCGAGCACGAAGAAGGTGCCCAGGATGGCGGCCAGGCGGGCGTGCCACTTGCCGAGGAAGTATTGATGGCGGCTGATGCCGCGGCTGAGGACGGAGTCGGCCATTGTGCCGCGCTCCGAGGAGATGCTGCCGCCGGTCAGGATGATGATGAGTGTGACGCTGCCCAGGACCGTCCAGCGCAGCAGGTCGCTCATCAGTTCCGGGGCGGCGGGCAGCACGCCGGCCATCCTGTAGGCGCCGAAGCGGTACAGCAGGCAGCCCAGCGCCGCCAGCACCGACAGCAGCACCCAGACGCGGTACACCCAGCTGTGCAGCGTCTCGTGCAGGTCCGCCTGGAACACCGCCCAGTAGGGCAAGAAGCGGTTGACCTGATACGGCTTGGCGGTGGAGCTGTCCATGATTGGGTAGCCTCGAGGCCCACGGGGCGCGGCCCGTGGACTTAACGATCTATGCGGCCTCCCGCTTGGGGTCCGGCTGCTTGTACGCCCGTGCGAAGCCGCGCGACTCTTCTTTTTCCACCAGATCGAGGAAGGCCTGCTCCGTCTGCTGGCCGACGCTGCGGATGTGGAGCAGCGTCAGCTTGTTGTCGGAGAGCGTCATGAAGACGTTCGCCAGCACGCCGGAGTTGTTCGCCTCCTCGCCCAGCACCACCTCGAGCCGGTGCTGGTCCGCCTGCACCGATTTCAGCTCGGCAATGCCCTTGATCGTCTGGACGGCCTTGGTGAGCGCCTTCGGGTCGCCGTCCAGCTCCAGCACGTAATGGGTGCAGCGCATCCGGCCCTTGAGGTCGCGCAGCGGGCCGCAGTAGATCAGGTGGCCGCGGCTGAGCACCGCCGCGTAGTCGCACACCTCGTCGATGTCGCTGAGGTTGTGGCTGCAGACGATCAGCGTCTTCCTCTCCGACAGCGTCTTGATCAGCTCGAGCATCCCCCGCCGGGCGTTGGGGTCCAGGCCGTGCGTCGGCTCGTCCCAGATCAGCAGGTCGGGCTCGTTGATGAGACTGGTGGCGACCGCGAGGCGGGCGGTCATGCCGTTGGAGAAGCCGGAGATGCGGTCGCCGGAGACGTTCAGCAGATCGACCGCGCGAATCAGGGACGCCAGGCGCGGCTTGCGCACGTCGCCGGGCAGGCCAAAGAGGCGGGCGATGTGGTCGAGGTAACTGATCGGCGTCATGCCGCTGGGGAACTGCGGGTTGGTCGGGATGTAGCCGATGCGGCAGCGCAGGGCGGCGGTGTTGGGCGTCATGATCTGGCCGAAGACCTTCACCCAGCCGGCGGTCGGCCGGTGCAGGCCGAGGACGAGGCGCAGCAGCGTCGTCTTGCCGGCGCCGTTGGGTCCGAGCAGGCCCAGCACGCGGCCGGGCTCGATCCGCAGGGTGACATCGTTCAGGGCGATCTGGCGGTTCTGGTAGATCTTCGTGAGCTTGTACGTCTCAACCACCAGGTCGCTGGGGTTCTCGGCCACGAGACTCCTCCTCGACCACGGCACACAGGCGCGGCATTGTACGCCGGGGGTCGATTCCTTCCTAGAGCAACCGCGGTCCATACACTCGCGGGGACAAGCCGGGCGAGCGGCGGGGCTTGCCCCGCCGCTCGCCCGGACATTCGCCCCCTGAGGACGGATAAACGTAGGGTCATTTCAGCAGGCGGGCGTCGGCCCAGTCCACGTGCGCCTGCACGTCGCCGAAGCGGCCGAACCGCACCGCCAGCGTCAGCTCGCGTGCCCCGCGGACATCGATGCGGAGGCGGAGCGGTCCGTCCGCAGCCGTCAGGTCCCCGGAGCGCCCCAGGTCGCACGTCTTGCCGTCCACCAGCACCTCGACACGAACCCGGCCGCGCCTCCCCGTGGACTCGTCCAGCCCGACCGTCGCCTCGAAGCGCCGGTAGTGCCCACCCAGGTCATAGGTCAGCCGACTCTCCGCGTGCATCCCCACGCCCTTATCGTACGTGCTCCCCCCGAGGCGCAGCTCACGACCGGCAACGCTGCCGTCCTTGACGTAGGGCCAGGAGGCGCCGAGAAACGGCGTGTACACGTAAGCCCGCGGTTTGAGGTCGGACAGGTAAACCGCGGCCCCGCCGCGCAGGTCCAGCGCCGCCACCGCGTTCAGCGGCACCTCGACCGCCGTCCCGAAAAGCGTCTTCGCGGACAGCTTTTCGCCGGTCGCGTCCACCTCCGGGGACCCCACGCCGAGACGGCAGCCGTTGGTCAGCACCAGGTGGCCGTACCGCCCTGCCGGCGGCGGCAGCGCGAGCAGCTCGGTGTTGAAGGCGATGACGGCGATCTGCGCCAGCGGCACGCGAACCCGCCTCTTCCCAACCGTGAGGCGGCAGCCCTCCTTCGGGCCCAGTTCCGTCAGGGTCCCCTCGACCCGGTCGCCGTTACGCAACAGAATCACGTCGCGACGCCGCGGCGCAGCGAGCAGGCGCCGGAGGAGGAGGGCGGGGTCGTCTTCGCCTTCGGGCGACGCCAACCAGACAAGGGCGACCGCGGCGAGCGGCGGATCCAGTTCGATTTGGGGAGTGCGCAGGGGTTCCCACGGGCGGAAGTGGAGGCGCTCGCGGGCAAGGAGCAGGATCGACTGCGGGTGGAGCGGCACGCGGTCGCCGTTGGCGAGGACAACTTGCGGCCCGTCGGGGTGGCGCGGCAGGGAGGCGCCCTTGCGCCGCAGCGAGACGACCTCGGCGCCGGGGACGCTGACGGGCCGCTCGCCGTCGAGGAGGCGCACCGACCAGTCGGCGGCGATCTTGTTCAGGGTGCCGGAGGCGGTGGTGCCGCCGGCGGTGGACAGCTCGAAGGGGGCCGGTTCCCCGGCACGCAGCCACGCGGGCAGGAGCAACACCAGGAGCAGCGCGTTTAGCCGCGAGCCTCGGGCGAGCGCGCTCGCCCGAGGCTCGCGGCTAAACGGGGAAATGCGTCCGCGTGCGCTCATCGCTGTAGGATGGGCAGGTAGTTGTTGGGCACCTGCAGGATGATGCAGGCCATCGCGGTGCAGTAGTGCGCGCAGATGCGGCGGTCGTACCACGAGCCATCGTTGCGGTCGCGGTCGGGATGGTTGATCAGCTCGTCGCGGATCGCCGGATACCACTCCGTCCAGTAGCGGCCGCCGGCCGTCCACATCGCCTGCACGGCGTAGTAGTGGCCGTAGTAGTAGTGCATCAGCATGTCCTGGCGGTTGATGTTCCAGCCGCCGCCGGCCGGCGGCGGCGCCCCAGGCTTGCAGCGCTTCAGCAGGTAGTCCAGGCCCTTCTCGACCGAGTGGCCCTTGTAGACGCCGGCGCTGTAGAGCGCGACGACACCGGCCGCGGTGCGGGCGAAGCCCGTTGGGCCGCCGTGGCGCATGTAGCGGAAGCCGCCGTCGCCGCGCAGGTCCTGGCAGTCCTTGACGTATTTCGTGCAGTTGTCCGCGACGGAGCGCGGCACGGAGATGCCGGCGTTGCGGGCGGCGCGCAGGGCCATGATCTGGCAGATGGTGACGGAGAGGTCGGCGTCCTGGCGCTGCGGCTGGTAGCGCCAGCCGCCCTCGGCGTTCTGCGTGTTGATGATGAGCTGGACGGCCCGCTCCAGGGTGCCGCGCAGCCGCTCGCGCAGCTCGCGGTTGTGGACCATGCCGTACACCTCGGCGAGGAAGAGCGTGCCGAAGCCGTGGCCGTACATCGGGCCGTGCATGATGGCAGTGCGGTTGTGCAGGAAGCCCGGCCGGTCGGCGCGCTGCTCCTGGTCGAGAATGAATTGCAGCGCTCGCAGGACGACCTGGCCGTAGCGGCCGCGGCCGGGCTGGTGGCCGCCGGCCATCAGCGCCAGGCCGGCGACGCTGGTGATGGCCACGTTGCCGCGGTGCTGGTTGGTGCCGAACGAGCCGTCGGCGTGCTGGTTGCGTGCCAGGTAGGCCAGGCCCATGTCGATGGCGTCCTGGGCGGGGCGAGTGATCATGCCGCGCGAGGCGCTGCCGTCGGGCACGCCCTCGTCGCTCAGGGCGCGCAGGGCCATGCCGCCGCCCGCCAGGCCGATGCCCATCCCCAGGCCGCGCACCACGAACTCACGACGGGTCCACATGCTGGGTTCTCCTCTCAAAAACTATCCGGGAAAGCGCTCGTTTAGCCGCGGTTCGCAGAACCGCGTGCGACTTCATCCGAACGCGGTTCTGCGAACCGCGGCTAAACGCTAAGATCACTCGTCACTCTTGCGCCGATTCTGCTCCGAAATGGTGCGGTAATACTGCTCCAGCAGCCTGCTATACTTCGTCATGAAGCGGTCCTTGGCGTACTCGTCCATCTCCAGGCGACGCTGGAGCGGCAGTTCTCCCCAGATGTTGCGGTAGACATCGGCGAGCGGGTTCCGCTTCGAGTTGTCGGTCTTGGCCTTGCCCGCCGTGCCGTCGCCGCCGCCGTTCTTGCCGTCCTTGCCGCCCTGCTTCTGACTGCCCTGTTTGCCCTCGCCGCCCTTGCCGCCAGCGCCCTTCTTCTGCCCCTGCTGGCCGCCGCCCTTGCCCTCTTTCTCCCCCTTGCCCGCGCCTTTGCCCTGGCCTTGCTTGGCCTCGCCGCCCTTACCGCCGCCCTTGCTCTGGGCCTTGCCGCCACCGCCGCCCTGGCCTCCACCCTGGGCTTGCCCGCCGCCTTGAGCCTGGCCGCCGCCCTTGGCACCCTTGGCGCCACCAGCAGCCCCACCAGCAGCGCCGCCACCACCACCGCCGCCGCCCTGGTCCTGGTTCTTCTTGGCCTTCTCGATCAGCTCGTCCAGGTCCTTGATGATGTCGCGCTGGATCTGCTGCGTCTCCTCGCGCGGGTTATTTTTGCTAAGGCGCTTCTCCGAGCCTTCCATGTTCCTAGCGATGCGCGCGACCAGCTCGCGGTCCTTCTTCTGCTCCTCGGTCTCCTCGTCCCCCTTCTTGCCCTTCTCGGGGTCGAGGTCGGGGATGTCCTTCTTCGCCTTGGGTTCGCGGTCGGGCTTGCCCTTGACCTCGTCGTCGGCGTTCAGCGTGGCGACGGCGAGCGCGGACGTCAACAACACCAGTCCGGCGAAACGGGTCATTGCATACCTCCCTGGCCGTTGACGGCCGCGGACATCTTCTGGAACAGCTCGAACAGGCGCTCCTGGTCCTGGCGAATGCCCTCCAGCTCGGCGCGCTCCGGCTCGGGCAGGTTGTCCACGTTGGGGTGCTCCTGGGCGAACTCGCGGGTGCGCTCGTTGACCTCCTGCTGCTCGCCGCGCAGCGCCTTGAGCTGCGCCAGCGGCGGGATGCCGTCCCCCTGAATGCCCTTGCTCTTCTTCGCCTGCCCCTCCGGCTGCTTCTCGTCCTGCTTCTTATCGTCCTTCTTCGGCTTTTGGGCGACCCCCGGCTCGGGCTTGACCGCATCCATCAAGCGCTGCAGCCGGCGGCTCGCCTCCTGCTGAGACTTCTGCGTCAGCTTGTCCGCCTTGTTCTCGTCGACCAGTTCTTCCTTCTCCAGCGCCTCGGGGCCTTGCCGCAGGACTGCCTTGTCCTTGCGCTCCTTCATCTTCGCGGACGCCTTCTCCATCGCCTTGACCGTCTTCTCCATGATCAGCTCGAAGACGAGCGCCCCCTTGAGTTTCTCCTTGAGGCTCGCCGTCTCCTTGGCGAGCAGCTTCTGGCTCTCGGCCTGGTCGCCCAGGCTGATGATGAGCGCCCGCGACCACTTGCTGTTCTGCAACATCGACTTGTGGATGCGCGCCGATTCGGCGATCGCCGCGTCCTGCCGCTCCTTCAGGCCCTTGATGCGATCGGCGATGCGCGCGAGCTGCTCGCGCGCCAGCTCTTCCTCGGTCTGGGCCTGCGCCTGGTCGAGTTCCTTCTGCGCCTCCTTGATCTGGTCGAACGCCTCCTTCATGTCCTCGTCCGGATCCATGCCGTCGTCGAGCTGCTTGGCGGCGCGCTCCATTTTCTGGCCGGCCTGGTCGAGGGCCTTGCCGGCCTGCGGCGCCTGCAAGCGGGCCAGCTCGCGGGCCTTCTTCTCGGCCTCCTCCTGCAGGCGGCGCTGCTCCTCGGCGAGATCCTGCAGCGCCTTCTTGCGCTCGTTGGGGTCCTTCAGCTCTTTCGCGGCCTTCACCTTTTTCTGGAGGCGCTCCAGGTCGTCGGCGAGCTTCTTCAGGCCGTCCCCCTGCTGCTGCTGTTTCTTGAGCAGGCGCTCGACCTCGGCGTCGCGACCCTCGGCCATGGCGTCGAGCATCTGCTGCAGCGTCTTGGCGCTCTCGCCCTGCTGGGCGATGGCCCGGTTGATCTCCGGCTTCTTGCGCTCGCCGTTGGGGTCGTGGAGCATCTTGGCGGTGTCGCGCATTTCGGGCACGAGCATGTTGCCCTTCTGCGGGTCGTCGCCGCCCAGCTCCGCCGCCTTCTGCATCATCTCGGCGGCGCGCGGGTCCTTGAGCGCCCGCTCCTCGGCGGCTCTCTCCAGCTTCTTCAGCAGTTCCTGCGTGCGCTCGGCCAGGCGGTTCTGCAGGGCGGCGAGGCGGCGGCGCTCGGCTTCGGCCTCGGGCGGCAGTTTGTCCTTCGGGTTCCGCTTGCGCGTGTTCAGCTCGAGCTGCTCGGCGTCCTTCTGCAGCTGCCGCTGCTCCTCGAGGATGTTCCGCAACTCGCCACGCATCTGCTGCACGTCGGCCCAGTTCTTCATGAACTTGACCAGTTCGTCGAGCGACTGCTTGACCTCTTCCTGGTGGGCGCGGGCCTTGCCCAGGTCGCCCTTGGTCTTGGGCGAGGGCAACCGCGCCTTGTCCTTGTTCTCCAGCTCACGGCGGGCCGTGGTCAGGCGCGGCTCGATCTCCGGCAGGTGCTCGCGCGCCAGCCGGTCCAGCTCGTCCTTCATCGCCTTGAGGCGTTCCTCGGCGGCCGTGGGCGGCACCTTGTTGTCGCGCAGCTGCTCCTGCAACCGCGACAGCTCGCCGCGCAGGCCCTCGTCCGGCTTCAGGCCAATGCGCTCCTGGATCTGCTTCTGGATCTGCTCGGCCTCGGCGACCTCGACGACGTCCTCGGGCCGCAGCTTGCCGGTGGCGCGCCACTGCTGCTCGGCGCCGACCACCTTCTTGATCGCCTTCTCCTGCGCCTCGCGCAGGCGGACCAGCTCCTGCTCCACCTTCGCCTGGGCGTCGTCCACCTGGGCCATGAGGGCCGGCTTGCCGACGACGCGCAGTTCCAGGACCGGGCTGCGGCCGGGGACGTTGAACGCGGCCACGTCGTTGAAGTCGTGGGCGCACGCCTGTACCAGCAGCGTGTCGCCCTCCTCGACCAGGCCGGCCAGCGACCAGCGCGTCGCCACCTGCAGCCGCCTCGGCCGCAGCCGCAGTGCCGGCCCCGGCAGGGACAGCGGCACGCCGGACAGGGCGGCCATGATCTGCGGGATGGCGGCCCCGGCGCTCTCGTGGTCGTAGATCGGCACGCGCCGCGGCGCGGCGTCGAGGAACTGCCCGTCCTTGCCCTTGTGGCGGAACTCCAGGTAGACCGAGCGCACGGCGTAGACGTCGTCCTCGGCGAGCACCTGCACGGTCAGCTCGGCGTTAACCAGGACGCTCTGGCTGGCGGAGGGCCGCAGGATCGCCACGGTCGGCACCGGGTCGGCCTTGATGTGCTCGTCGAACTCGTAAGCGCGAGCCAGCCCCTCCGCGTCCTCCAGTACCAGCATGTACGTGCCCAGCGTCCACGGCAGGAAGTTGAGCGAGAACTCCTTGTCCTTGCTGTCCGGCTTGATGGTGCCGTAAGTCTTGCCCCAGACGGCGTGGCCGCCGGCGCTCAGGGCGAGGGCCTGGACGGTGTTCGTCGCGCCGAGAGGTGCCAGGTAGCTCGCCTCGGTGACCAATGGGGCGACGGGCCGGTGCTCGACCCACACGCGCGTGATCGGCCGGTCGGTGGCGGCGCGCATCTGGACGTAGGTGCCGGCCACGCCCTGGATGTTGCCGGTGCCCGGCGAGAGCCTGTGCGGCGATTCCAGATCGGTGTACCTCGGGTAGGTCAGCACGACCTGGGGCGAGGGCTTGCCTTCGAGCGGCACCAGGCTGGGCGGGTGGCGCAGTTCGACGGTGTGCCACTTGCCGTCCTCGGGCGGCGCGACGGCGTCGCCGGCGCGGACGCGGAACTTGAAGTCGCGCCGCTGCTGCGTCATGTCGATGGGCGCGGTGAGGACGCCGCCGCTGAAGTCCTTGCTCTTCTCGATCTTGAACAGTTGCGGCGAGGGCGACAGGCCCTGGAACTCGATGGCGGCCTTGTCGGGCAGGACGCCGGTCACCTTGCCGCGGATGACGAACTTCTGGCCGTAGCCGATGCGGTGCGGGAACTGGACGGTGAGGAAGGTCTGCTGGCCATCGCCGGGCCAGCGGTGGCCGCCGAACGGGTCGGCCAGCCGGGCCAGTGAGGTCGCCGCCAGGCCGGGGTTCCACAGCAGCAGCGGCACGACGAGGGCGCCCGCGGCGACGAGGGCGAGGAAGGCGGGGCCGACGCCGCGCGTGTCCACCGCCTTGTTGAAGTCGCAGCCCTGGGCCAGGCGCAGGGCACGGCCGACGGCCTCGCGCTGCAGCGTCGCGGAGACACCGGGGGAGGGGCCCGCCTGTTCGAGGAACTGCACCGTGCTGGCAAGGGCGTCGTTGAGGATCGGGTACTCCTGCTCGACGCGCAGGGCCAGCGACAGGTCATCGGTGCGCGCCCACATGGGGCGGAGCAGGAAGCGGTAGGCGACGAAAGCGGTGCCGCCGAGTGTCGCGACGAGGAAGACGGCCCGGATGAGGGCAGGCAGGTCGCCGTGCAGCCGCACGTGGACGAACTGGTCGATCAGGCAGGCCAGGGCCAGCGAGCCGACCAGTGCGGTGAAGGCCCAGCAGCCTCCCCGGAACGTCACGACCCGCCGCAGTCGGCGGCGCAGCTCAGCCAGACGAGTCTGTAACGGGTTCATGGTGTCCGCCTTGGTCGATTCGGGGTTCCGGTCGGGACGCCTGGGGTTCCGGTCGGGACGCCCGGGGTTCCGGTCGGGACGCCCGGGGTTCCGGTCGGGACGCCCGGGGTTCCGGTCGGGACGCCCGGGGTTCCGGTCGGGACGCCCGGGGTTCCGGTCGGGACGCCCGGGGTTCCGGTCGGGACGCCCGGGGTTCCG
>JBBRPS010000290.1:0-11551 GCA_038227745.1 Gemmatales bacterium | reverse complement strand
GAGTTCGGCCGCACGCCGACCGTGGAACTGGTGATGGGCCTCGCCAACAACACGCAAGGCAATGGGCGTGACCACAATCATCATGGCTTCACCATGTGGCTGGCCGGCGGCGGCGTCAAAGGCGGTTACGTGCATGGCGCCACCGATGAATTCGGCTTCCAGGCGGTCGAAAACAAGGTCCACGTTCACGACCTGCACGCCACGATCCTGCATCTGCTTGGTTTTGACCACGAGCGGCTGACCTTCCGCCATGCCGGCCGGGATTTTCGTCTCACCGACGTGTATGGACGAGTGGTCAATGATCTCATTGCCTGAACTTGCCAATGAAAGGGCCTGAGTATGAACGCCGTCAAAGGTTCGTGTCTGGCAAGGCTTGGATGGTTTGGAATCGCGCTGAGGTTAGCCGCGGGGGGAACCATGCTGAAGCTCACTCACCCATCAGTGGTCATCCTCCTTTGCATACTGGCCGCCTCCGGCCGTGCGGACGATTGGCCGCAGTGGCGCGGGCCGAACCGCGAAGGCGTGGGGCGTGAAACCGGCCTTCTCGAAACGTTTCCAGCCAAGGGCTTGACGGTCCGTTGGCGTGTTCCCGTCGGGGGAGGATATTCGAGCCCGGTAGTCGCCCAAGGCCGGGTCTACCTTGTCGACTCCGAGCTAGTGAAACCCAAGGCCAAGGAACGCATCCACTGTTTTGACGAGGCGACCGGCAAGGCGCTTTGGACCCACGCCTATGAAGTCACCTATGAAGAGTGGGCCTTCGACCCGAAACAGGAATTCGGTCCGATTGCGACACCGATCGTCCAGGATGGCAAGGTTTATGTGTTGGGTAGGCTTGGGCCCCTCTTTTGCCTCGATGCCCGCAAGGGTGAAGTCCTTTGGCAAAAGGATCTGAATAAAGATTACCAGGCTGGGTCCGCCCCGGGCTCGGGCACGCCGTCCCCGTTGATTGACGGCGACCTCTTGATCCTTTTCATCGGCGGGAAGCCGGGCGCCTGCGTCGTCGCTTTACACAAGGACACCGGCAAGGAGGTTTGGAAAGCTCTCGATGAACCGATGACCAATAGCTCGCCCATCGTCATTTTCTCTGGAGGGAAAAAACAACTCGTTGTCTGGACGGGCAAATCGGTGACTTCGTTGGACCCGGCGGTGGGCAAGACGTTCTGGCGGCAGAAGCTCCTCACCGGGGCCGATCATGCAGTTGCCACTCCGGTCTTTCACAAAGATCGGTTGCTGATCGGCGGCTTGATGTTCCAACTGAACCCCGACAAACCCGCCGCCGAGGTGCTGTGGCCGGACTCGAAGGCACTCTCCCTCAGAATTTTGAGTAAAACGTCGACCGCGCTTTTCCACGGCGAACATCTGTTCTCCGCCAATCCGTCGGGCGAATTGGTCTGCCTTGAAGCAAGCACCGGCAAGCAGGTTTGGAAGTCGGCCAAGGTGACCGACCTGAAAAGTGGGGCGAGCATCCATCTGACTCCGAACGCCGATTCCGTATTGCTTTACACGGACAAGGGGGAGTTGATTCGCGCCCAGCTCACTTCCCAGGGTTACAAGGAAATCAGCCGCGTCGCCGTGCTGGAACCAACTTTCCCATTCGCGGGGAGGAAGGTCGCTTGGCCCCCGCCGGCATATGCCAACCGTCACATCTTTGCCCGCAACGGCAAAGAACTGATTTGCGCTTCTTTGGCGGCGAAGCAGGAGTAGGGAGCCGCGACCCAAAGGCGGCGAACGGTCGATCGCCTGAAACGAGGACGAGTTCATGGCAATACCGAAACAACGGGCGGCCGGGGTTTTCGTCTCACCGACGTGTATGGACGAGTGGTCAATGAGCTCATTGCCTGAACTTTCCAATGAAAGGACCTGAGTATGAACGCCGTCAAAGGTTCGTGTCTGGCAGGACTTGGATGGTTGGGAATCGCGCTGGGGTTACTGGGCGCGCCGGGTCCGCAACTCCCAGCGGCTCCTTCCGCGTCCCAGGCAGAGGGAGTGGAGTTCTTCGAAAACAAGGTCCGGCCCATCCTGGTTGACAACTGCTTCAAGTGTCACGGCAACGGCAAGCACAAGGGCAACTTCAGGCTGGATTCGCGGGCCGGGCTCTTGACCGGCGGCGACCAGGGGCCGGCCATCGTCCCCGGCGATCCCGACAAGAGCCTGCTCATCCAGGCCATCCAGCACCAGGGCGGCAAGTTGATGATGCCCCCTTCGATGAAGCTGCCCCAGGCGCAGATCGCCGACCTGACGCAGTGGGTCAAGATGGGCGCGCCCTGGCCAGGCGCGGACAAAACGACCCCGAAAGTCAAACGCGACGCGAAGCCGATCACCGACCAGGACCGCGCGCACTGGGCGTTTCAGCCGGTCAAGCAACCCGCGGCGCCGGCGGTCAAGTACGGCTCGTGGGTGCAATCGCCGGTCGATGCGTTCATCCTGGCCAAGCTGGAATCCCAGAAAATGGTCCCGGCGCCCCCGGCGGACAAGCGCACCCTGATTCGCCGGGCCAGCTACGACCTCATCGGTCTGCCGCCGACGCCGGAGCAGGTGGCGGCCTTTCTGGCGGATAATTCCCCGAACGCATTTGCGAAGGTAGTGGATCGCTTGCTGGCCTCCCCGCATTACGGCGAGCGCTGGGGACGGCACTGGTTGGATGTGGCCCGGTACGCCGATACCAAGGGGGACACGCAAGGGAACCCGATTTTCCCCAACGCCTTTACCTACCGGGACTACGTGATCCGCGCTTTCAACGAAGATCTTCCCCACGATCGATTCCTTCTCGAGCAAATCGCGGCGGACCAGTTGGAGTTGGGCGCGGACAAGAAGCCGCTGGCGGCCCTGGGTTTTATCACGGTAGGCCGGCGTTTCCTGAACGACGCGAACGACACCATCGCCGACCGCATCGACGTCGTCACCCAAGGCGCCATGGCGCTGACCGTTTCCTGCGCTCGTTGCCACGACCATAAATTCGATCCGATCCCGACGCGGGATTATTACTCGCTCCACGGCGTTTTCGCCAGTTCCACCGAACCGGAACAACCACCCCTTTTGGGCGTCACGCCTGACGCGAAGGAGTACGCGGACTATCTTGCGAAGCGAAAGCGACTCGACGACCAGTTGCAAGAACTCGGGAACGCGCCCGTCAAGCAGGCATTTGTCCGCAAGCTGCAACTGACCAAGGAAAAGGGCAAGCTGGAAGCCAGTCACCCGGGCTCCCCGCCCCGGGCCATGGTGCTCTTGGACAGTCCGAATCCCAAGAACAGCCGGGTCTTCCTCCGCGGCAATCCCAACAACTTGGGCGAGGATGCGCCCCGGCAGTTTCTCGCGATTCTGACGGGTGAAATGCGCAAGCCGTTCACCAAGGGCAGCGGCCGGCTGGAACTGGCCCAAGCCATTGCCAACCGCGACAACCCGCTGACTGCCCGCGTAATGGTCAACCGTGTCTGGCTGCACCATTTCGGCGCCGGCCTCGTGACGACTCCCAATGATTTCGGCCTGCGCTCCGATCCCCCCAGCCATCCCGAATTACTGAACTACCTCGCGTGGCGTTTCATGGAAGACGGCTGGTCGTTGAAGAAATTGCACCGCTTGTTGATGCTCTCCAGCGTGTATCAGCAGCAGAGCGACGATAAGCTCCGTAATGAGAAGCTCGACCCGGATAACCGCCTCCTGGCGAAGATGAACCGCCGCCGCCTCGACTTCGAATCGATGCGGGATACTCTGCTGCTCGTGGCGGGAAACCTTGATCGATCTCTCGGCGGCCGGCCGGTGGACCTAATCAAACAACCCACGGTCGCGCGCCGGACGGTTTATGGGTTCATCGATCGCCAGAACCTGCCAGGTTTGTTGCGGATGTTCGATTTCGCCGATCCGGACACGACCAACGCCCAGCGTTTCGACACCACCGTTCCGCAACAAGCGTTGTTCTTCCTGAACAGTGCCTTCGTGATGGAACAGGCCGCCAAGATGCTTGAACGTCCGGAGTTCAAAAAACTGGAGGTTGGAGGAGCGCGGATTCGTCGCCTGTATCAGCTGATTTATCAACGCGATCCCAGCGTGGAGGAAGTCAAGCTCGGGCTCCGTTTCATCGAAGCCCGGTCCAAGAATGCCGCCCCTGATCCCAACGACTCGACCAAGGGAAAGCGCCTGACTCCCTGGAAACGCTATGCTCAGGTACTCTTGATGTCGAATGAATTGATGTTTGTGGACTAGCCGCAGCCGTCAGCTATCAGCCGTCAGCTATCAGCCAGACTGGGCATTGGTATGGCTAATAGCTGAGGGCTGATAGCCGATAGCTCGAAATCGACCCATAACCGAAAAGGAGACACCCATGAAACTCAGGTCCCTCACCATCACCGCCTTCCTGTTGCTGGCTGCCGCCGGAATCGCCTGGGCCGAACGTCCTTTCATCGTCTTCGATCCCTCTGTGCCTGAGGAGTTGAAGCTCTCGGACGACCAGAAGCAAAAATTGAAGGAGAAGTTTCCCGATCACGTTCAGGAAACCATGAAAGTCTTCGAGAAGATCAAGGACCTGAAGCCCGCGGAGCGGGGAAAGGCCATGCAGAAGCATCGCCAGAAGTCCCACGAGACATTGTCGGCGCTTCTGAAGGACCTTCTGGACGCCAAGCAACAGGAACGGCTCCTGCAAGTGCAACTGCAGCAGGCAGGGGCCTTTGCCTTGCTGGGCCAGCACGAGGCTTTCACCAAACTGAAGATCACGAATAAACAACGGAAAAAGTTCATGGAGGCGGACCAGGAGATGCACAAAAAGATCCAACCTCTGATCAAGGAGGCGGAATCGGGCGGCAACCCGGAGAAGATCCACCCCAAGGTCATGAAGATTCGCCAGGTGCATGAGCGCAGGATCGAGGCGATTCTGAGCGACGCGCAGAAAAAGCAGTGGAAGAAGATGCTCGGCAAACCGTTCGACCTGGGTGATTGAGCGCGCCTTGGTAGGGGCGGGTTTCAAACCCGCCCCTACCAGGCAGATCGGCTGATCGGTTTTGTGGGGACCGAGGGGAGTGGGGCGTGGAATCGACGTAACTCCTTATTGCTCGGTCGGTGATCCCCCGAGGAATTAGGCGCTCCCGAAAGATTTGCCACACCCCACCAAAACTTCTCTTGACAAGGCTGTTTGTTGCGGTTAGTATAACAAACAGACTACTCTGTTTCTTATGGACGGGCCATGAAAGACGTCAAGCAACCCCGGGCACTGGTGACACGAGACCGAATCCTCGCTGAGGCGGCTCGGCTGTTTGCGCTGAAGGGCTACCACGATACCAAACTGGAAGAAATCCACAGCGCCGCGGCGGTGACGACGGGCGCGTTCTTCCATCACTTTGGCGGCAAAGAGGATCTCGGCTTCGCGGTTCTTGACCGGCATATGGAGAAGCGCCGTAAGTCACTGGACGAGATCGAGCGGCGGCTGCCACCGTCCCAGGATGACGACCCGCTAAGGCGGGTGTTCCGGCGGCTGGATGCCATTCAGGAGATGGTCAGCCAACGAGAGCAACGCCAGGGCGGTTGCATCATCGGCAACCTCAGCACGGCGCTCAGCGATACGCACGACGGGTTTCGGCGGCGGCTCGCGGAGTGCTTCGACGAGATGGCCTTGGAATTCAAGCCACACCTCGATGCCGCCGTACAGATGTCTGGTTGGGGGTCGGGTGTGGACACCTGGGCGTTGGCCCGTTACATCGTGGCTATCATCGAAGGCTCGATCATGCTCACCCGCACGCAACAGGACAAGCAGATGATGACCTGCCACTTCGACTACCTGAAAGAGCATCTGCGGCAGTCCCTGGGGGCTGTCAGCTCTTAACCGAGTTTTTTATGTCTGCAAAACAGACCGTATGATCGGTTTTGTAAGGATGGGGAAGCACCGGGACAGGGTCTCGATCCCCCTGCGGCGCGGGTCGCGGTGACATTGTGGGTTCTTCAAGAAAGGGGAAACGACCATGAGAAAGTTGGCGGTGATTGGGAGCGTGGCGCTGCTGTGCGCCGGCATCGCCTGGGCTCAGGAAGTGACGAGTCCGGCGAAGAAGACGACGACGCCCGAGGCATTGAAGACCGAGATCGAAGGACTGAGGCCCGCCAAGCTCGCCTGGCGCGAGATCCAGTGGAAGACCTGTCTGTTGGAAGGGTTGAAAGAGTCGCGCGCGAAGAAGAAGCCGGTCCTGCTCTGGGTCATCGGCCCTGGGGAAGCGCTCGACGGCCGCTGCTGAGTGTGCGCGGGCGCCGTCCGTGAGGCGGTTTTCTCGAATCCTGATGTCATTCGCCGCATCAATGCCGATTTCGTGCCGGTCTCCATCAGCATGCTGGGTATACTCAGTATGCAGGGTAAATACGCACGGCCGGAAGATGACGAAGGCAAGGTGCTCCAATCGATCTATCGTTCCAAGGTCGATTACCAAGGAACCTGCGTGCTCAATTCGAGCGGGCAGGTCTTCGCCTGGGTCACCATGTACGACAAGAACAAGGACGTCCTTGACTTCCTTGACCGCGGCCTCAAGCGATTTCGCGACCATCCCGACGGCAAGCAGGCCATCATGACCGAGCGCTACTTTCGCTTCCCCAGCGACAGGCGGGAGGACATGAAAGATGAGGCCAAGCCTCAGCCCATCGCCGAACGGCATGCGGAAGGCAAGCACTGTCCCGGCTGGGTGGACTTGCCGCGCGGGACCGTCGTGGCCAAGGTCATCGGTCGGGCGCTCGACAAGGATGGGAAGCTATCCGCCCGCATGGTGAACCAGGAGGACTTCGCGTTGGACCGTTTCGAGGTGTCGGTCGCCATGCAGGAGAAGCTGGCGAAGGCGCTGGCGAATGGGGACGCGGGCCGCATTAAGCTCCCGGACGATCTCGCCCGGTTGTGCATGGCGCACGCGTTCCTGGGCAACAAGGACGCCGGCCCCATGTCGAAGGTGAGCGTAGCCGCTGTCGTCAGCGACGTGAAACAGTGCGAGTTCTCGGCGCAAAGGGTTAAAGGCTCCACGTCCCTGTGGCGCGTCGAAGGGAAGACGGAGGTCGTCGGCAAGGGGGGGTCTGGAGGCGGCTTTGGCTTCAGGAATGAAGTGAAGCTGGCCTGGGAGGGTTTCATCGAGATGGACGGCAAGCACATGAAGCGCTTCCTGCTGGCTGCCCGCGGCACGGAGAAATTTCAATATGGATCGGAAGGCTTGAAAGCAGCGATGAAGATTCACGACGAGGTAAAGTTCCTCACCGCGGGCCGTTACATCAACATGGACTGCGGCGTGCGCTACGGAATCATCGGCGAACCGGTCGCCGCTGACAAAGGGAAAGATCGAAAGTGAGACTTGGCAAACATCCTCGCTCCCGCCTCGAACGGGGGCGAGGTTCCACAACAATTCTATCTCGAAAGGAGAACTGACCATGAAGAGAGTGACAACCGCTGGGAGCGTGGCGCTGCTGTTCGCCGCCATCGCATGGGCTGGGGAAGCGCCGAATGGTGCAACCCAAGAAATCCCGGAGGGGGCCCGCAAGCGCATGCTGCACGCGCTCGGTGATCATCATGTCTACCGCGTCAAGGTGCAGGAGGAGTTGAAGCTCTCGGACGACCAGAAGCGAAAGCTGCGGGAGAAGTTGCCCGAATTCACTCTGGGAACCGAGAAGGTCAAAGAGAAGCTCAAGGACCTAAAGGGCGAGGAGCGGACAAAGGAGTGGCGGTCCTATAGCCAGAAGTACGTCGAAAAAATGGACGCGCTCCTGAAGGAGACCCTGAACGCGGAGCAGTACAAGAGGTTCCAGCAACTGGAACTACAGCATGAAGGACCGGTGGCCCTGACCTTCCCCGAGATGGTGAAAGAACTGAAAATCACGGACGAGCAACTGAAGCAGCTCAGGGGCCTCGTTCAGGATATGAAAAAGGGGATCGGATCGCTGACGAAAAAGGCCAAGTCAGGCGTTAAGCTGGAGGAAATCCGGCCCCAAGCGATGAAGCTTCGCCAGGATTACCAAGGAAAGTTCGAGGCCCTCCTGAGCGACGCGCAGAAAAAGCAGTGGCAGGAGATGAACGGCAAACCGTTCGACCTGCGTATTTTGTTGTTCCCTTGAGGTAAGCACTGTCCCGGCTGGGTGGCGATGATCGGCAAGCCGTACGATGTGCAGATCCTGCTGCAACGGAAATGAATCAAAGGTGTCAGGAACCGATTCGGTGTCTGGCAAACATCCTCGCTCCCGCCTCGAACGGGGGCGAGGTTCCACTGTAGGTCCATCTCGAAAGGAGATCTGACCATGAATCGAGTCACCGTGGCGGCGAGCGTGGCGCTGCTGTTCGCCGCCGTCGCCTGGGCTCAAGAAGCGACGAGCCCGGCGAAGAAAGCGCCGACGCCCGATGCGTTGCAGGCGGAGATCGAAGCCCTGAAAGTGGCCAAGGTCGCCTGGCGCGAGATTGCCTGGAAGAGCTGTTTACTCGAAGGGCTCAAGGAGTCGCGCGAGAAGAAGAAGCCTGCCTTGCTCTGGGTCTTCATCGACCGGCCCATCGACGACGCCCGTTGCTGAGTATTCGCGGGCGCCGCTCGTGAAGCGGTCTTCTCCAATCCCGACGTCATCCGTCGAGTGAATGCGGATTTCGTGCCCGTGGCTCTCAAGGCCGGCCTGGTCAATAACCCGCCGAATGACGACGAAGGCCGGATCTACCGAGAGATCGGCCGGTCCAAGGTCGTCCCCCAGGGGATCTGCGCCGTCAACTCGGCTGGCAAGGTGCTCGCCTGGGCCGTGATGTTCGACGACGACAAGAGCGTGCTCGCCTTTCTCGACCACGCGGCTAAGCGATTTGCCGAGTACCCCGATGCCAAGAAACCATTCGCGGCCCAGCGGTACATGAAGTATCCGAGCTACAAGCTGAAGGACATAGAGGACAACGGCAAGATCTTGCCGGTCCCCGAACACCATGCCGCTGGAAAACATTGCCCCGGCACTCCGCCGTTACGCAGGGGCACGGTCCTGGCCCTCGTCTTCGGCCGGGCGCTCGACAAAGACGCCAAGCCGGTGGCGGACACCATGCGGCAGGAAAACTACATCGAGGATCGGTTTAACATCGATGTCCCGACGCAGGAGAACCTGGCCAAGGCTCTCGCCGACGCCGGGAAAGGCCCGGTCAAGCTCCCAATCGAGCTCACGCGCCAGTGGGTCAAGCAAGCTTATATGGGTGTGCTGGACGTGCAGCCCCTCGACAATCCCGGCCGCAGCAAAGGCGAATTGAAGAAGTGCAACTTCGCGGCGACGGAGGTCGGGACTGGCAAGGGACCGACGTTATGGCGCGTGGAGGGTGAGTCGGAAGTCTTCATCGACGCCAAGATGGCAAATGGCGGACCGGGCGACATGCACGCGGTCAAGCTGAAGTGGCACGGCTTCATCGAGATGGACGAGAACCGCATGACCCGGCTGGTGCTGTCCGCGAGCGGCGCGGAGAAACTCAAGTTCCAGTCGGCGCGCGGCAAGGACGAGATCAAGGTGGCGTCGCTGCTGGGAGGGCACCCCATCGATATGGAGTGCGGGGTTCGCTTCGGAATCATCGGCGCGCCGGTTGCCGCGGACAAAGCGCCCAAATGAACCCTTAGTTACCCGCCCATCGCAGATGGGCGAAAGAAAGGAGCAATTCCCATGAAGACGGCGGCATTGGCGTTGAGTTCGTTCTTGTTCCTCGGCCTCGTCTCCAGCAGCGTGGCCTCCGCCCAGGAAATCCCGGACGAGGCCCGGAAGCAATTGGTCGAGGCACTCGGCGGCGGCCCCTTCCTGGTTTTCTGCGACAAGGTACAGGAGGAGCTGAAGCTCTCGGACGACCAGAAGAAAAACCTGCTGGAGAAATTGCCCGACTACGGTCAGGAAACCATGAAAGTCTTCGAGAAGATCAAGGATGCGAAACCCGAGGAGCGGGAAAAGGAGCTGAAGTCCCATCGCCAGAAGTCCCAAGAAAAACTGGCGCCGTTCCTCAAGGAGACCCTGAAGGCGGAGCAGCTCAAGCGGCTCCAGCAACTGGAACTGCAGCAAGAAGGACCGTTGAACCTCCTGGGCCGGCCCGATATCGGGAAAGAACTGAAAATCACGGACGAGCAACGGAAGCAGTTCATGGGCGTCGTTCAGGAAATGCAAAAGAAGATCGCACCTCTGATGAAAGAGGCCCAGTCCGGCGGCAATCCGCAGGAGATCAAGCCGAAAATCATGAAGATTCGCCGGGAACACGAGCGCAGGATCGAGGCGATTCTGAGCGACGCGCAGCAAAAGCAGTGGAAGAAGATGCTCGGCAAACCGTTCGACCTGGGTGATTGAGCGCGCCTTGGTAGGGGCGGGTTTGAAACCCGCCCCTACCCTTTGTTTCCAGTGAGCGCGCGCAGTAAATTGCTGTCGAGGCATCGCCCCAGGGAAAGAGTTGTGCGGAGATTGTCCCTTAATTCGAGAAACCAAAAGGAGTCCACCCATGCCTTACGATGGTACGTCGGTGCTGGAGTATTTGCGGAAGACCCACGAAACCTCGCTCTTGACCGAGCGCGAGAAGCACCTGATCGGCCTTGCCGTGACCATGACGCGCGGCTGTCAGGTCTGCACGCGCGGCCGGATCGAAAAAGCGCGCGAGGCCGGCATAAACGATGTTGTGCTGAACGCCCTGGTCGGCATCGTTGCCGCTGTCAACGCCGGCGTCTCGGCAGCTACGGCGCGCGAAGGGTTTCGCCGGGCCGGCCCTTCGCCACAAGAAGCGTGCGGCGAGTTGTGTTCGCCAGCAGTCAGTGCTGGGCGCTGTGAAGCGGCTGACTGCGCCAGACTGACCAATCAAGCTGAAAGGAATGGAACATGCCTGCCAGGAAAATCCTAATGCTCGTCGGCGACTATGTGGAAGACTACGAAGCGATGGTGCCTTTTCAGGCACTGCTGATGGTGGGACACACGGTCCACGCGGTCTGTCCGGACAAGAAAGCGGGGGAGCAAGTACGGACGGCGGTCCATGAGTTCGGGGGCGACCAAACCTACAGCGAGAAGCCGGGCCACAACTTTACCCTGAACGCCACTTTCGCGGAAGTGCGTGCCGAGGAATACGATGCCCTGGTCATTCCCGGCGGGCGCGCCCCGGAATACCTCCGTCTCAACGACAAGGTGCTGCAGGTCGTGCGCCACTTCGCACTGGCCAACAAGCCCATTGCGGCGATCTGCCACGGGGCCCAGTTACTGGCCGCGGCTGGGGTGCTCGAAGGGAAGCGTTGCACGGCGTACCCCGCTCTCAAGCCGGATGTGACAAGCGCGGGAGGCAAGTGGACCGATGTGAAAATAGACCAGGCTTATGTGGACGGCAACCTGGTTACCGCCCCAGCCTGGCCCGCCCATCCCGAGTGGTTGGCCAAATTCCTGGAAGCACTAGGCCCATTTTCCGCACCCCTGTGTCTGAGGCTCCCAGTCTTCGCTTTGGCTTCGAGCGTCAGCCGAGCGGGAGTGGTGCTAACACGTGGGCCAACTGTTCTGCCGGCATTGGGAACCCCAATTGCAGCAGATCCTGGGATTGTTCCGGCGTGTGCCGTGTGGCATGCACCTCACGTCCAAGGTTGGTCTGCCGTTC
>JBBRPS010000289.1:0-11571 GCA_038227745.1 Gemmatales bacterium | reverse complement strand
TCCGCCACATCGAGCTGCGCTCCATCCTCAGAACGAATGTCCTCGACCTGACCGACCTGCAGGTGCAGGAGCTGAAGTCGCTGCTGGACCGCCACGGCATCACGCTCAGCGCCCTCGGCTCGCCAATCGGCAAGATCCCCATCGACCAGCCGTTCGCGCCGCACCTGCAGCGCTTCCGCCGCGCCCTCGACCTGTGCCGCGTCTTCGGCACGACGAACATGCGCATTTTCAGCTACTACAAGACCGAACACGGCGACTGGGACGACTGGCGCCGCGACGTGCTCGACCGCATGTGGGACAAGCTCAAGCTCGCGGAGAAGGCGGGCGTGCGGCTGCTGCACGAGAACGAGCACCGCATCTACGGCGACGACCCGGAGCGCGTCAAGGACCTGATGGAGACGGTCACGGAGCAGTTGAGCGGGCCGTACTTCGCGGCGGTGTACGACCCGGCGAACTACGTCTTCTGCGGCTACGACCCGTGGCAGGGCTGGCAGCTGACGAAGCCGTGGACGGTTCACTTCCACATCAAGGATTGGGTCAAGGGCGAGCAGCACGGGCGCGTCGCCGGCGAGGGCGAGGGCCGCATCCCCGAGGTGCTGGCCGACGCCGTCGCGATGAACTACGACGGCTTCGCGACGTTGGAGCCGCATTTGCTCGGCGGCGGCCCGACGGGCGGCGTGACGGGGCCGGACCTGTTCCCGAAGGCGGCGGCGGCGCTGAAGAAGGTGCTCGACCAGGTCGGGGCGAAGTACCAGTGAGCGCGAAACTGCAAACGGTTCACGTCCGCGTGAGCGATGCGGCGACGGGCAAGCCGACGCCGGTGCGCGTGCGCTTCACCGACGCCGAGGGCAACTACTACGCCCCGTTCGGGCGCCTCACCGACTTCGCGACCGACATGGCGGAGGATGTCGGCGGAAACGTTCTCCTCGGCGGGGAAGCCCACGCCTACATCGACGGCACCTGTGAGATCGGCCTCCCCGCGGGCCGCATCTCGGTCGCCATCGACAAGGGCCCCGAGTACCGGCCCGTCCGCGCGGAGGTGACTCGGGTCCCGGGCAAGCTCGCGCTGCGGTTCACGATCGAGCGGTGGGTAGACCTGCGCGCGGAGGGCTGGTACTCGGGCGACACCCGCTGCCATTTCCTCACGCCTCACGCGGCCTTGCTGGAGGCGGCGGCGGCGGATGTGGCGGTCGTGAACCTGCTCGCCTGGGACTGCGTGCTGCACGGGGTACATCGGGTCAATTACCGCGCGATCCCCAACCTCCTGGCCTTCAGCGGCCAGAACCCGGCCCTGGAGCGGCCCGGCCACATGGTGGTGGTCAACACCATGAACCTGCACGAAACCCTGGGCCGACTCCTTCTCCTCAACTGTCACCGCGTCGTCTACCCCCTGACGGCCGGCGGGCCGGACAGCCTCGACAACTGGACGCTGGCGGACTGGTGCGATCAGTGCCACCGCAAGGGCGGCCTCGTGATCGGAGACAACTTCTTCGGGCAGTCCCCGGGTTACCCTCACGGCGAACTCCTCGCCGACCTGATCTCGGGAAGGGTGGACGCTCTGCAACTGGACGGCTTCGAGAACCCGCGGGTCGATGCGGAACTGGAACAAGAACCCCTTCTGAAAGAGTGGTATCAGCTGCTCGATTGCGGGTTTCGCGTCCCGCTTGTGGGCGGGAGCTGCAAGACCTCGAACCTCGAGATCCTCGGCGCCCCGCGGACCTACGCCTTGCTGGAGCAGGGGCAGCCGCTGACCTACAAGAACTGGGTCGAGGCGGTGCGTGCCGGCCGCACCTTCGTCACGAACGGCCCGGTCCTGACTTTCACGGTGAACGAACAGCCTCCCGGCGCGGCCCTCGACCTGCCGGAGGGGGGCGCGACGGTACACGTCCGAGCGGAGGCACGGAGCCTGGCGCCTCTGGAGCGACTGGAGATCCTCGCGAACAACCGCGTCGTCGCCGGGGCCGACGCGGAGGGCACACCCGCCCGGGCCGCCGTCGCGGCCGAGGTCCCGTTGCCCGCAGGCGGGTGGCTCGTGGCTCGCTGCTGGGGGCCTTACGAGGACGCGCTTGAGCAGTGGCGGGCGGCCCTGACATCGCCGGTCTACGTCCGCGTCGGAGGGAGGCGCCCCTCGCCCGACCCCGCGACCAGGGCGGCCGTCATCGAGGCGCTCGAGGCAGCGCTGTACTCGGTCACTACGAGAGCGCGCTTCGCGAACGAGCAGCAGGGGCAGCGCCTGGCCGGGGTCTTCGAGCAGGCGCGTGCCGCGCTCGCCGCCCGGGAACACAGGTCCGGTGCGGCGGGCGACAATCTGGGGGGCTGATCAATGGCAAAACGCCATCGCCAGACGAGGCGCCCGGGGCAGGAAAAGCCTCGTGAAGAGAACCCGTCGCGGAGGCCCAAGTCGTTTGATGCCACGTTCAAAGAGCTGGCACAGGACTGCCCGGTGGATTTCCTGAGCGCCTTCGACACACCCCCGACGGAGCCGGTCCGGGTACTGAACGTCGATCTCTCCACCGTCACCACGGCGGCGGACGTGGTCCTCGGCATCGGCAACCCGTTGCGCGAGGTCATCCACATCGACGCGCAGGCCGGTCCGGACGCGGATCTCCATCGCAACGTCCTGGTGTATAATGCACTCCTGCACCGCCGGGAGAAGGTGCCGGTCCACAGCATCGTGATCCTCTTGAGGCCCAAGGCCCGGCACCCTAACTTGACCGGGAGCGTGCGCTACGAATCACGCCCGGGGCGAGGGCGGATGGACTTCGGCTACGAGATCATTCCGCTGTGGGAGTGGCCGGCCGAGGCGCTCTTGAAGAGCGGGCTGGGCCTGCTCCCGTTGGCACTCCTCGGGAGGTTGCCCGAGGGCGTTTCGGAACTGGAAGGGCTTGCCGCCGTGGTTCAGCAGATGGTCAAGCGGGTGCAGCGCGAGGCACGCCGCGGACAAGGCCGGAAGCTGTTGACGGCAGCCTATCTCTTGGCGGGATTACGAGTGGAGCCGGACGACGCTCTTACACTGTTTCAAGGAGCCTTTGCCATGCACGAATCGACTACCTATCAGGCTATCCTCAATGAGGGTGGGGTGCTCAGTCAGCACCGCACGCTCTTGCGCCTGGGTCGCAAGCAGTTCGGTCTTGCGGCGGACCCCGCCACCAAGCAGGCGATCGAAGCAATCACCGACCTCAAGCGGCTAGAACGCCTGGCCGAGCGGGTCCTTGAGGTGTCGAGTTGGGAAGAACTCCTCAAGAAGCGTTAAGAAACCCTCCCCGGTTTCACCGATTTGACTTCGCGGCCTTCTCCCCCTAGTATTGTCGAGAGATATTCTTGTCCAGACGTTGACTCTCATGACTTCGACACCCCGCCAACCCCTGACTCCGATCGCGATTGCCGCGGCGCAGGGAGTGCGCACTGTCCAGGTCGTCGCGAACATCCTCAAGGGGTAGCTCCAGGCGAGGCGGGGAACCACAGCGAGAAGGTTTCGGCCCTGGGGCATGGCTCCAGGGCCTTTTTCATTGAGGCGACACCATGGCGCGCATCTTCATCTACGACACCACGCTCCGCGACGGCAGCCAGGGCGAGGGCGTGAACTTCTCTCTCCAGGACAAGCTGCTCATCACCCGCCGCCTCGACGAATTGGGCGTGGACTTCATCGAGGGCGGCTACCCGCTCTCCAACCCCAAGGACTTCGAGTACTTCCAGGAGGTGCGCCAGCTCCCCCTCCGCCACGCCCGCGTCGCCGCCTTCGGCATGACCCGCCGCAAGAACGCCAACCCCGCCGACGACACCTGTCTCAAGGCCCTCCTCGACGCGCAGACGCCGATCGTCACCATCGTCGGCAAGACCTGGGACCTGCACGTCCGCCAGGTTCTCGGCACCACCCTGGAGGAGAACCTGCGCATGATCGCGGACTCCGTGGCGTACTGCAAGGCGGCCGGCCGCGAGGTGTTCTACGATGCCGAGCACTTCTTCGACGGCTACCTGCACAACCCCGACTACGCCCTCCAGACGCTCCGCGCCGCCCAGGACGCCGGTGCCGCCGTCCTCATCCTGTGCGACACCAACGGCGGCACCCTCCCCGACAAGGTCGCCGAGCGCGTCGAGGCCGTCCGCCGGGCGGTCAGCGCCGAGCTGGGCATCCACTGCCACAACGACTCCGACGTGGCGACCGCCAACAGCCTCGCCGCGGTGGCGAAGGGGGCGACGCAGGTGCAGGGCACGGTCAACGGCATCGGCGAGCGCTGCGGCAACGCCGACCTCGTCAGCGTCCTCGCCAACCTCGCCCTCAAGCTCGGCTACGACGTGCTGGCCCCGGGGAGCGTGGCGCGCCTGACCGAGCTGTCGCGCTACGTCTACGAGATCGCGAACATGAACTTTCGCAACGGCCAGCCGTTCGTCGGCGCCAGCGCCTTCGCGCACAAGGGGGGGATGCACACGCACGCCATCGCCCGGACCACGACCAGCTACGAGCACCTCGACCCGGCCGCGGTCGGCAACGAGCGCCGCATCCTCGTCAGCGAATTGTCGGGCCAGTCCACCATCCTGGCCAAGACGACGCGCTACGCCATCACCCACGACCGCGCCCTGATGGCGAAGATCCTGACGCGCGTGCAGGACCTGGAGCACGAGGGCTACGAGTTCGAGGCGGCCGAGGCGTCGTTCGACCTGCTGGTCAAGAAGGCGATCGGCGTGTACCGGCCGAAGTTCGAGCGGCTGTCGTACCGGGTGAACATCGAGACGGCGGCGGACGGGCTGCCGGTGACGGAGGCGACGGTGAAGGTGCGCGTCGGCGACGCGGTGCAGCACACGGTCAGCGAGGGCGACGGCCCGGTGAACGCGCTGGACGGGGCGCTGCGCAAGGCGCTGCTGGCGTTCTACCCGCGGCTGGCGGAGATGCACCTGGCGGACTACAAGGTGCGCGTCGTCAACGCGCGGGCGGAGACGGCGGCGAAGGTGCGCGTGGTGATCGAGTGGCGCGACGGCGAGACGGTGTGGGGGACGGTTGGCGTCAGCGAGAACATCGTCGAGGCGAGTTGGCTGGCGCTGGCCGACGCCGTGGAGTACAAGCTGTTCAAAGACGAGGAGGCCGGCGCCGGGCAGTGAGTCAGGAATCCGAAAGCGCCGGCCGGGCCGGGGCGACGTCGCCCCGGCCCGGCCGGTGAGGAAGGGTAGCGGACATTACTTGGGCATTACGCCCTTGAGGAGATCCGCAGCGTCGTAACTGCTGATCTTCATCTTCACCTTCCCGTCGATGAAGGTGACCGAGACGGTATCATTGCCGCTCTTCCAGACACTTACCTTACTCGGCCCTGCCTCCTTGGTCTCGGAGGGGGCGCCCAGAATATCCTTGACCTGGGCCTCGGTCATGTCGTTGCTGATCTTCTTGTAATTGTCCGCCGTGACCTTGCTGCCGCCGCAGCCCACCAGGAGCAGGCAGACGGCCGCCATGAGGACGAACGAACCCAGTTGTTGACACCGCGACCAAGCTGCCATCTCGATCCCTCCTGCAAGGAGATAAACGTCGGCCGGGAGACCCGGACGTGAGTCTTCCCGGGGCGGGAGAGCGGGGTGGCCTGGCCGTCTGGCCAGCGGGGCCACCCCGCCGCTCGCTTCCGCCTTACTATACGGACACCGTCCCCCCGGGCGAGGACCATTGCGGACTCAACTTTTTCCGAGAGCGGCGCGAACCTCCCGGTGCCCCGCGGTGCCTGGCAGAGGTAGCGGCGTTCGACTATAGGTAAAGCCATGACGCACGAACTCCCCAAGCAGTACGACCCCCACGAGGCGCAGAAGCGCTGGCTCGCGTTCTGGCAGGAGCAGGGCCACGGCCACAGCCGCCCCGACCCGAGCCGCGAGCCGTTCACCATCGTCATCCCGCCGCCGAACGTCACCGGGGCGCTGCACCTGGGCCACGCCCTGAACAACACCCTCCAGGACGTGCTGGTGCGCTGGCGGCGCATGCAAGGCTACAACGCGCTGTGGATGCCCGGCACCGACCACGCCGGCATCGCCACCCAGGCCGTGGTGGAGCGCCGCCTCCGTGACACCGAGAGCAAGACGCGGCACGACCTCGGGCGCGAGGAGCTGGTGCGGCGCATCTGGCAGTGGAAGGACCAGTACGAGGCGCGCATCCTCGGCCAGTTGCGTGAGCTGGGCTGCAGCTGCGACTGGGCGCGGACGCGCTTCACGCTCGACCCCGTGTGCGCGCGGGCCGTACGCCACACGTTCTTCAAGATGTTCAAGGACGGCCTGATCTTCCGCGGCAAGCGCCTGGTGAACTGGGACGCGCAGCTGCAGACGTCCGTGGCCGACGACGAGACCTACACCGAGGAGGTGAAGGGCGGCTTCTGGACCTTCCGCTACCCGGTGAAAGGGAGTGACGAATTCATCCGGTTCTCCACCACGCGGCCGGAGACGATGCTGGGCGACACGGCGGTGGCGGTCCACCCCACCGACGAGCGCCACAGGCACCTGATCGGCAAGACGGTGACGATCCCGCTGAACGGCCGGGAGATCCCGATCATCGCCGACGGGCAGCTGGTGGACCCGACGCTGGGCACCGGGGCGGTGAAGGTGACGCCGGCCCACGACGCCAACGACTACGCCTGCGGACTGCGGCACAAGCTGCCGATGATCAATATCCTGAACCCCGACGGGACGATCAACGAGAATGGCGGCAAGTACGCCGGCCTGGAGCGCTACAAGGCGCGCGAGGAGGTGACGGCAGAGATGGAGCGGCTCGGCCTCTTCGAGGGCCGCGAGGACCGCGCCATCCCCCTGAAGTTCAGCGACCGCAGCAAGACGCCCATCGAGCCGTACCTGTCCGACCAGTGGTTCGTGAGCATGGGGAACCTGGCTCAGACCGCGATGGGCGCAGTGAGCGACGGGCTCGTGACGTTTCACCCGAAACGCTACCAGAACACGTACCTCGACTGGCTGAGCGAGAGAAGAGACTGGTGCATTAGCCGGCAGCTGTGGTGGGGACACCGCATCCCCGTATGGACGCGGTCAGGTCGGGGGTGGACGGAGGACGAGATAGAAGAATTCGGCCTTCGAGACAGGGTGAAGTCTACTGACACGTTCATCGAAGCCTTCACCGAAGACCACGCATTCCAAGGACGATTTGACCCCGTCACGGGGGAAACCACCAGCTTTATCTGCGTGGCCCCCGGTCATGAGGAATTTGAACAACGGCTTGTAGACAAAGGGTACGTTCAAGACCCTGACGTGCTCGACACGTGGTTCAGCTCGGCGCTGTGGCCGTACTCGACGCTGGGCTGGCCGGGGCCGGCGCTGCCTGACCAGCCGCCGGGGCCGCAGAACCCGGAGTGGGCCGAGATGCGCTCCTACTACCCCACGAGCGTGCTGGTGACGAGCCGCGACATCATCACGCTGTGGGTGGCGCGCATGGTCATCACCGGCCGGTACAACGTCGACCAGGTGCCGTTCCACCACGTCTACATCCACCCGAAGATCCTCGACGGCTTCGGCGAGACGATGAGCAAGACGAAGGGCAACGGCATCGACCCGCTCGACATCATCGCCCGCTACGGCACCGACGCGCTGCGCTACGGCATGGTCCACGTGGCCACCGAGACGCAGGACAGCCGTATGCCGGTGTCCAACGTGTGCCCGAACTGCGACAAGCTGGTGTCGGTGAAGCCCGAGCACATGTATATGCGGACGCGGAAGGTGATCTGCCCGGACTGCAAGAAGCCGTTCCGGCCAGGCGGCCCCTGGCCCGCCGAGGACGCGGAACTGCCGACGGCCCGGCAGGCGTCGGAGCGCTTCGAGGCGGGCCGCAACTTCGCGAACAAGCTGTGGAACGCCGCCCGCTTCCTGCTGCTCAACCTCGAAGGCTACCGGCCGGAGGCGCTGCAGGTGAAGGATCTGCCGATCGAGGATCGGTGGATCCTGAGCCGGCTGGCGACGACGGCCGCCGCGGTGACGCAGGCGCTGGAGGGCTACCACTTCAGCGAGGTGGCGCGGGCGGTGTACGACTTCACCTGGTCGGAGTTCTGCGACTGGTACGTGGAGATGAGCAAGGGCCGGCTGCGCGACGAGGCGAGCCGGCCGGCGGCGCAGCGGGTGCAGGCCGGCGTCCTCGACGCGATCCTGCGGCTGGCGCACCCGGTGATGCCGTTCGTGACCGAGTCGCTCTGGCAGGCGCTGAACGAGGCCGCGTTCGAGCGCGGCCTGCCGGCGCCGGAGCCGTCGGCCGAGAGCGTGATGATCGCGCCGTGGCCGGCGCTGCCCCCGGAGTGGCAGGACCGGGCGATGGAGGAGCGCATCGGCCGGATGCAGGAGCTGGTGCGCGCCGTGCGCGAGGTGCGCAACCGCTACACCGTGGACGCGCGCCAGCCGCTCGACGTGTCGGTGCGCTGCCGCCCGGAGGTCGCCGCCGACTTCGAGCTGTTGCGGCCGTTCATCGTGCAACTCGCCGGCGTCGGCACGCTGCAGTGCGGTTCCGGGGTGGCCAAGCCGCCGCAGGCTGCGAGCCACGTCAACCCCGACTTCGAGGTGTACGTGTCGCTGCGCGGCCTGATCGACGTGGCCGCGGAGGGCAAGCGCCTGGAAAAGCAACTCGCCGAGAAGCGCAAGCACCTCCAGGGGACGAAGGCGAAGCTGGAGAACCGCAACTTCACCGACAAGGCGCCGGCCGATGTGGTGCAGCAGCAGCGCGACCTCGTGGCGGACCTGGAGAATCAGCTACGGGCGATGGAGGCGAACCTGCAAGAGCTGCAACAGGAGTGAGCGCCGGGGAGTTCCCAAGCTCACCCGCCGCGCCGGGTGGGTATCCCTACGTGCCGCGACCTACCTTCTTCCTGAAGAGGACCCATCATAAGGACGAGTAGAGCGGTTTGCGAAGGGGAGCAGCGAGTTGGGGGAGAGGGGGCGGGCTGCGCGCGCGAAACGGCAAGCCAGGCGCGCGCCGCCGACGGAGCGCGCCTGGCTTGCCGTTTCGCGCTCGCTACACCCCTGCCGGCGCTGCCCCCTCACCCCCAACCCCTCTCCCCCGCGTACAGGGGCGAGGGGGGAAACCAGCACCGGCCCCTCGCCGAATCGCAAGGATCCCCGACTCCCATCCCAGGCTGGACCACCGAGATGTCCACCCCGACCCACGTACCCGTTTCGGTATAGCCGCCTTGACCATTCGGGACGAGCAAGATGGCTTCCACGCGTGTCTGGCAAGCATTGTCCAGCGGGACGTCCGAAAACGTGTCGTTCCAGGCCAGGTCAGAGCCAGGGGAACTGGACGTATTGACGTCATGCGTCTGTGCGCCCACCCAGCACCGAACCATCAGGTCGGCAAAGCCACGGGCGCCCAGGACATGGCCGCGAGGCATGATCGGGTTCACCTGTTTTGTATGGTGCGGGGGGAACTCGAGCGTGAGACGGACATCGAACAGTTTTCTCTGAGTGCCTTTGGGTTCTCCGGCGGTCATACCATTCTCCTTCTTTGCAAGCGCAAACATGGGTTACTTTTCCGGCAGTGGCTCGACGACCACGTGACGGAACGACGCGGTGCTCTGGTAGACGTACAGCCCGAGGAGGGCGCGGGGCACGAAGTCCAGGGCCACTCCGCGCATCCCCGGGAAGCGGTTCGACAGTCGCGCGAGATCCGCGTCCAGACGCGCCGTGGCCCGTTCACCGATCCGCTCCGGCGGTTGGTCGGGGTCGGCCGCCCAGTAAGCAGCGATCCGCTCCGGGGTGACCTCCACCACGAGCCGCCGCCAGCGGCTGGGCCTCAGCACCGGCAGGTCGGGAACGAAGGGCTTCCGGGCCACCCCTTCCGTGGAGAGAGTGGCCCCCTTGGGGCCGCTCTCGTAGCAGCGGAATTGCCACTCCAGTTCCCCAAGCCACTCCCCGTTGGGACCGCGGCTGCGCCGGGCACTCGCGCCGAGGTCACTGTAGTGAGCGGTGAGGAACGTGAGCCGGGGCCTCTCCCCCGGTCGCCCGTGGGCGCGGAACCCGAAATACAATCCAACCTCCCCGCGGCCGGCGTTGTAATCGTGTCGCACATCCGCGCGGAAGCGGTAACGGGGCCCCTGCGGGTCCGGGAGCAGTTCGAGCAGACTCGTCGCCGTGCTGGAAAGGGCGAACGAGCCGTCCGTGGCGGCCTGCTCGATCGTGCCGCCTGCGCGCGCGGGCCAGCGGTGCCACGGCGGCGGCCCCCTGTCGCCGACCAATTCCGCGCGCGCCCCTCGGGCCAGCTGTCCCTCAATTTCCCGCAAGGCCCTGTCCGGATCCGCGCCCGCGCGCTCGCTTCGCCCGGAAGGGACGTGAGGCAGGACGAGCAGGCCGGCCGGCAGCACCAAGAGGAGCACGACAGCGGCCAGCACCTTGCCGCGGTGCCGCCCAACCGCCCACCCCAGCCGCTGCAGCCGCCCTTCCCCGCCGAACCGGATCGGCGCGCCCTCCAACCAGCGCTCCAGGTCGTCGGCCAATGTGGCGGCGGACGGGTAACGGCGCTCCGGCCGCTTCTGCAGACACTTCAGGCAGATCCGCTCCAGTAGCCGCGGCACCCCCGGTCGGCGGCGCGACGGGGGCACCGGCTCCTCGGACACGACCTGGCGCAACGTCTCCAGGACATTCCCGGTCCGGAAGGGCGGCGAGCCAGTCAACGTCTCGTAGAGGACGGCGCCCAGGGCGTAGACGTCCGCCGCTGGCCCGACGTCCCGGGACTTCCCCGTCGTCTGCTCGGGGGCCATGTAGCTGGGCGTCCCCAGGACCTGGCCGGTCTGCGTCGGCGTGCCGCCGTCCTCGAGCTGCTTGGCGAGGCCGAAGTCGGACACCTTGGGCGTGCCGTCCGCCGTCAGCAGGACGTTGGCGGGCTTCAGGTCGCGGTGGACGATGCCGCGGCGGTGCGCCGCCTCGACCGCCCGGGCCGCGACCGCCAGGAGGCGCGCCGCCGCGTCCGGCGCCAGCGGCCCGTCGGCGAGCCGCTGTGCCAGGCTGCCGCCCTCGACGTACTCCAGGGCCAGGTACGGGTGTCCCGCGGTGTCGCCCAGCTCATGGATCTGGACGATTCCGGGATGCTGCATCTGGGCGAGGGCCTCGGCCTCCCGGCGGAAGCGGGCCAGGTTCTGCTCCCCCGCGTAGGGCCCCGCCAGGAGCATCTTCAGCGCCACGACGCGGTTCAGCGCCAGGTGCCGGGCCCGGTAGACCACGCCGGCCCCGCCGCGCCCGAGCTCGCCCAGGATCTCGTAGCCCGGCACGGAAGGCCATTCCCGCGGCGGCGGGCCGGTGGCGGTGTCCCCCGTCAGGCCCGTCGTCGGACCCATCAGCCGGCCGACGGCGCGCACGGCCTCAATGTGCCGGCGGAGCTCGTCCGCCTCCTCCGGACACTGCCGGCATAGTTCCTCGACGGAAACCTCCTGCCCCTGCTCGCGCAGCTCTTCCCAGCGCAGGAGTAACTCGGCGATGCGTTCCGGGGCCGACATCGTCGTCCCTCGCTCCGGGGTGTGCAGGATCTTGACCCACAGCCCCTGACGATACGCGAGCGCCCGAGTGTTTTCCACTTTTCCTCCCGTGCCGCGCCCGATGGGCGCGGCCAGGATTCCCGGGGCGTCGTGG
>JBBRPS010000288.1:0-11577 GCA_038227745.1 Gemmatales bacterium | reverse complement strand
TATGTTTGCTCGCTTTTTCATCGACCGGCCGATCTCCGCCTGGGTGATCTCCATCGTCATCACCCTCGGCGGCGCCGTCGCCCTGTTCGCGCTGCCGGTGGCGCAGTATCCCGAGATCACGCCGCCGACCGTCGAGGTGTCCGCGGTCTACCCCGGCGCCAACGCCCGCGTCGTCGCCGACACGGTCGCCTCGCCCATCGAGCAGCAGGTCAACGGCGTCGAGGGCATGATGTACATGTCCTCGCAGTGTACCAACGACGGCAGCTACACCCTGACCGTCACCTTCCAGCCCGGCACCGACCTGAACATCGCCCAGGTGCTCGTGCAGAACCGCGAATCGCTCGCCGAGCCGATCCTGCCCGACCTCGTCAAGCGCCGCGGCATCTCCGTCAAGAAGAAGTCGCCCAACGTCCTCATGATCGTCAACCTCGTCTCGAAGGACGGCAGCCGCACCAACCTCGAGCTGAGCAATTACGCCACGATCCAGATCCGCGACGAGCTATCCCGGTTAGGCGGCGTCGGCGACATCTCGTACATCGGCCAGCGCGACTACAGCATGCGGCTGTGGCTCGACCCGCAGAAGCTGGCGTCGTACGGCCTGATCCCGCAGGACGTCATCGGTGCCGTGCAGGGGCAGAACATCCAGGTGGCGGCCGGCCAGATCGGCCAGCCGCCGACGCCGCGCGGCCAGGTGTCGCAGTACATCATCACCACCCTCGGCCGTCTGCAGAACACCGACGAGTTCGCCAACATTATCATCAAGAACAGCGGCCCGTCCCTCGTCTACCTCAAGGACGTCGCCAACATCGAGCTGGGCGCCCAGTCGTACGACCAGACCTGCACGCTCGACGGCAAGCCGTCCGTGGCGCTGTCCGTCTACCAGTTGCCCGGCTCCAACGCCCTCGACGTGGCGAAGCGCGTCAAGGACCGGATGAAGCAGCTTCGCAAGAACTTCCCGCCCGGCATCGACTACGCCATCGTCTACGACACGACGCCGTTCATCCGCGAGTCGATCAAGGAGGTGTTCCACACGCTGCGCGACGCCGTCATCCTCGTGGCCATCGTCGTGCTGCTGTTCCTGCAGGACTGGCGGGCGATGATCCTGCCGATGATCGACGTGCCCGTGTCGCTGATCGGCACGTTCGCGGTCATGGCGGTGATGGGGTTCAGCCTGAACAACCTGACGCTGTTCGGCCTGGTGCTGGCCATCGGCATCGTCGTGGACGACGCCATCGTGGTGCTGGAGAACATCGAGCGCCTGATCGCGACGGGACTGGACACGCGGACGGCGACGATCAAGGCGATGGAGGAGATCACCGGCCCGATCGTGGCCATCACGCTGGTGCTGTGCTCGGTGTTCCTGCCGAGCGTGTTCATCAGCGGCATCACCGGCCAGTTCTACCGCCAGTTCGCGCTGACCATTTCGGTGGCGATGATCATCTCGGCGATCAACGCCCTGACGCTGACGCCGAGCCGCGCCGTCGTGATCTTCAAGCAGGAGGGCGGCCACGGGCACAAGCGCGAGGCGCTGCCCTGGTGGATCTTTGCGGGGGTGGGCGGCCTGCTCACGCTCTGGTTGGGACCGCGGTTCCTCGCCGGCCACTTCGGCCTGCCCGCCGTGCCTCTCGACCCGGCAGACAGCGAGCTGACGGTGTGGCAGACCTGGGCATTGCGGGGGATGTACTTCACGCCGGGCGCGATCCTCGGCGGCGTGGCCGGGTGGTTCCTCATCCGGCCTGTGAATGCGTTGCTGGGCGGGATCTTCGCCGCCTTCAACCGCGGCTTCGACGCGGTGACGGCAGTCTACGGCCGGGCGGTCGGCAGGCTGCTGCGCGTGAGCGCCCTCGTGCTGCTGGCCTACGGCGGCCTGCTGTACCTGACGTACTGGGGCTTCACGACGACGCCGACCGGCTTCATTCCGGCGCAGGACAAGGGCTTTCTGCTGGTGAACGTGCAGCTGCCCGACGCCGCCTCGGTGACGCGGACGCGCGACGTGGTGCAGCGGTTGGAGGGCATCGCGCTGAAGACGGCGGGGGTGCGGCACAGCGTGGCGATCTCGGGACAGTCGGTGCTGATGGGCGCCAACGCCTCGAACTTCGGGTCGCTGTACCTGATGCTCGACGAGTTCGAGCACCGCAGGGGGCCGGAGCGGTCGAGCGAGGCGATCTCCGCCGCCCTGCAGGAGCGCTTCCAGAAGGAGGTGCCGGCGGCCATCGTGAACATCTTCGGGGCGCCGCCGGTGGAGGGGCTGGGCACGGCGGGAGGCTTCAAGATCGTCGTGCTGGACACGGGCGACAACGGCCAGGCGCGGCTGCAGCGGGCCGCCGACCGCGTGGTCGTCGCCGGGGAGAAGGACGACCACCTACAGGGGCTGTTCAGCAGTTTCCGGGCGGACACGCCGTGGCTGGAGCTGGTCATCGACCGCGCCCAGGCGAAGGATCGCGGCGTGTCGATCGACGACGTGCGGACGACGCTGGAGTCCACGCTGGGGCAATTCTACGTCAACGACTTCAACCGCTTCGGGCGGACGTGGCAGGTGAACGTGCAGGCGCTGCAGGACTTCCGCCAGTCGCCGGAAGACATCAAGCAATTGAAGGTGCGCAACGGCCAGGGCGAGATGGTGCCGCTGGCGGCGTTCGCGTCGGTGCGCTACGTGAGCGGGCCGGTGACGATCATGCGCTACAACATGTACGAGGCGGCGGCGGTCCACGCCGACCCCAGTCCGGGGACGAGCTCCGGCCAGGCCATTGCCGCCCTGGAGAATGCCGCCAACGACCAGCTGCCGCAGACGATGCGGGCGGAGTGGACCGAGCTGGGGCTGCTGCAATTACAGACGGGCGACACCGCCCTGTACGTGTTCGTGCTGGCGGTGGTGCTGGTGTTCCTGGTGCTGGCTGCCCAGTACGAGAGCTGGTCGCTGCCGCTGGCCGTCATCCTCGTCGTGCCCATGTGCCTGCTGTGCTCGATCGCCGGCGTGGTGGTGGCGCGCATGGACATCAACATCTTCACGCAGATTGGTTTCCTCGTGCTGGTCGGCCTGGCATGCAAGAACGCCATCTTGATTGTCGAGTTCGCGAAGTCGCTGCGCGAGTCGGGGATGCCGCGCGGCGAGGCGACAGTGATGGCCTCGCGGCTGCGGCTGCGGCCGATCATCATGACGTCGTTCGCGTTCATCCTCGGCGTGGTGCCGCTGATGCTGTCGGAGGGCGCCGGTGCGGAAATGCGGCGGACGCTGGGGACGGCGGTGTTCGCGGGGATGCTGGGCGTGACGCTGTTCGGCATCTTCCTCACGCCGGTCTTCTACTACGTGATTCAGTGGTTCACCGACCGGCGTGCGGATGTGGCGGAGGTGTTCCCGTCCGCGAACGGTGCGCCGCCTGCGGGACGTCACGCCTGACCACAGTTCGGTTGCTCGCGCAGCGCCGCAGAGGTGGAGGAGGAACTCACTGAGGCTGGGCAACCTCCAGAACGAGTGCCGTCACTTACGGCGGCAGACCGGCGCCAGTGCCCAGGAGGCCCAAGAATCGTCTGCCTCGACACGAACTTCTGCAGAACGGACTTCGCCGCGTGCTCGGTGTTCTTGCCCTCGAAGCGGATGCCGGGGCTGGCAGATTAGATAGGTGCAGCCGAGGCGACTGCTGCCGCTCCTGGCTGCACCAGTCCGGACGCATCGCGCGTCGGTCAAACGCCCGGAAGGCTCTGTTCGGCGAACGCCGATTGCGGTACTCTGGAAAGGGTGTCTATCTCTTTGGGGCAGAAAGGGGACGCATCTCAGGGGCAGAAAGGGGACGCATCTCAAATAATATGAATTCCAGATTCATATTATTTGAGATGCGTCCCCTTTCTGCCCCCCTTTCTGCCCCCCCCTTTCTGCCCCCGTATTATTTGAGATACGTCCCCTTTCTGCCCCCCCCTTTTTTCCCTGGTTGGCTGTCTGGCTGGGGGTGGCCAGGGTTGCACTTTGCGCGATTTCCTTAGCCCTGGAATCGCGGTTTCCCCCGGGGTTTTCGGGGTTTGTCGCCTTCTGAGAGGGTTCCGGCACCTCTGAAAAAGACCATTATGGGTCGGTCCCCTTCGATTTCCCGGCGTTTTTCGCTTCCGAGTGTAAGAAAATCGCGCAAAGTGCAAGCCAGGGGTAACGTTCAAGGATTCTCCTCGTCGTCTGGGTTACCTGTCTGATTTAGGAAGGCGTCCTGGCCCTTCGCGTGGCCAATGATCATCTCGGTCCAGTCTTTCTTGATCTTCGCCAACTCCTCTTTCAGAAATGGCCAGTTTAACTCGGTGAGGCCGCCATTGACTCTGTCGCTCGCCCACATCAAATCGCCCAGGCCGGCATGCCAGCCGTACTCCTGAATCCCGGACAATCGGCAAAAAATCACATCCCAGAGCGCCTGTATCCGAACCTCGTCGGGGCTCAGGTCATCCGGGATGATAAGGGAGAGATCGTCGAACAGCGGATCGGTATCGACGTCCTGGATTACCGCCAGCGTCAGGCGATAGGAACTGACCCAGCTATTGCAGTGGTTCATGTACCGGCGGACGATGGCCGCATGAGTCAAGGATCTGCGGCCGTCCAATCCGCCCGAGAACGACTGGATAAAGGCCCAGGCGGGCTTAGTCTTGAAGTATTGAGCGATGGCGTTAGTCAGGGAGTCGTAGGCGCCGTGCTCCCAGCACCACCGCTCACTATACATCACTCGGGGCAACGGCTCTTTCGTGTCAATGGTGACGAGGGCAGTGAACAGGGCGAATTCTGCTGCATGCTCGCGCATCGCCTCATCTACCGCGAACCGGGGTAGGTCTTTGCGCTGGAGGTACTTGCAGGTCGTGCGGGCCGGTTCGGTGATGACCGAATTGTGCTGTAGGCAGAAGCCGTGGCCGCGCCCGATGTTTAGGCTTTGACCGCAGTTCTGGACGCAGTTTCGGCAGCTGAACAATTCCAGCATCGTCACACCTTCACGAAATAAGCCTGCACCCTCTCGTGTGCCCAGGTGATGACGTCTTTCCGGGCCACCCCGGAGATGTCAAACCCCCAGACCACCAGCCCTTCACAGCGCATAGTCGCATACCTCAAAGCGCTTACGGCGTGCAACCGCACTTCCTTCTCCCCCTCGTGGGCCTCCTTCCTGAGAGCCTGCATCAAGGTCGCGTGCTCTACCAGACCGTGGCCGTCCATCGCGGCCTTATCCCTGTCCATCTGGTAGTTCGTGTCCCCGAAAATCCTGATTTTGACCAGGTTCGCTGACACGCTCGTGTACTGCGTCTTCTTGCCTCTCGACTTCACGATGTGCTCCGCGTACGAGCACGTTTTAGTGAGGTCGGGCGCGGTGATGCCGTCACTCTGGTCACGCCGAAAGTAGGGCGTTGCCGCCGGTGTGCCGCTCAAGCTGCATCTCCTGCCTGACCTCGGACTGGGCACATGCCAACCTGATCCAGCCATTCTACCCGCTGTCGGGCCGTCCGCCAACACGGCTTGGTCCGGGCCACGTCCCTACTTCTCGCCCCTGCTCGTTCCGATTCAGCCAGTCTGTTCGCACTATCTGGTGAGGGGTGCCACGCCTTTCCCTTGGGGCAAAAAGGGGGGGCAAAAAGGGGACGTATCTCAGGGGCAAAAAGGGGACGTATCTCAAATAATACGAAAATGTAATTCGTATTATTTGAGATACGTCCCCTTTTTGCCCCCCCCTTTTTGCCCCCAGAACGACGCCCGGACAGCCAACCCTTATGTTAACGCATATGGGGGCTCCACCCCTGATGTACCAGTATGGCGCACCTGACCCACAACACAGAGAGAGAAGTACCCATTAGCCCTCTTTGGCATACCCTGAGTCCCTTTTTGTAACCGCCTGCCAGGCGGCCCGGAGATCGTCCGTCCCGGCGGCCCCCGCCAATTCCCGCATGGCAGTCTTTTCTTTCCTTTTCTTTCTCCCCTTCGGCACCTGGGACTGCGGCCGCCAGCTGGTCGAACTCGCCCGGCGGAGCCCTGGTAGCCCGGGCAAAGGGCGGGAGGTTGGGCGTCAAATACCGTCCCGGGTCAGCGGCCCTTGAGGGCGTAGACCTGAACGCTGGCGGCGTAGTCGTTGACGTCGTACTCCCTGAGCAGGTCGGCCAGGTTCCGATGAACCTCCGAGGTCAGGCCCCCACCGGCAGCGACGCCGCAGCCGCCGCCCGCCAGCGGCAGGCCGGTCGCCGAGGCCATCTCCGGCGGGCAGCACCCTGCCTGGCCCTCGACCAGGGCGTAGGCGTTGAGGTCCTTACGGGCGTCCAGGACCTGCACCGCCGTGAAACCGGCCGCGCGCAGGCCCAGGTCGTAGTCTTCGATGGCGATGGCCCCGGCGATGCAGCCGACGTAGGCCGCCACGCTCCGGGCCAGGTCCGGCGGCAACTCCTTTTTCAGGGCAATATCGCTGACCGCCACGCGGCCGCCCGGCTTGAGGACGCGGTACATCTCGCGGAAGACCGCCCGCTTGTCCGGGGCCAGATTGATGACGCAGTTGCTGACCAGGCAGTCCACCGAGCCGTCGGCCAGCGGCAGCCGGTCGATGGACGCCTGGTGGAAATCGACGTTCCTCACGCCCTGCCGGGCCGCGTTGCGGCGCGCCCGCTCTACCATCGCGGGCGTCATGTCAAGACCGATGGCCCTGCCCGTCGGCCCGACCTTCCGGGCGGCCAGCAGCACGTCCAGGCCCGCGCCGCAGCCGAGGTCCACGACGACCTCGCCGGGGCGCAGGCCGGCGACGGCGGTGGGGTTGCCGCAGGACAGGCCCAGGTTGGCGTCCGCCGGGACCGAGGCCAACTCCGCGGCGGTGTAGCCGAACGCCTCAGCCACGGCACGCACGCCGGCGTGGTCGCCGGAGAGGCCCCCGGCCGCGACGGCCGCGTACCCGGACCGGACCTGCTCAGTGATCTGCTCGGACATTGGGGCTCCCTCCTTACGGTCAGGGGACGGACGGACGGACGGCGGCACCAGCACGTCCTGGTCAACTGGGGATGGCCCCGGGGTCTGGGCAACGACCCCGGGGCCATCCCCTTCTCGCGCGGCGCGGCGACGGGTCGTCGCCACCCGCGAAGGCCAGGCACGCGCCTCAGCGCGGCGGGAGTTGCTGGTCGTTCAGGCTCCAGTCGTAGTCCAGGTACTGGACCCTCACCCTGGGGTTGTCCAGCAGGGCCGCCCCCGCCGGCAGTAACAGCGGCCGCAGCGCCCGCAGTTGCTCGACCTGCGTCGCCCCGAAATCCGTGCCGTACCACTTGAGCAGGGGCGAGAGGTAGACCGCCCGGCCGCCGGCAGCGGCGCGGAAGCTCTCGGGCCGGGCGAAGAAGCGCCGGCCATTGGCCCCCAACTGGGCGTCGAGGTCTGCGGCCGTGTACGCCTGACCGGCCAGCGGCGGCCAGCCCTTCGCGCCGCAGACCAGGGCCGCGTGGACGCGCGGCTCGCCCAGCTGGCGCAGGATCCGGCCTCGGCCGCGCTACCGGCAGCCGGTCCACCTCGTCAGCCTGGATCCGCACAAACGCCGGGTCGCGGGTCGCGCCCGCGCGGCGCCGGTCCCAGACTTCTTCGCGGTCGATGGCCACGTCGCTCGGCGCATCGAAGGCGAGGCGGACGCGGCCGTTGCTCGCCGCCACGACCGTCACGACGATGGACTCGCCGATCCGGACCCGCTCCCCCTGTTTGCGGCTGAGGATCAACACAGCGGCTCCTTTCCCCTGGCCCCTCGCCTCCGGTTCCCCGAGGGCGGCTCTCGGCCGCCAACACTCTGCTGCGGTTCCGGAAGGTTAGTCGTTCGCGAGGGGGCTTTCTTACACCCAGTTCGAGGGCGTGTGCCGGTCACCGGCCAGCGCTCTCCAGGGCGCGCTTGATGCGCGCCCGCGCCTCCGGGGACAATCCGACGTCCAGCGGCAGCCCGCCGCCCTCGCCGCCCTCGGGGAAACGGTGGGCCGCGGCGCACAGGAACCGCACCTGGCGGCGGAACCGGGCGCAGGGCCGGCACATCAGGAGATGCAGACCCACCGACAGGCGCTGGCCGAACGGCAGCGCGCGGTCCAGCGCCTCGGACACCAGGCGGGCGATCTCGTTGCAGCGGAGCACGTTCACTTCCTCGATTCCTCGTTGCCGAACCAGTTGACATCCAAACAGCGCCACAGGCGCAGCCGCGCCCGGTGGAGCATCACGCCAAGGTTCGTCGCGGAGACGTCCAGGGCCTTGCAGACGTCGTGGCTCTCCAGCTCCTCGACCTCTCGCAGCGTAAAGGCGTCGGCCAGCCGCCCGGGCAGCTTGCCCAGGCAGCGGGCCAAGGCCGCCCAGAACTCCTCGCGCTCAACGGTCGCGCCCGGGCCGGCGTCCCACTCTCCCGGCTTCCGCCTCCAGTGGCCGCGCTCGTCGAAAAGATCCTCGACCGCCTTGTCGGTGGCAGCGAAGTCGCTGACCGGCTGCTCGCGGCTCTTGCGGCGGAGGTGGTCCACGAGCTTGTGCTTGAGGATGCCGACCAGCCAAGTCCTCTCCGACGACCGGGCCGCGAAGCGCTCCTTGGCGCTGAGCGCCGCCAGGAAGGTCTCCTGCACCAGGTCCTCGGCGACCTCGGGCTGGCGCAGCCGGGCCAGGGCGAACCGAAAGAGGTAGTCGCCGTGCCGGTCCACCCACCCTCCCGGGTCCACGCGCCAGCCGGTCTCCCGGGGCGGCCGTTCGGTCATGGAAAACCCCGCTTCCTGCGGCCGGGCCGGCCGTGCCCCCGGCTCCAGCTTGTCAAGGCGTGGGCGACGCTCAGGCGGCTCGCCAGAAGGCCCCACCGTCTCGTTAGTCGGACGGGTGGCGGAATTCTTACACTGCCCAGGGCCCCCAGGCGCGCGCGGCCGCGGGACGGCCGCACCGCGGCCGTCCCCCGTCCTGCCGCGCCTCCGGGGCCGCCCTACTCCCCGGTGGCGATGACGATGTGGTTGATGAGGGTGTACCGCTCGTAGGACAGCAGGTAAACGTGCAGCGTGCCCGGGTCGTGCGCGTCGCGGTGCAGCACCGGGCCGTCGATGGCGAACCGATGGTGGTCCACCCACCGCCCCTCCTCGTCCAGCAGCACGCTGAAGTACGGGCTCACGTGTGGCGGGCTCTTCTTCAACTCCTCGTAGGACTGGAAGAACGGCGGCACGCCGATCCCCATCGGCATGTACATTCCCTTGGGGTACTCCGCGACAGCCAGCTGCGGCAGCGCCTTCAGGTCGAAGCCGCTGACGAAGAAGCGGTACTTGCCCTCCGCCTTGCTGCTGGAGAAGACCAACTCCAGCTCGTGCAGGGCCTTGTCGGTGGCTGGGGAGCGGACCTCGCGCAGGACCGCCTTCTCGAAGCGGTCCATGCGGCGGTATTCGTTCTTCCAGGGGTGGCGCACGCTGTAGCGGCCCGGCGGCAGGAAGGTGGCGAAGCGGACCTTGTGGCCGTCGTAGAAGTCCCTCCAGGCGACGACGTTGTCCGCGCTCAGGATCCGCCGCTTGCCCAGCTGCTCCCCCGCGACGAGCAGCGGCTCGTTCGGGTCGAAGCGGGCCTTCACCTCACGCTCGCCGATCACCTTGCGGAGGCCCTCCAGGGGGATGGGCGTGCCGGCCGGGTCGAACCAGTGTTCCAGGTAGTACCAGTGCCGCCAGTAGGGCAGGCCGGTATTGCGCTCGAAAAGGTCCTGGTAGTGGCCCAGCGGGAAGGTGAACCAGCCGTGGTAGTAGAGGGCCTTGTTGCCGCCCTCTTTGACGAACAGCAGCACCTCCCACAGGCCGGCGTTCAGGCAGTTCTTCGACAACTCGGCCGTGTACCAGTTCTCGACCTCGAAGCCGTTGCCGCCGCCGATCTCGACATGGGGGGAGCCCCGGTCGAAGCGCACCTGCTGCCGGTTCCACTGCCGGTCCGTCAGGGCGATGCGCGTCAGGCCCGGGTCGGCCTTGGCCCACTCCGGCAGGCCCGGCGTCATCAGGCTCACGTCGATGTCGCGGAAGACGACCTTCGCCGTGTGGGCGTTGCTCGGCGCGAAGACCAGATCGAAGTGGGTCGCGTCCTTCTTGACCAGGGTGAGTTTGCGGCCGGTATACTTGCCGTAGTGGACGCTGCGCAGGGCCGGGTCGTCGGGGTAGTCCGCGTTGGTGTACTCCGTGACGGCGACCTCCATCACCGCGGCCGTCCGGTAGCGGAAGTAGGTCCGCGCGCCCAGACCGGCCACGGCCAGCAGCAGCAGCGCCAGGGCGGCCAGCCCCACGGTGCGGAGCCGGACCCGGCAGCGGGCGAGCAGGCGCAGCCCCAGCGGGGCCAGCCCGAGCAGGGCCAGGGAGATCAGGACGCCGGCAGACAGCAGATCCCGGGGCTCGTCCACGGCGGCCAGGGCGGTGCCGGCGTTGACGAAGACGAAGGTGCCCGGCAGCATCCCCAGCAGGCTGACCCAGGTGTAGGTTCCCAGCCGCATCGGCGTCAGGCCCATGCCGAGGTTGATCAGGAAGAACGGGAAGGCGGGCACCAGTCGGAGGGTGAACAGGTAGTAAGCCCCGTCCTTCTCGACCCCGCGGTTGAGGGCCTCCAGCCGCCCGCCGAAGTGCCGCTGCACGAAGTCGCGCAACAGGTAGCGGCTGGAGAGGAAGGCGAGGGCGGCCCCCAGGGTCGAGGCCAGGCTGACCACGCCGGTGCCCAGCCAGCGCCCGAACAGCGCCCCCGCGACCAGGGTGAGGATCGCCGCGACCGGCAGCGACAGGGCGGTCACCGCCGCGTAGACCAGGAAGAGCGCCAGCAGGGCCAGCGGCAGCTGGTGCCGGACCTCGGCCTGGAGCTGGTCGAGGTGGTCGCGGACGTAGTCCCACGACAGGTAGCGGTGCAGCCCCAGGGCGTAGAAGCCCACGACGCCCAGCACCAGCCCGGACGCCAGCGCCAGGCGCGGCCACCAGCGCCGCCCGGCTGCGGGGGCGGCCGGGGCTGACTCCCCGTGCTGTGTCGGCGTGTTCTTTTCCATGGCCTGCATGTCTCCCTCCGCCTTCTGCAGACAGGGGTTGCTGTCCCGCGCGGCGCGGCCGTGCGGGTGACTCATCCCTCGACATACTGCCGAGGCGGGAGTACGCCAGGTTGCTGTCCCGCGCGGCGCGGCCGTGCGGGTGACTCAGCTGTCGTGGTAGCTGCCGTAGGCGATGAGCAATCTTTCCAGGGCCTCAGGCGGGGCCGCGCCGATCACGACCACCACGTTGTCGGCCACCAGGCCGGAGACCATTGCGTAGGCCCCCGCGCGGCCGCGGTGGCGGCGGCCGCCTTGCAGCTGGGCCTGGTCGTGCGGGAAGGCGCTGAGGCTGCGGCGGTCCAGGATCAGGATCGAGACCGGGGCCTGACCGACGCGGCCCACGAGGTAGGCCGCCTCGTTGCCGCCCTGCACGCGGCACAGGCCCGCGCCGGTGACAGCGAAGGCCGCATCGGTGCGCGGTGGGCAGTGGACCGGGGCAGAAAGGGGGGCAGAAAGGGGACGCATTTCAAATAATATGAATCTTTTAATTCATATTATTTGAAATGCGTCCCCTTTCTGCCCCCCTTTCTGTCCCAACCGCCAGGCTTTCCCTAAACCACCGCTCCACCTC
>JBBRPS010000287.1:0-11583 GCA_038227745.1 Gemmatales bacterium | reverse complement strand
CATGGCCTCGTGGGTTTTTCCTACGATCAGGTGCGGCGTTTCGCCCCGGGCAACGGCACCGGCAGCCGATAACCCACCTCGCTGGTGTCCATTCGGTGTCGGGGGAACGCTCGCGGGAGCGGTCCTCGCCGTTCGCCCTGGGGGGTGGTATACTCCTGCCTGTCGAAAGGCAGGCGGGCCGGCGCCTTCGGCCCGCCGCGGTCCCCAACCCGGAGTCCCACCCCATGCGCAACGGACCTCCCTCCCTCCAGCACCTGTCGCTCCTCGTCCTGGCCCTCGCCGCCTGCGCCCTGGCCGCCTCCGCCGACTTCCCGCCCGCCGCCAAGCTGCCGTCTCACCCCGCACTGCCCGACCCGCTCGTCATGCTCGACGGCCAGCGCGTCACCACCCGCGCGCAGTGGGTCAAGAAGCGCCGCCCCGAGCTGAAAGACCTCTTCCAGCACTACATGTACGGCTACCTGCCACCCCGCCCGGACAAGGTCGAGGCCAAGGTGGAGCGCATCGACCGCAAGGCGCTCGGCGGCAAGGCGACGCTCAAGGAAGTGACCATCTCCTTCGGGCCGCCCGGCACGCCGAAGATCCACCTCATGCTCTTCGTCCCCAATCACCGTAAGGGGCCGGCGCCGGTGTTCGTCGGCATGAACTTCTGCGGCAACCACACCCTCGTCACGGACCCGGCGGTGCGCCTGCCGGACGTGTGGCTGCCGAAAAACTGCCCCGGCGTCAAGGACAACCGCGCCACCGACGCCGGCCGCGGCAAGCAGGTGGACGTCTGGGCCATCGAGCAGACCATCGACCGCGGCTACGCCGTGGCCACGTTCTACTGCGGCGACGTCGATCCCGACCGGCCCGATGTCCGCGAGGGCGTCCAGCCGCACTTGCAGAAGCCGGGCACGAAGCCGGGGCCGCACGACTGGGGCACGATCGCCGCCTGGGCCTGGGGGATTCAGCGGGCCATCGACTACCTCGTCACCGACCCCGACATCGACGCCGCGCGCATCATTGTGGTCGGCCATTCGCGGCTGGGCAAGACCGCCTTGCTCGCCGCCGCCTTCGACGAGCGCGTGGCGATGGCGATCCCGCTCCAGGCGGGCTGCGGCGGTACCGCCCCCAGTCGCGGCAAGATCGGCGAGTCGGTCAAGCGCATCAACACGAGCTTCCCGCACTGGTTCAACGGCGCCTTCAAGGAGTTCAACGACCAGCCCGATCGGTTACCGTTCGACCAGCACTGCCTGGTGGCGCTGATGGCACCTCGACCTGTCCTGTTCGCCAACGCGGTCGAGGACACGTGGGCGAACCCGGACGGGCAATTCGAGGTGCTCAAGGCGGCCGCGCCGGTCTACCGTCTGCTGGGCGCGGGCGGCCTGGCGGCGCAGAAGACGCCGGAGCCGAACCAGCTCATCGACAGCACGCTCGGCTATTACATCCGTCCGGGGCGGCACTCGATGACGCCGCAGGACTGGCGCGTCTTCGTGGACTTCGCGGACAGGCACCTCGGCAAGCCGGGCGCGGCGAAGTGACCGCTGCCCGTGGCACAGGCGAGACGCCTGTGCTACGGGCAGCGCTCCCGGATTTCTGGCTGCGCCCGAATCAATGACGCGGAGGCGAAAACTTCTGGCGGACGGACCGCGACGGCGGCCACGTCACGGACCAGCCGCACACCCCGGAGGACTACGCCGCGACGGTCTACGAGAAGCTGGGCATCGACCGCGGCCGCCCGCTGTACACCGCGAGCAATCGGCCGATCTACCTCGGCCACGAGGGCCAGCCGATCAAGGAACTCTTTTCTTGAAATGATGAATGATGAATGATGAATAAAAGACCTCTGTTCTTTCATTCATCATTCTGCATTCATCATTTCGACAGCACTCCTGCCAGGATGCGCAGCGCCGTCTCGACCTGCTCGGCGGTGACGCACAGCGGCGGGCAGAAGCGAAGGGCGCTTTCGCCGCACCCCAGCAGCAGCAGCCCCCGCCGGAACGCCTCCTGCACCACCTCGTCGCGCAGCGCCGGGTCGAGGAACTGCCGCTCGCGGTCCTTCACCAGGTCCACCGCCATCATCAGCCCCAGGCCGCGCACCTCGCCGAGTTCGGGGAACTGCGGCTGCAGCCGCAGCAGTCCCTGCCGCAGTTGCTCGCCGCGCTGCGCCGCGTTGGCGATGTAACCGCCCTCCAGCAGGTCCAGCGTCGCCAGCGAGGCCCGGCAGCTCACCGGGTTGCCGCCGAACGTGCTGGCGTGGCTGCCCGGGGGCCAGTCCATCACCGTCGAGCGGGCGATGATCGCCCCCAGCGGCATCCCACTCGCGATGCCCTTCGCCAGGCAGACGATGTCCGGCTCGACGCCCCAGTGATCGACCGCGAACATCTTGCCCGTGCGCCCCATGCCGGACTGCACCTCGTCGGCGACCAGCAGCATGCCGTGGCGGTCGCACAGCGCCCGCAGCCCCGCCAGGAAGCCGGGCGGCGACACGAAGTAGCCGCCCTCGCCCTGGATCGGCTCGACGAAGATCGCCGCGATCTCCTCCGGCGGCGCCACGCGCTTCATCACCGTCTCCTCGATCTGCCGCACGCAATCGCACCCCGGCGCCGTGTCCGTGCAGTTCCCGCAGCCGCGCGGGAAGGGAACGTGGTGGATGTCGGGCACCAGCGGCGAGAAGCCGCGGCGGTGGACCAGCTTCGAGCCGGACAGCGACATGGCCCCGTAGGTGCGGCCGTGGAAGGCGCCGAAGAACGCCAGGGCGCGCGACCGCCCGGTGTGCCAGCGGGCCAGCTTCAGCGCCGCCTCCAGCGCCTCGGCGCCGCTGTTGGTGAAGAAGACGCGCTTGGGCGAGTCGCCGGGCGCCACCTCGGCCAGGCGCTGGGCGAGGTCGATCTGCGGCTGGTAGTAGAAGTCGGTCCCGGACATGTGGATCAGCTTCGCCGCCTGGTCCTGGATGGCCGCGACCACTTGAGGATGGCAGTGGCCGGTGGCGGTGACGGCGATGCCCGCGGTGAAGTCGAGGAAGAGGTTGCCGTCCACGTCCTCGATGACGGCGCCGCTGCCGCGGGCGCAGACGAGCGGGTAGATGGGCGTGTAGGACGGCGACATGTATCGCCGGTCGCGCTCGAGCAGCGCCTGCCCCCGCGGGCCGGGCAGTTCGGTCTTGATCGACGGCACCGTGCAGTCATCGAACAGCCACATGGGTTGTCCTCGTGTGATCGTGGAGGTGCGGGCGTGCCGGATTTCTCACGTCACCGCCAGCCCAAGGCGCAGCCGCGCCTGTATCTCTTGCCAGTCCCGGTCGGACAGATGGCCGATGACCATTGTGTCCCTTTGAAGAGCCATCCCCAGGTAAAGCCGGAACAGGGACGGCTGGTGCAACCCCGCCGCTGCCCAGTCCTGAAGCGCGTAATCGAACGGGGTCGGCACCCTGGGCACCTGCGTGGTTAGCAGCGCCAGGATCACGTCCGGCCGGCTGGAGTTGTACGGGTCGGTTGAAACCACGACCGCCGGCCGGCGCTTGCTCTGCTGAGCGCCGGGAAAAAGAGCGACGACCACGTCACCCGGTTGAACTCTGCTCATGCGCCTCCCGCGGCTTCGCGCTCATCCCACACGTCCAACCCGGACGCGGTGAACTCGCGTTTATCTTCCTCCGTCCAGGAATCCTGCTCGTCCGCCGGGCGGGCAGTCCCATACCGCTGCCGCAGGAATAGAGCCAGGTCGCAGACTTCGCGAAGTTTCTCCCGCACCCACACCGGAAGGTGTTCGGCGCCCACGCCCACGATCTTGTGGCCGCGCAGGAACTCGGCATAGTCGAGCAGTTCCTGCGCTTGTCTGGGCGGCAGGTAGCGGAACGCCTCGGTCAACTCCTCGACAATCCCTTCCGCCTCTGGGTCGAGATCGACCCAACCCGGCTCCGTCGCCGTGGCCCAGCCTTTCGGCATCCGGTATCCGAGGAACTCCGCGACCCGGTGCGCGAAGACCTTCGACCAGATGGGATCACTCATGGCGTTTCTCCGAACGTGTAGGACAGCGACAGGCAGCGCCGGTCGCGCTCGAGCAGCGCCTGCCCTCGCGGGCCGGGCAGCCCGGTCTCGATCAACGGCACCGTGCAGTTATCGAACAGCCACATGCGACAGTCTCCTCATGATCCCGCGGCGGTCGGCGGCAAAGGCGGAATGGTCAAGCCGCCGAGCAACTCCAACTGGTACGGGGTGCCTGCCAACTTGCGCACCAGCTTGTCGTCGGCAGTGATCAGCGGCAGCCCCAGCGATGCCGCGGCGACAACGTAAGCAGCGTCATACGCACTGATGCCGTGGGCCGCGGCCGTGAGCAGGGCATCATCGACCAAAGTCGTCACCTGCACGACATCCAAACGGAAGGACCGGAGGGTCGCCAGGTTCGCGCTCGCTTGTCCAATCGTCAGACTCCCTTTCTTGACGAGCTTCCACAGGATGTTCGCACACTCCAGGTAAAAGAAGTCCGGAACGAAGAAGCGTGCCGCCGGGTCGCTGGTGAGGTGGTCAAACAGGTCGCGCGTTCGGTCGGAGTCCGGTTCAACGACCACTCGCTTGATGCCGACACTGGCATCGACCACACAACGAATCCGCGAGGCGATCATCGGTCGCGATCCTCGCGAAGTAATTCCGTCGTACTTGGGGAATCGGGCGGCAGCGTGACCCGGTGCCGGTCCAGCTCCGCGAGCGCCTGCGCCATTCTCTCCCGCGTCTTGTCCAGAGTCAGGCTGGATTCCCGTTGCCACGGCTCCTCCTTGCTGAGGCGCCACGCACGCCAGCCACGGGGGAGGTCGGCCAGTTCGCTCAGGCCGGGGTCAGCAGCCACGATCTCCTGTAACGAGGCGAGGGCCAGTTCCGACCTCGCCAGGAGCGGTGCCGCGTCCAGCCAGTACCAGCCCCCGCGCGCGTCGTGTTCCGCGAACAGGACCGGCTTGCCTTCGAGAATCGAACGCAACGTCAGGGCCAGTGTTTCAGGCGGATCCTCAAAGCGCCATGCGGTCATGATGCGTCTCCTCATACCGTGGTGGTCAACCCCTGGGCCATCTTGATCTCCTCGGCGTGGTTCACCGTCCACGCCGTCTTGTGCGTCACCGCCTCGACCAGCCCCGCCGCCGACGGGTGGCCGTTGCCGCTTTTCTTCACGCCGCCGAACGGCAAGTGGACCTCCGCCCCGATGCACGGCAGGTTCACGTAGCCCATGCCGTACTCGCACTCTTCGCGGAACTGGCGCATCGCCCGGAAGCTCTCCGTGATCACCGCCATCGACAGGCCGTATTCCGTGTCGTTGTAGATCCGCACCGCGTCGTCGTTGGTCCGGAACGGGATCAGCGCGACGTGCGGGCCGAACACTTCCTCGCGGACGGAGCGCACGCCCGGTCGGTGTTCCATGCGGTAGACGAACGGCGACAGGTAACAGCCCGGCGCGTGCGCGCCGCCGGTCATCCGGCCGCCTTCGAGCAGCACCGTCGCGCCCTCCTTGCGGGCCAGCTCGTTGTAGCTCAGCACCTTCTCGACGGCGCCGCGGTGGATGACCGGGCCGGTGAAGTTGCCGGCGTCCAGCGGGTCGCCGATCCGCAGCCGCTTCACCGTGGCGACGAACTGCTCGGCGAACTTATCGAAGATCTTTTCGGCGACGAGGATCCGCCCCGCCGAGACGCAGCGCTGGCCGCTCGTCTTGAAGCCGCTGATGACGCCGCATGTCACCGCCAGATCCAGCCGCGCGTCCTCGCAGACGATCACGGCGCTCTTACTGCCCATCTCGGCGGCGACGATGCGGTTGGAATGTTCCGCCGACAGCTGCCCGATGCGCTTGCCGACCTCGTAGCTGCCCGTGAACAGCACGACGTTCACGTCCGGGTTCTTCACGAGGGCCTCGCCGACCTCGGCGTCGCCGTGGACCAGGTTGAGCACGCCGGGCGGAAAGCCCGCCTCCTCGAACAGGCCGGCGAGCTTCTGGCCGATGGCGGGCGTGTCCTCCGACGGCTTGAAGACGGCCGTGTTGCCTTCGAGGAGACTGGGGCCGAGCATCCACAGCGGCACGGCGAAGGGGAAGTTCCAGGGCGTGATGACGGCGACGACGCCCCACGGCTTGCGGCGCATGAAGGCGTCCTTGTCGGCGATCTCCGAGGCGACGACCTCGCCGATCGGCAGGCGGCCGGTGCCGAAGACGTACTGGATCATGTGCAGGCCTTCGACGACCTCGGCACGGCACTCGGTGACGACCTTGCCGCACTCGCGCGCCATGAGTTGCGCCAGCGCGTCGGTGTCGCGCTTGACGAGCTGGGCGAGGTTGTCGAACAGCTCGGCGCGGCGGATGCGGCTGGTGCGGCGCCAGGCGGGGTAGGCGGCGCGGGCGGCGGCGACGGCCTGGTCGGCCTCGGCGGGGCCGGCCTTCGGGAAGACGCCGACGACCTGCCCGACGTCGGCGGGGCTGTGGCTCTCGAAGCGGCGGCCGTCGGGCGGCAGACGGCGGCCCGCGATCAAATGGTGGCCCGTGACGGTGGCGTTGCTCATGGGGTGCTCTCCTTTGCGGTGCAGGCGGTTTCGGGGTGCCGACGAGCGGTCGGTGCCCGGCGCGGTCCGGCGTGAGGGGGGAACAAGGAGGTGAAGCGTCGTGCCGGAAGCGGTCTATAGGGATTATAAGGCGGAGGGTCGCGGGCCACAATCCGAGGGCGAGGGTCGTCACGGCGGCAGCGAGGCGATGGCTGCGGCCAGGCGAGCCGGGTCGGCTTCGATGGCGTCGAGGATCGCGATGTGATCCGCCGCCTCCTGGATCGCCTGCTGGGCCGCGGCGCCGGAGGCGAACTCTTTCGACGGGCTGAGGCGGTAGCTGGCCCGGTTCCGAAGTAGGCCCAGGTCGTCCAGGGAGCGCCCCGCGGTCTTCAGGTCCGCATCGCTGGCGTAGAGGAGTTGGAGACGGACGAACGCATGAACGTTCTGCCGTGGTGGGACAGTCCCCCCCACCGAGCCAGGGCGTCGCGATACTCCAGCATCAGCGCGTAGTAAGCGTTGACCGCCGCCGTCCGCCAGTGCGGCTCGGTGGAGCCGCCGGCAAGATCGCGCGCCGGGTTGAGAAATGCTCGACCATCCATGGTGGTTCGTGCCCTCGGCCTACATCAGCAGGAGAGAAAAATAGCGCCCGACGTCGGGAGGGAAGGCTTCTCCTTTCCACTGCGCCCATTCCCATTCGCTCCGGACGCTCGATGGCTCGGACGAGTCTCCGGTGGCCTCAATCGTGATGCCGGGCTCCTCCCCGGTGTCGTAGGGCAGCCAGAGCTTCACCGCGACCGCTCGTAAGCCGGGTATCGTCTGGAGGGCGTGTTCGAGCATCCGGCGCAATTCGCGCTGCATCCCTAACTCGGCCACCCGCTGGTCGGCCTCCGCATCGATCGTTACGGCGACTCCCGTGGCACGCATCGCCTCCTTCGGCAGCAAGCTCTCCCCCCCCGGCAAGGGTGCCGGCACGGTCAGGGCGGCGAAATAGCGATTGACGTGGGGGGGGAACGTATGGACCATCCAATCTCGAATTGCGCGGCGTGGCCCGAGATCGGACCACGGGCAGTCGAGCAGCACGTCGAACGAGATGCCTGCATCGTCGCCGGTGTCGTACGGCAGGGCCAACTGCACGTCGATGGACAGCACCCCACGCACCTCCCCGCGCAGGTAGTCCAGCATCCTTTCCAACTCGCGCCCCATGCCCAACTCGGCCACGCGCTCGGCGGCCTCGGGCGCGATCGTGACGGGGATCGTCGCCGTGCTCATATTCTCCTCCCTGGCAAGTCCAGAAAAGCGGGCCTGACCACCCCCATTATGGCGAGGGCGCCGCCGACGGCCCATAGCAATCCGGCCGCCGGCGCACCGCGCGAGCGGCGGCGGAGGGTTGCCGCCGGCACGCATCCGGAGGACAATACTCCCCGAGCAAAGGCCTTTCCGATCCCTGACTCCCGCGAGGGTCGATCATGTTGGTCATGGTGATGACGGTCTTGACCGGGCTGCCGGCCGCCCCGACGGAAGAGAAGAGCGCCGTGAAATCGCGGGGCGAGGCGGTCGCGCTCGCCTCGGCCGAGTGCGGCGCCAAGGAGGTCAAGGTCTTCGCCCGCGCCCCCCGGCCGGCTCGGTTCCGTCCGCCTGGGGCACTTCGTCATCCGCGGCGGCCAGGAGCTGGTACGGCTGATCTCCAACACGCGCCGCGACGTGGACCTCGCCACCGCGCTGGCCGCCAAGATGCTCAAGGTGAAGAAGATCGACTGGGACAAGCAGATGATCGTGATCGTCAGCGGCGGCACGCAGCCGACCGGCGGCTACAAGGTCGAGGTGACCGACCTCAAGGCCGACGACGACACGCTCACCGTCCACTGGAAGGTCGTGCCGCCTGCGCCGGGCCAGCGCGTCACGCAGGCCCGCAGCAACCCCGCCGAAACCCTGCTCATTCAGCGCTTCGACGGCGAGGTGCGTTTCGACCCGGCCTCGTCGCGGAGCGCTCTCGACAAGGACGGCGAGCCGTAAAGCTCCGCCTGTCGTGGGTGGGAGCACGGGCTCTGCTACAATAACGAGAAGGGCAAGTAGAGCCTGCGAGCCGGCCCGGGGAGGCCGGCTCGCTCTTTTGGAGAGGGCCATGCGGACAGACATCGCTTACGGCACGGAACACCTGGAACTCGAGGTCGGCGCCGACCGCCTGGTAGCGGCGCACGCCCGCCCGCGCGCCCCGGCGCTGGCGGACCCCGTCGCCGCCGTCGCCGCCGCCCTGGAGGCGCCGCTCGGTTTCCCCGCCCTGCGCCGCGCCCTGACGCCCGACGACCACGTTGCCGTCGTGGTCGATGAGCAGCTGCCGTTACTGCCGCAACTGCTGATGCCGGTCCTCGCTCACATCACGCGCGCCGGGGTCCGGCCGGAGGCGATCACGCTTCTGTGCGCCACGCCCGCATCGCAGGACTGGGTGAACGAACTGCCCGACGAGTTCCAGGAGGTGCGCGTCGAGGCCCACAACCCGTCGGACCGCAAGCGGCTGGCCTACCTGGCGACGACGAAGCAGGGGCGGCGCGTCTACCTGAATCGCACCGCCGTCGATGCCGATCAGCTCGTCGTGCTGACGCGGCGCGGTTACGACCCGGTCCTCGGTTACTCGGGCGCGGAAGCCGCCCTCTACCCGGCGCTGGCCGACGAGGCGGTGTTGCAGGAGTCCTGGGAACGGCTGTCGATGGCGGCGCCGGGCGCGGCGCCCTGGCCGCTGCGGCAGGAGGCGGCGGAAGTGGCCTGGCTGCTCGGCATGCCGTTCCTGGTCCAGGTGATCGAGGGGGCCGGCTCGGAGGTCGTTCACGTGGTCGGCGGCCCGATCGAGAGCAGCGCCGAGGGGGTGCGGTTGCTCGACGCCCGCTGGCGCGTCGAGGTGGACGAGCCGGCCGACACGGTGGTGGTGGGCGTGGGCGGCGACCCGGCAGCGCACCGTTTCGCGGACCTGGCGCGGGCGCTGGGCTGCGCGTCGCGCGTGGTGAAGCGCGGCGGCAAGATCGTGCTGCTGAGCGGCGGCGAGCCGGCACTGGGCGAGGCCGCCGAACTGCTGCGCCGTGCGGAAGAGCCGGACGCCGCCCTCGAACTCGTGGGGAAGCAGAGGCCGGCCGACGGCGCCGCCGCGTTCGAGTGGGCCAGCGCCGCCCGCCAGGCGACACTCTACCTGTGGAGTCGGCTTCCCGAGGAGACGGCCGAGGAACTCTTCACGGTGCCCCTGGACCACGCCGGACAGGCGCAGCGGCTGGTGCGCGAGGGGTCGTGCCTGATCCTGGGAGATGCGCAGAAGACGCTGGCGGTGCTGCGAAAACCGTGACCCTTCACGCGGGATAACCGGATACAAGCCCGAAGCGCAAGCGAGGCACTTCCTCGCTTGCGCTTCGGGCTTGTGTCCGACCAAACCGCGTCGAGAATAATCAGGCCATGATCGCGCGGATCACGTTCCCATGCACGTCGGTCAAGCGGAAGTCACGGCCCGCGTGCCGGTACGTCAGCCGCTCGTGGTCCAGGCCCAACAGCGCCAGGACCGTCGCGTGCAGGTCGTGGACATGCACACGGTCCTCCACCGCCTGGAAGCCGAACTCGTCGGTGGCGCCGTAGACCGTGCCGCCCTTGACGCCGCCGCCCGCCAGCCACATCGAGAAGCCGTAATGGTTGTGATCGCGGCCGTTCACGCGCCCCGCGTTGGCGCCCGGCGTCGGCAGTTCCACCGTCGGCGTCCGGCCAAACTCGCCGCCCCAGATCACCAGCGTCTCGTCCAGCATCCCGCGCTGCTTCAGGTCGGCGAGCAGCGCGCCGATGGCCTGGTCGCACTCGCGCGCCAGCCGGCGGTGCTGCACTTCCAGGTCGTCGTGGCTGTCCCACGGCTGGCCCTGCCCGTGCCAGACCTGCAGGAAGCGCACGCCCTTCTCCAGCAGGCGGCGCGCGATCAGCAGCTGCCGGCCCTGCACGCCGGGGCCGTACATCCGCCGGACGTTCGTCGGCTCGCGCGCCAGGTCGAACGCCTCCTCGACGTCGTGCTGCATCCGGTAGGCCAGCTCGAACGACTGGACGCGCGCCTCGACCTGCGCGTCCTGGCCGCGCCGCTCCAGGTGGCGGCGATTCAGCTCCTGCAGCAGGTCGAGCTGCTGCCGCTGCTGGCTCCGCGTGACCGAGTGGTTGCGGATGTGCTCCACCAATCGGTCCAGCGTCGTGTGCCGCGTGTCGATGTAGGTGCCCTGGTAGGCGCCCGGCAGGAAGCCGCCCTGCCAGTTCTGCGTCTCCTGGATCGGGTAGCCGCCGGGGCACATCGCGATGAAGCCCGGCAGGTTCTGGTTCTCGCTGCCCAGGCCGTACGTCACCCACGACCCCATGCTCGGCCGGATCAGCCGCGCCTCGCCGGTGTTCATCAGCATGAGCGACGGCTCGTGGTTCGGCACGTCCGCGTACATCGAACGGATCACGCAGACATCGTCGATGCACGCGGCGACGTGCGGGAACAGCTCGCTCACCTCGATGCCCGACTGGCCGTGCTTGCGGAAGCGGAACGGCGAGGGGAACGCGGCCCCCGTGCGGCGTTCGGTGCGCAGGTTGGGCATCGGCAGCGGCCGGCCCGCGTAGCGCGCCAGCGCCGGCTTCGGGTCGAACGTGTCGAGGTGTGACGGTCCGCCGTTCATGAACAGGTGGATCACGCGCCGTGCCTTCGCCGGGAAGTGCGGCGGCTTCGGGGCGAGCGGGTTGATGCTCGCGGCGGGGGCGGCGAGCAGGCCCTCGGACTGCAGCAGGCCGGCCAGGCCGAGGCCGGCCAGGCCCATGCCCGAGCGGCTGAGGAATTCCCGTCGCGTCAGTGGCAGGGGGGACATCCGTCATTTTCCTTCGGGGCGGCGATGCGGTCGAGTGATCAGACACAAGCCCGAAGCGCAAGCGAGGGGCCGTCCCTCGCTTGCGCTTCGGGCTTGTGTCAACTTGCCCGCTCCAAGTTTATAGTACCGGTTCGGGCGCTCGGTCGCAAGCACGCCGCGGCCGCGCCAGGGTTGAGGAACCGCCGTGGCAGGCGCCGGGCAGCGCAGCTGCGCGGGCGCCTCGGCACTGCCCGGCGCGCAAT
>JBBRPS010000286.1:0-11639 GCA_038227745.1 Gemmatales bacterium | reverse complement strand
CGTTGTCCGTGATCCGCAGCAGGCCGTCGCCGACCACCGTGGCGGCGCCGAACATGAACGTGCCCGAGTGCAGGGTCAGTTGCGTGCCCGAGGCGATCTGCACCCTGCCGTACACGTTTGCGTTGCTGTACACGTCCAGGTCCGCGCCGCCTTCGAGGTCGAGCGTGCCATCGACCTGCAGCACTCCCTGCGTGACCGTTGAAGGGGCGTAGAGCGCCAGGCTGCCGATCACGTCCAGGGAACTGGCGGAGTTCAGGCTGTGGGCCGCCGCCGCGCTGTCGATGTTGACCATGGGCGCCGACCGGATGCCGACGTCATCGTTGGCGCTCGGTACGGTGCCGGTGTTCCAGTTCAGCGGATCCTCCCAGGAGATGTGATCGCCGTCGCCGGTCCAGGTGACGGCCGACGGCGTCGAGCGGTCCTCCAGGGTTTCGAGGCGGGGGCGATAGCGCCCCTGTCCGGGGGCCTTGCGGGGACGGCCGGCGAAGAGGGTGCGCAGGGAGGTCCAGTAGCGGCGCCAGGGCTTCGGGGACCTGAGCGGGCTCCTTCGCTGAGAAGAAAGGTCCGGCGCGGGCTTGCTGCCGGGCGAGCGCCCGGGCTTCACAGGCCCGTCACCGACGCGCTGCACGGGCCAAGGACCCCAAGAACAGGGGAGTGCGGAAGACCGTGCAAGAAGGTTGATCTTCCCCCAAGTATACCGGCAGGGGCAAGACCTTTTCCATTTTATCCAGGAAATGGATCCGGGACATCCGCCGCCACCCGCCCGCGCCCGGTGGGCCGACATGGCCCTACCCAGCGAGGCGCAGCTCGAGTACGCCCTGGCCCGCCTCGTCGAGGCCGATGACGTGCTCCCCTGGCAGAAGCTGCTGGGCGCGGTACGCCTGTGGTGTGCAGACAGCTACGACGAGCACTTCTACGCCCGCCCCGCCGGCCCGGACCCTGTGAACACCTCGTCGGCGGCGTTCGTCGCGATCCGGGGGCGCTCGCGCCTGCGCTCCCGGGCGACCTGGCTCCCGAGCCGGCGCGACTTCGGCACGCGCCGGGAGGCGGCACCCGACCTCGGGCTCTGCTGCGCCGGCCCGGCCCGCGCCGGGGAGCGGACCCTCGGCTGCTTGGGCGTCCGGAGAGCGCCCTTGACAAGCAGGACCGGCGCCTGAGAATGCGCGGGAGGGGGGCGAGCCGAGAAGCCATCCACGACTCGCTCCGCGGGCAGGGGAAAGGGGGTGCTATCTTGCTCGCGCCGTCTGCCGATCTCCGGTTTCCCGGGAGGACGTGCCATGGCTTACAGTGACTTCGACCTGAGAACGGCGGTCCATACCTTTGGCCTTACCGAGAACCGGACCACGGATCTGTTCGCCGCCGTCGAACCGCTGGAGCCGGGCGAATTCCTACGCCTCTGGCTGAACGAGTTCGCGCCGGTGGCCCTCGGGGTGAATTCCGAGAAGGCCCGCAGCGAGTTCATCATCGCTCCGATCCTGGGAGAGGCCAAACGCCGGGCGGGGACGACGCTGACCGTGCTCCCAGGCGTGACGTTTGAAGTGGACCGCAGTCAGGGGCTGACCGGGTTCTGCGATTTCCTGATCACGCAGTCCGAGGAATTCTTCTACGTGCAAGGGCCGCTCCTGGCGGTCGTCGAGGCCAAGCGAGAGGATCTCGTGGCGGGGCTCGGACAGTGCGTGGCGGAGATGGTCGCGATCCGCTTGTTCAACGAGCGCGAGGGCACGCCCCTGCCCGCCGTGTTCGGCTGCGTCACCAGCGGCAGCATCTGGCGCTTCCTCAAACTGCAGGGGCAGGCGTTGTCGATCGACCAGCCGGAGTATTACCTGCGCGATGTGGCCAAGATCCTGGGTATCCTCGTGAGCATCGCCCGCGGCTGAAGTACCCCGGGTCGCCCGGAAATCCCCTGGAGGCCAAGGCCATGCCGATTCACGATTGGACGCGCGTCGATGCGGGCGTCTTCCCCGCCCTTCACCACGGTTGGCTTTCCGGCCTCAATCGTGCCCTCAACCGAGGTGGCCTCCCGCACGATTATTATGCCCTGATCGAGCCGGCGGCCGGCATCCAGCCGGACGTGCTGGCCAAGGGACCTGAGCGGCTTGACCCCTCAGCCTCCGCAGGGCACGTCCTGAACGTGCGCACCACGCCGCCCCGAGTCCGGTTCACGGCAACCGCCGAACCCGAATACTACGCCCGAAAGCGCGACCGCATCGTCATCCGGCGCGTCGAGGACGACACGGCTGTGGCGGTCCTCGAAATCGTCTCGCCGGGCAACAAGGCCAGCCGGCACGGCCTGCGGTCGTTCGTCGATCAGGCGCTCGTCTTGCTCGACGCCGGCATCCATTTGCTGCTCATCGACCTGTTCCCGCCGGGGCCGCGCGACCCGCAGGGCATCCACGACGCCGTCTGGTCCGAGATCAGTGACGAGGTGTTTCGCCTTCCACCCGACAAGCCGCTTACGCTCGTTGCCTACGAGGCCGGCCTGGTGAAGTCCGCATTCATCGAACCGGTGGCGGTCGGCGACACGCTGCCGGCCATGCCGCTGTTCCTGGAACCGGGGTTGCATGTCCCGGTGCCGCTGGAGGAGGGCTACTGCGCCGCCTTTGACGGAGTGCCGATACCCTGGCGTGAGGAACTCGAACCGCCGCCCCGGTAGGCCCAGTGCCGGAACCAGGCACCTCTTGGCGAACGGCCGGCTTACGCCAGCCGTTCGCCAAGCCATCCGCCAACTTTGCGCGCCTCGTCCCGGGCCAGCTGTTCGTAGGCGGCTTCGAGATCCCGCTACGTGTTGTCGGGGACCGATCCCTTTGCAGCATTTGCCTCGGTGAGTTGGACCAACCGTTGGAGCAGTGCCTGGACTTCGGGGTTATCGACGACCCGGCTCAGCTCACGGGCCTCGGCGTCCAGCCGCTCGACCTCGGCCAGGAGTTATGCCCGACGTGCCCTGTTCTCCTGGAGTTTCTGGTAGGCGTTCGTATACCCCTGCGCGATTCCGGTCAGCGCGGCCACCAGGCGCGCCGGGTCGGTCGTCGGGGCCGCGGCCGAGGGCCGGCCGACCGCCGGGGGAGGCGCTGTCTCGCCGGGCGGCAACAGGTCCTGGATGACCTCCCGGCCCTCGGCGGTCAGGGCGTCGCCGAGGGGCACACTCCCGCGCATGAGCTTGGAAAGGTAGCCGCGGCGGGCCAGGGTGGACAAAATGGCGCCGACCTGTTTGCGCCTCAGGCCCTGCCAGCTGAGCTTGTCGGCCAGGGCCGTGACGAACTCGTCGATGGCCGTGGCCTTGCCCTCCAGACCCAACTCGTGGATGGCCAGGAGGGTCAAGCGGACCTTGTCCGCGTCCCGGGTCCAGCCCAGCAGTTCGCTCGTGGTGGCCTCGTTGCCGCTCTCTTCCTCCGCGGCCGGGACCGGCTCGGCCGGGACCGGCTCGGCAAGGACCGGCTCGGCAAGGGCCGGCTCGGCAAGGACCGGCTCGGCGGGGGCGGGCGCGACGTCCGCCTCCGCCGGCGGCCCGAACAGCTGGTCGGCGGCCTCGCGGGCCGCGGCCTGCCGGGCGGTCTCGCCCGTGCCGGGCCGTTCAGTGTCGTCCACGGGTGTGGCCTCCTTGTCGCCGCCGCGCCAGGCGCGGTTGACCTCGTCCTCGGCGTCCTTGAGGGCCTCGTACACGGTCTCGCCGCGGTAGCCGTCCGGCATGAGTAGACTGCAGAAATGGCCGGTGTCGTTGTCCCCCGGCTTCACCTTGAGGTAACAACACCACGGCTTCGCCCCCACGACCGTGACCGACCTCGTCTCTCCTCCGCAGACGATTTTCTTCTCGATGCGCACGCGCCAGGGGACCGGTTTTCGGTAGCCCGCCCTCTCGAGCAGGAGCAGGATCAGACGTACGGCCCCCTGCCGCCGGAGGTGGCCGAGGTCGAACTGGTGGTCTCCGCCGGCCTCCAGGGCAACGATGGCGGGCCCAGGCGGCTGTCTTCGATCGTCGCGGCCGATGTGCATCGTTACCTCCTCGGTCTCGCATGGCGAGGCTCTCTGGGTCCTTCCGGGATGTTATTCGGCAGCCGTCCTCCAGGGAGCGAGAACATCGCCTACCCTCGAGGATCGCGCCCGCCGCAACAAGATAGACGCAACGCGCGGAGAGGTGACACAAGCCCGACCCGCCGGCGAGACTAGGTCGCCGAAATGGTCTTGCCCATCACCTCGGCGAGGCGGCGGATCTGCGCCACCACCTCCGCGTATTTCTTCGGCAGCAGTGCCTGTGGACCGTCCGACAACGCCTTCTCCGGGCAACTGTGGACCTCAATGTGAACGCCGTCGGCCCCGGCCGCCACCGCGGCATACGCCATCGGCGGGATCAGATCGGGCCGGCCCGTCGCGTGGCTCGGATCGACGATGATCGGCAGGTGACTCTGGCCCTTCACGTTCGGCACCGCGCTCAGGTCGAGCATGTTGCGCGTCGAGTCCTCGAACGAGCGCACGCCGCGCTCGCACAGCACCACGTCGGGGTTGCCCTCCGCCAAAATGTACTCCGCCGACATCAGCAGGTCCTTGACCGTCGCGCTCATGCCGCGCTTCATCAGCACCGGCTTGCGCGTCTGGCCGACCTCCTTGAGCAGGTCGAAGTTCTGCATGTTGCGGGCACCGATCTGGAACATGTCGGCGTACTTCTCGACCAAAGGCACCTGGCGCGGGTCCATGACCTCGGTCACCACCGGCATGTGGTGTTTGGCGCCGGTGTCGCGCAGGATCTTCAGCCCCTTCTCGCCGAGGCCCTGGAAGCTGTACGGGCTGGTGCGCGGCTTGAACGCCCCGCCGCGCAGGATGTTCGCCCCCGCCGCCTTGACCTGGCCGGCGATCTCGTCGAGCACCTCGGTGCTCTCGACCGCGCACGGGCCGGCAATCATGGCCAGCGACCCCCCGCCGATGCGCACGCGGCCGACGGTGACGACCGAGTCGGCGGGGTGCAGCTCGCGGCCGGCGAGCTTGAACGGCTTGAGGATCGGCAGCACCTGCTCGACGCCGGCGATGGCCTGCAGCGGCTCGGCCTGGAGCTTGTTCTCGTCGCCGATCACGCCGATGATGGTGCGGTGCTCGCCGCGGCTGAGGTGCGGCTTGAACCCCAGTTCCTGGATGCGCTCCAGGATGTGGTCGATTTCCGCGGACGTCGAGTTCGGCTTGAGAACGATGATCATGGCATCGGCTGGCGCGGGAGGACAATCGTCCGTTTAGCCGCGGTTCGCAGAACCGCGCGGTTCTGCGAACCGCGGCTAAACGACAGGGTTACTCACTCAGGGTGGCGATCGGGAAGGAGCCCAGCACGGACAGTTGCTCGCACTGCTCCTGCAACTGGGCCAGGGTGCGCTTGACTTTCGGGTCGTCGATGTGGCCCTCGAAGTCCACGAAGAACAGGTACTCCGCCGTGCCCTGCCGCGCCGGGAACGACTCGATCCACGTCAGGTTCAGCTTGGCCTGCTTGAACACGTCCAGCACCGTCACCAGCGAGCCGGGGTTGTGCGGGATGCGGAACATGATCGCCGTCTTGTCGTGCCCCGTCTTGCCGGCCTCCTGGTGGCCGATCACCGCGAACCGCGTCTCGTTGTTCGGGTGGTCCTCGATGTCCGGGAACAGGATCCGCAAACCGTACTTCACCGCCGCCTGCCGGCTCGCCACGGCGGCGGCGCCGGGCTCGCGCTGGGCCAGCTCCGCGGCGACGGCCGTGCTCGCGACCTCGTGCAGCGAGGCGTGCGGCACGTTCTTGCTCAGCCAGTTGCGGCACTGCGACAGCGCCTGCGGCTTGCTGTAGACGCGGCGGATCTCCTGCTGCTCGCAGTTGGCCAGCAGGTTGTGGTGGATGCGCAGCCGTACCTCGGCCGCGACCTTGATTTGCGGCAGGCGGATGAACATGTCGAGCGTGTCGGCAACCCGGCCGTCCGTGGAGTTCTCCAGCGGCACCACGCCGAAGTCCGCGTGGCCGCGGTTCACTTCCTCGAAGACGGCGGCGATGCTGCCCACCTTCATGAACTCGACGGCCTGCCCGAACCGCTCCAGGGTCGCCAGGTGACTGAAACTGTACTCCGGCCCCAGGAACGCGACTTTCAGCACCTTCTGCAGAGCGCGCGCTCCGCTCATGAGCTCGCGGTAGACCGCCCGGATCGTGGCCTGGTCCAGCGGCCCCTTGTTCGCTTCCAGGACGTTCTGGTAAACTTCCTCTTCCCGGGCCGGCGAGAAGATGTCCGCCCCCTGATCGCTCTTCACCCGGCCGATGTCCGCGGCCAGAGATGCCCTTTTGTTCACCAGATCCAGGATCTGGAGGTCGAGTTTGTCGATGGTGCCGCGAAGGGCCTTGAGGTGCGCCGCTGTCTTCGCCGGGTTCTGCGGGGTATCGTTTTCGGGTTTGCGCGCCATGGAAACTCTCATGTGGGACGTTTTTGCGCAGTTCTCCGTCAATCTAGTCGTCCCCCGGACGAGTGTCAACTAACAAGATCGCAGAGTGCGCCGCAAAAGTGGACTTTCTTTTCCACCGAGGGCATGGAGTAGGGTTCGATAAGCTTTTGCCGGAGAGACGGTTAGAACCTGGTCTGCCGCCGGCCCCGACTTGATAGGGTGGGCACTGCCCACCGGTCGCTACACGGTGGGCAGTGCCCACCCTACAAGTCAAGCCTGTCGGGATACTGGTCTGCCACCGGCCCGTCGTACAGCGAGCCCTGCCACAATGACTTCGGCATTGTACCCCGCGGCGGCACGTCTGCCATTTTGGCGGACAGCGGGCGAACTCGGCCGATTCCGGGCACCTGTCTGAATCGCTTCGGGAATTGTAAGTATCTAACTGGGGCGAGGATTAAGGCACATCTTTCCCCACCCGACCCCCCGGCATGACAGTTGCGTGCAGGGGGAAGAGGGGAAGGATACCACGCATGAATCCTCCATCCCAAATAAACTCATGAACTTCCGTCCTGTTTATTCCAATCGGTTCCGGTCCGGCAGGCGAGGCATTCTTGCCGCGCCTGCCAGAGCCGGTGCGGATGAGACTTCCGGACAGGTTTTCTTTCCTGTCCCCCGGTCTGAGCTGTCGTTTTGTGTACGAGTAAACAGCGGCGGAAGACCAGAACACAACGGAGACAGGAGAATTCAACATGGCAGAGGGTGAAAAAATCATCGGCATCGACCTCGGCACGACGAACTCCGTCGTCGCGGTCATGGAGGGCGGCGAGGTCAAGGTCATCCCCAACCAGGAAGGGCACCGCCTGACGCCCAGCGTGGTCGCGTTCACCGACAAGGGCGACCGCCTCGTCGGCGAACTGGCCCGCCGTCAGGCCGCGCTCAACCCGCGGCGCACCGTCTACTCCATCAAGCGCTTCATGGGCCGACGCCACAGCGAGGTCCAGGCCGAGGAGAAGCTGGTGCCGTACAAGATCGTCGGCAGCCCCAACGAGCTGGTGAAGGTGGACATCGACGGCAAGCAGTTCACGCCGCCGGAGATCTCGGCACTGGTGCTGCGCAAGCTCAAGGAGGCCGCCGAGGCCTACCTGGGCCACACGGTCCGCAAGGCGGTCATCACGGTGCCGGCGTACTTCAACGACGCCCAGCGCCAGGCGACCATCGACGCCGCCAAGATCGCCGGCTTCGAGACCGAATGGGAGATGGAGGATCCCGCGACGCACAAGAAGGAACGCAAGCGGATGCGGATCATCAACGAACCGACCGCCGCCGCGCTGGCCTACGGCCTGGACAAGAAGAAGGACGAGAAAATCGCCGTCTTCGACCTGGGCGGCGGCACGTTCGACATCTCCATCCTCGACGTCGGCGATGGGACCTTCGAGGTGAAATCGACGAACGGCGACACGCACCTGGGCGGCGACGACTTCGACCAGGTCATCATCGATTACGTCGCCGAGGAGTTCAAGAAGCAGAACGGCATCGACCTGCGCAAAGACGACAAGGCGCTGCAGCGGCTCAAGGACGCCGCCGAGCAGGCCAAGAAGGAGCTGTCGCAGGCGACGACGACGAAGATCAACCTGCCGTTCATCACGGCGGACAACACCGGGCCGAAGCACCTGGAGATCGACCTGACCCGCTCCAAGCTGGAACAGCTCACGCACCACCTGATCGAGCGGTGCCGCGGCCCCGTCCTGCAGGCCATGCGCGACGCGGGCTACACCCCGAAAGACATCGACGAGGTGGTGCTGGTCGGCGGCATGACGCGCATGCCGCGCGTGCAGGCGATGGTCAAGGAGATCTTCGGCAAGGAACCGCACAAGGGCGTCAACCCCGACGAGGTGGTCGCCATCGGCGCCGCCATCCAGGGGGCGCAGCTGCTGCTGGGCAGCACGTCGGACGTACTGCTGCTCGACGTCACGCCGCTGTCGCTGGGCATCGAGACCCTGGGCGGCGTGATGACGAAGCTGATCGAGCGGAACACGACGATCCCCAAGACGGCCCCGCAGACGTTCTCGACGGCGGACGACAACCAGACCGCGGTCACGGTGCAGGTCTACCAGGGCGAGCGGCCGATGGCCCAGGACAACCGCCTGCTGGGAAGGTTCAACCTGGAAGGGATCCCGCCCGCCCGGCGCGGGGTGCCGCAGATCGAAGTGGTCTTCGACATCGACGTCAACGGCATCTTGAACGTGACGGCGAAGGACAAGGCCACGGGCAAGGAGGCGAAGATCCGCATCGAGTCGTCGAGCGGCTTGAGCAAGGCCGACGTCGAGAAGATGCGCCGCGACGCCGAGTCGCACGCCGAGGACGACAAGCGCAAGCGCGAGCTGGCCGAGGCGCGCAACGAGGCGGACAGCGCGGTCTGGCAGATCGAGAAGCAGCTGCAGGAGAACGCCGCGAAGATCTCGGACCGGGACCGGGCGCCGATCCAGGCGCAGATCGAGCGGGTCAAGGAGGCGATGAAGGGCGAGGACGCTCAGGCGCTCCGGCAGGCGCTGAGCGACCTGCAGGCCGCCGCCCAGGCGATGGCGCAGCACGTCCATCAGCAGCCGTCGGGCGACGGCGCGGCGGGAGGCCCGAGCGGTGGTGACGGCAAGGGCAAGGGCAAGGAGGACGTCATCGACGCCGAGTTCGAGGTCAAGAAGTAAGGAAGACCGCGAGCCCACCCGTTGACCGGGTGGGTTCGCCTTCGGCTCAACAAGAAGGGCGGGCGACCCTATCACCAGGGTCACCCGCCCTTTTCGTCCAAGCCGACGCCGGCCTGGAAACCGAAGAAGTGACCACGGTGGAGCGGGTGGCAGCCTGGCACGGCAGCACCTGGGAACGAGACGTGGACCCACCAAGGCGCTAACGCTATCATCGGCGGAAACCCTGGAGGGCCGATCATGTCCGACGAGCGCGTCCGCGAGTTCATCCGCCGCTTCCCCGAGAACGGCGTCAAGCTGCTGCGGCGTGCTGCGCGAGGTGGTGGGACGGTTGGAGGAGATGCCGCCGGAGCAGAAGGAACGCTGGCGGGAGCTGATGTCGTACCTCGATGCGTTCGTGTATCATACACGGAGTGGGCCGGAGGTGGCGCCGCTGCTGCAGGTCATCGCGACCTCGCTGCGATCCGAGGACAACAGGCGAGAGGTAGAAGCCATGCAAAAGACGATGGCCCAGGTGCTTCAAGAGAAGGGGAAACTTGAGGGGAAGCGGGAGACGCTGCTTCGCCAACTCCGCAAGCGTTTCGGCGACGTACCGGCGGAGATGCTGACGACCATCGAGACGACGAACGAACTGCCGCAGTTCGAGGAGTGGCTAGACGCGGTCCTGGACGCCAAGACCCTTGAGGAAGTGGGGATCGCTCCGACGTCCGAGTAGGCGAAAAAACGCAGGAGGTAGCCGCCATGCGCCGGACGAAGGTCGCGATACCTCCAGCCAGGATCCTCGACGCGGCAAGGTGAGACAAAAGCCCGACGCGTCAGTGAGGGGATGCCTCGCTGGCGCGTCGGGCTTGTATCGGGCCTTACCGCGCGGAAGAGAAACGGCCGGACGGGGCGTTCGGCTCGCGCCTACCAGACCCGGCCGGCCTCGTTTCTATTTGGCCGGCAAGGATACCCCTCGCCGACTCCGGGACAGGGTCAGGACTTCCGTCGCCACGCCCGACGCCTCCGTGAAGGCGCCGGCTCTGGGCTTGCCGGTTCCGGCAGGTTTGGAAGTGCTGGCAGGCGCAGACCCGGAAACCGCTATGCTGATTACGGTTGCCCGGCGCGTTCCTGTTACGGTTGGCGGACCGGCAGTTCCTGGCGTTGTTGTTCCAGGAGCCACCGCGCAACACACGGGCCAATGACCCTGCCCCTTACCTCTCTTATCGGCTGCCGCCGACCGCCGCTGCACTCCCAATCGGCAGCGATACCGCCCGATGGCCTTTTCTCTAATTAAATACCTTTAATATCCAAAATTGTCGCCGGGCGCGGCTCCCCGCTTCGCGGGGAGAGTGTAAAGAAGACAAAGAGCAAAAGGTAACTCAGTCCTGGCAGGCGCACACCCGGACACCGATGTACCCGAGACGGTAGCCCGGCGCGTACCTGTAACGGAGGGCGGACCGGCAGTACTCGGCGCTGTTGTTCCAGGAGCCGCCCCGCAACACACGGGCCTCGCCATTACTGATACTTTGAGGATCTGTTGAGTTGTTTTGTGGATAAGGCCCGTACCAGTCCTGGCACCACTCGAAGACGTTGCCGTGCATCTCGAAAAGGCCCCAGGCGTTCGCCGGAAAACTGCCCACCGGAGTGGTCTGCTGCCGGTACTGGCCCTTCTTGCCCTTGCCGTAGGGGTAGTTACCGTCGTAGTTGACCTGATCGGTCGAGATGGTTTCCCCGAAGGAGAACGGTGTGGTCGTGCCGGCGCGGCAGGCGTATTCCCACTCCGCCTCCGTCGGCAGCCGGTACGCCTTGCCCTCCTTGGCGCCGAGCTTCTTGCAATACTCCTGGCAGTCCTCCCACGACACCATTTCCACGGGGCGATCATCGCCCTTGAAGTGGCTGGGGTTGTCGCCCATCACCGCCCGCCACTGCGCCTGCGTCACGGGATGAATGCCCATGAAGAAGCCCTTCGTCAGCGTGACGCGATGCTGCGTCTCGTCGTCCCTCCGCTCCGCCTCGCCCGGCGGGCTGCCCATCAGGAAACTGCCGGGCGGGATCCAGGAGAACTTCATGCCGAGGGAACTCGTAATGATCTCCCCCGCCCGGCGCGCCGGTTTTGCGACGACGGGAGGGGCCACCGAAACGGCAGCGGCTGGCACGGTGCGCGGAGGCGCCGGTGGGGAGGGCGCCGTGGCAGGCGGTGCCAGGAGGGCGGTCAGCCGGTCCGCCAACTCCGCCGCGCTCGCCGGCCGCTTCTCCGCCTTCGAGGCGATGCACGCGGCCAGTAGCTTCGTCAACTCCTCGCCCAGGCCGCGCTCCTGCACCTCGTCGCGCCAGTCGGTGGGCATGGTGGTCATGCCGAGATCGCCGGTCACCAGCTGATACCAGATGATGCCCAGCGCGTGGACGTCGTCGCGCGGGTCGGGCGCCTGGTCGCGGCGGCGAACGACCTGTTCCGGCGAGGCGTACAGCGGCGTGTAGGCGCCGCGCACCGCCTCCGTCATCATCTCCGGCCGGCTGGTGCCCCCCGAGCGCGTCCGCAGAATGGCATGGCCGGCCGCCAGCCCGCCGATGCCGAAGTCGGTG
>JBBRPS010000285.1:0-11652 GCA_038227745.1 Gemmatales bacterium | reverse complement strand
GTGCAGCCGTGCCGGTCTGAGGGCAGGCAAGGGCGGCACGGCCAACGGCTTACCAGGAAAGAATCGTCCACACGCCTCTGGGTCGCCGTGCGCGCCGGCAAACTTCCTCGGAACACGCCCGGGGTTATTGAGATGTTACCTACAATCGCCGTAAGCGCTTGATGCACAATGGGTTATGAACAGTGTACTCTTGACCACTATCGTCATAACCAATTGATAGAGTGGAGGTTATGGCTAGCGTAGCGCTGTACTGTTAGGCCGTCATCGGGTGCGGCCACCGAGTTCTGGTCAACCGGCGTGGGGGTCGGCGGGCGCAGGCTCGTGGAGAATGGGGCCGTGATCTGGTCCGCGGGTTGGTTGGGAGCGGCTGGTGGAGTTGCGAGGGACGGTTGTGGGGCGGGGAAAGCCGGGGGGCTTGCGGGCCTGGGCGGGGCGATCTTCTGTGTCAGCTGGAACAGGCGATTGCGGATCTCATCGAGCGTACTGTGTAGCCGCTTGAGGGCTTGATCGAACGCCCGCCACTTCTCGCTGCACACCCGGTTTCCCGCATTCTACGCTTGTTCACCTGGAGGGCACAAACCCAGTCGCCGCAAGTAGGCCCCGGAACGCATAAGCCAACTCTTGGTGACCGCCTGGCGACCGGCCAGGGGCCAATTCCGGCCATTTCCGACCTGACAGATGTACAGATTTGAGACACGGTCGGTAAACGAAGAAGGCCAGAAACCCGGGTTTTTCCTTGGGTTTCTGGCCTTTTCTTACGGGTGAGTGAGGGGATTCGAACCCCCGACATCCAGAGCCACAGTCTGGCGCTCTAACCAACTGAGCTACACCCACCGTCTGGATTCAATAATAACTGCGCGAGACAAAATGGCAAGACCATGTCAGCGCAGTCGCCGGGCGCGGGTGCTGCGTCCGCCGCGGCGCCTATAATGGGCCGCGGACAACGACGGTTCTCGCGCCGGCGGCCCCGTGCCCCGGTCCAGCAAAGGAGCCTTCCCATGCCGCGCCGCCTCACTCTCGCCCTCGCCCTCCTGCTCGCCGCGTCGCCGGCCGCCCGCGCCGGCGACGACAAGCCCGACGGGAAGAAGCCCACCCCCGCAAAGAAAACCGGCCCTCAGCCCGCGAAGATCTTCGTCCGCATCCCCGCCGCCGCCACGCTGACCATCGACGGCAACGCGACCGCGCAGACCGGCGACCGGCGCACCGTCCTCACGCCGCCCCTGGCGCCGGGCCGGCCCTTCCGCTACACCCTCAAGGCGACCTATATCGACGGCGACCGCAAGATCGTCCGCATGGCCGTCGCGCGCGTCGAGGCCGGCAAGGAGACGGTGATCGATCTGCGGCCCGGCAGCCTCGACGGCTCGTCCAGCCAGATCGTCTACGTGCCGACACCGCAGCGCGTGGTGGACCGGATGCTGCAGATGGCGAAGGTGACCAGGGACGATGTCGTTTTCGACCTGGGCTGCGGCGACGGCCGCGTGGTGGTGACGGCGGCGAAGAAGTACGGGGCACGCGGCGTCGGCGTGGACATCGACCCGAAGCGCGTCGAGGAGTCGAAGGCCAACGTGGCCAGGGCGGGCGTCGGCAAGCGGGTGGAGGTCCGCGAGGGCGACGCGCTGCGGGTGCCGGACCTGGCGCGGGCCACGGTGGTGATGACGTACATGCTGCCGGAGTTCATGGACAAGCTCAAGCCGATCCTGCTGAAGCAGCTCAAGCCGGGGACACGGATCGTGGCGCACGACTACGCCCTGCCCGGCTGGCCGCCGGAGGACACGGTCACGATCGCGGCGCCGGCGCGGCTGTTCGCGCACACGCTGTACCTGTGGACGGTGCCGCAGCGCAAGAAGCCGGCGGACGTGGATTGATCGCGGCGGCGGCCCGCGCTCGACCTCCGCTTCTCCGTCGCGGACATGCGCCAGGCGTACGCGCATCACCAGCAGCAGTTCGACTTGTCCCTGCGACTCCCTCCCGGATCCCTTGCCGTACCCCCCTCCCCCGCCGCCGCAAAGGACAGCGGCCTTCCGCGCCACCGGGGGGTATAATGTCGCCCGGGGCCGGGGTGCCGGCCCTTTGAACCCTCGGAGGATCCCATGAGAACCTTCAAACGGACATGGCCGGTGGTCCTCGGCCTGGCGCTGGGGCTGCCATTGCTGGCACAGGGCGACGCCCCCGATGAGCCGGCGCCCGACGTGCCGGTGCGCGCCGCCGGCGATCTGTTTCACCCCCCGGTCCGCCTCACGGCCGCCGACGGCGTCATCGACACCGGCCCGTCGTGGGGGCACTCCGGGCCGTGGGTCGAGGATGTGGACGGCGACGGCGTCAAGGACCTCGTCGTCGGCGACTTCAGCGGCCTGTTCCGCTGCTACCGCAACGAGGGCACCAACGCGATGCCGCGCTACGCGAAGGCGGTCAACCTGAAGGCGGGCGGCGTGGACGCCCTGGTCCCCATTTACTGATGCATCGGCGCCAGTCCGCAGTTTGTGGACTTCGACGGCGACGGCAAGCTCGACCTGGTCTCCGGCTCATACGACCCCGGCGAACTGTACCTCTTCCGCGGCCTGGGCGGGGGCAAGTTCGCGGCCCGCGAGGTCATCCGCGACAAGAGCGGCAAACCGATCCTCCGGGTGCCGGACCAAAAGGACCGAGTGGAATCCTTCGGCAGCTGGGTGGCGCTGGTCGATTGGGACGACGACGGCGACCTGGACATCCTCGTCGGCACGTTCGACGGCATGATGTTCCTCCGCCGCAACGAGGGGACGCGGACGAAGCCCGCCTATGCCACGACGAACGAGTGGGTGATGGTCGGCTCGAAGCGGTTGCGCGTGCCGGGCGGCGCGCATGCCAACCCGGTGATCGCCGACTGGGACGGCGATGGCCGCTGGGACATCCTCACCGGCAGCGGCGACGGCGGGGTCTACTGGTACCGCAACGTCGGCAAGCGCGGCCGGCCGGAGTTCGCCCCGCCGGTCGCCCTGGTCCCCAAGCACGAGGGGATCGGTTACGGCGAGCTGCTCGACGCCGGTCAGCAGCCGCGGCCCGGCATCCGCTCGCAGATCGCCGTGGTCGATTACGACGGCGACGGCAAGCTCGACCTGCTGGTCGGCGACTTCTGCACCTACCTGCACGTCAAGAAGGACCTGACGCCGGCCCTGCGGCGCGAGTTCGAGGCGACGCGAGCCGGGCAGGACAAGGTGGCCAAACGGCTCCGCGACGCCGTGGACGCCCTGCGCGGGCGCTGGAACGCGCGGATGAAGGGCGTGCCGAAGTCGGAGTGGAACACGCCGGCGAACAGCGCCCGGTGGCAAAAGATGTACAAGGAGATGCGCGCGGCGCCCGTGTACAAGAAGGACATGGCGGAGTACGAACGGCTGCAGACCGCCCTGCAGCAGTACGTGGACCGGGGGACGCCGATGCGGCAGGGCCCCGACGTGCCGCACGGGTACGTCTGGCTCTACCGGCGGAAGTGACTGCGGGCGGCTCGGCACGGTTGTTCGCCCCAGGGAGGAATCGCGATGTCTCAACCACCCCTTTGTCCGAAGTGCGGGACGCCCTGCGCCCCGCTGGGCAACATGCTGATCGTGTGCAAGGATCCGAAGCTGCGCAAGCACCTGCCCATCGACCCGGCTCCCGCGCCCGCCGGGCAGACGGAGTGGCCGGTGCAGTTCCTGCGGTGTCCGAAGTGCGGCCACGCGGAGATGCACGATCCGAGTTTCGACATCCCCGAGCCGCTGGGCTAATGCAGCAACAAGAGGTCTGTGGCTCCTGCTCTATCCCGTCGCCGTTGCAGAAGCGCCTGTTTAGCCGCGAGCCTCGGGCGAGCGCGTGCCGCGCGCTCGCCCGAGGCTCGCGGCTAAACCTACTTCGGCGCCGCCTTCTTCAGCGGCGCCAGCAGGCCCGGTCGGCGGTGCAGCAGGGACACCTCGGCGGCGCTGAGCGGACGGTTGAACAGCGCCAGCTCGTCCAGCAGGCCGATGTAGTTGACGGCCACGTAGACGCCCGTTCGGTCCAGATCCCAGCCCATCGCGAGAGCCCGCCCGGACACCGCGCCGATGCGTTTGCCGTCGATGTAGAGGACCGCCTTCGCGTCCTTCTTGCCCGTGTCGAGGTTGTCCCAGGTGAGCGCGACGTGGTGCCAGTCGCCCTCCTTGAAGCCGATGCCCGGCACGCGCACCATGGGCGCCGCGGGGTCGGACTCGGCGACGGGCTTGGCCCCCTCGGCGACGGCGGGGAAGACGCCCATGCGCAGGTCGCGCGGCCTGGCGTCGTTGAAGTCGAACCAGATGCCGCCGTTGTTGGCGCCCTTCTGCGCGATCTGCACGGGATCGCAGAACGATGTCTTGAACAGCTTGTTCGGGTCGGTGTTGACCCAGACCGACACGGAGCCGCCCCAGCCGCCCTTCTTGTAGGCGAGGTTGCCCTTCGCCGGGAAGAAGATGCGGCCGTTGCGCGGCAGGACGTCGCGCGCCTGCAGCGCCCCGCCGGCAACGCCACGGCCCGGAGCGATGCGGAAGGCGTCGGCGTTGTACCCCTTCGTGAAGACGAACTTGCTCTTCTCGGTCTCGTGGTTGAAGCGCGTGCTCAGGGTCAGCTCGCCGCCGCCGTGGTCCGCCTTGACCCCCTCGTCGAACGAAGCGTAGAGCGTGACGGCCTTGCGGACCGCGTCCGCGTCGGCCTGGGCGTGGCCTTGGGCCGGCGCGAAGAAGAGGACGGCGAGCGGCGGCACGAGCCACGGGGCGGCATGTCGGATCATGGGAGCGGCCCTCTTGAAGAAAGAGAACGCGGAGGAGGCGGACCCGTCAGGGCGACTTCTTCGCACGCGGCATGGCTGACCTCCCGTTCGGGCACCGGGGACGCGGTTCGCCGATCGTCGGCAACGAAGCTCTCCCTGTCGAACTCTCGCGCCGCGGAATGCCCGTTCACGGCAGTACGTGCGGCGCCAGGAGGTGGAACGGGGGGCAGTCGATGTTCCGCAGGATCCAGTAGGCGACCACGACGCCGAAGAGGACGCGGATGGCCCAGGCGGGCAGTCGCCGGCCGGGGGCGGTGCGCGGCCTGCCCCTGTACCACAGGAAGCGCACGCCGCAGGCGGCGAGGAAGGGCAGGGCGAGGACGAGGAGTACGTTGTACGCGGCCGCCTGCCGCAGGTCGCCGTGCAGCAGGGCGTGCAGACAGCGGGTCGAGCCGCACCCGGGGCAATGCAGCCCGGTCAGGGAACGGAACAGGCAGCGCGGGTAGATGCCGCCGGGCGTCGGCGGCACCCAGTACAACAGGGCGGCCCCTCCGGCCAGGAGCGCGACTGCCGTCAGCAGGAGCAAGGAACGCATCCGCGCACTCGTGGTGAGGAAACGAGCGCCGGCCAGGAAACCTCTCCCCGGCCGGAGAAAAACCGGACGCCGCTCAACGGAACGCTCCCCCGCCTGCCCCCGCCCCGGCCATCATGACCGCGAAATAAATGAGGCCCCCCACCAGTCCCAGCCCGAACGAAACCGCGCACCAGGTCTTGGCCTGATTGGCCGACGCCTCCGCGCCCTGGTAATCGCCCGCGGCGAGTTTCCCGTTCACCTGGGCGGCCTGGACGATCGCGACGATCCCGAACGGCAGACAGCAGAACAGCGTGCAGAGGATGGCGGGGACGAGGTAGTTGTTGATGTAAGGCGGGCGGCGGCGACGGATGTCACCGTACTCCCGGCCGTAATCATCATCCCGATCACGGAACCGCTCATCACCATAGTCATCCGGTCCACGGGCCATGCACGGCCTCCTTCGCGAGTGAGGGTATCAGGCCGCCGTGGGGCTTCCTGCCGCTGCCGGCCCAGCTGATCGAGTGCGTCCGCCTTTTCCAGGTGGTCCTCCCGCCGCGACAGTATAGAGGCCTCTCTGCCCGGTTGCAAGCGCCTGCGCGCCGCCGCGCGGGTCGGGGGGTGGCAAGTTCTTCGGGGGCGTCGTGGGGACGAGCAGCCGTGCCTGTGGACACGCTCAGGAGATCTTCGGCCACGCCCCGCGGATACTGCCGAAGTGGCGCTGCAGCCTGGGAAAGTCCGGGCTGTCGGGGTCGGGCGTGCGCGGCTGGTTGTCCTGACCGAGGTAGAGACAGCCCAGTTCCTCTTCGGGCAGTCGCTCAACAAGTCTCACCGCCCGTTCGCGGGCGGTGAGCCACTGCTTTTTCAGTTCCCGGAGATCGACGGGACGGGCGAGGTTCTCGCTCTTCAGGTCGCTCTCCTGGAAGCGGCTATGCCGGTTCGCCTGATCGAGGAGCAGGGGGGGAGTGAAGCCCGCGTCCTTGCCGCAAGCCGCCCACAGGACGGCACCCAGGCTGAGGTAGGTCTGGTCGATGAAGAGGATGTCGAGGAAGTCACGGATTTCGGTCCGGCCGGCGAATGCCAGGACCTTGTTCGTGGCCAGGTCGGCCGGGTGCAGGCAGTACCCGAAGTCCTCGTCCGGCTGCACCGGGAAGAAGCGGAAGGCGGAGTCGTTCGTCCAGTCGAGCCGAAGACGGTCCTGTCCGCGGCTCACCTCCGCCTTGACTATCCCTTCCTTGTGGAGCGCCCACTCGACGGAGTAACCTGCGCCCTGGAGGGTCTGCGCGTCGGTCTCTGCGGAGGCAGCAACGCTCGCGGCCACGTCATGGAAGATATCGAGGTCGTTGGAAAAGCGGAGACTGGCTTCCCCGCGATTGATGACGGCCCCCCCGGCGATGTGGCTCTCGGGGCTACGATTCGCTGCGAGGAGACGGGCGACTGCCCTCTGGAAGGTGGTCAGGGGCATTCCGGAATCTCGCGCTCGGAGGTCTGAGAGGTCGATCCCTGGCGCCGGAGTTTCCCGGACAGGATAAAGCCACGGCGCCCGCCGTTGGCGCGCAAACCCTTCATCACAAATGGGAGCAGATCCTCGGTGATGACCAGATCGCGCGGGGAGTGCCAGAAGCACCGCGTGTGGAACTCGCGGTAGAGTTGGTTGGCCAGCTCCAGCCCCTCATCCCGAGCGTCCGCAGTTGGGATCGTCGGCGTCGGGGTTGCAGTTCCAGACATCGCGTCTCCTCCTCGCGGATCGAGGAGGAGTACGCACCCTCCTCCCGTTTGCAGTTTACCCGGTTATCGGCCCCGATCAAGACGCGGTTGAGCGAGGTGGCTCACGCGGCCAGCCGCGGCCCCTCGACGGCGCGAGCCTCGTCCAGCACTTGCTTGAGGAACCGCCGGTATTCGTTCTGAATGATGCCGTGCGTGCCCGGCTGCACCTTCGTCACCGCCCGCACCGTCATCTCCGATCCCTTGAGATCGACGATGCCGTGGATCTCCGTGTCGGCGAGGACCTCCTGGTGGGCCTGCCGCAGCCGGTCGCCCGCCGCCCGCATCGCCCGGAACACCGCCTCGATGTCGCTGCCGGCCGGCAGCGGGTAGTCCACCACCGCGTTCACGTAGCCCGCCGAGTAGGTGACCACGCCCTTGATCTGGCCGTTCGGGATGATGTGCAGCTTGCCCTGGCCGTCGCGGATCTTCGTCACGCGCATCCCCACCTCCTCGACGGTGCCGGCCGCCTCGCCGATCTTCACGTAGTCGCCGACCAGGAACTGGTTCTCGAAGAAGATGAAGAAGCCCGAGACCACGTCGGTCACCAGGCTCTGCGCCCCGAGGCCGACCGCCAGGCCGAGGATGCCGGCCCCCGCCATGATCGGCCGCGTGTCCACGCCCAGCACGCCGAGCATCAGCACCACCGAGCCGAAGTAGATCACGTACTGGCACACCGAGTGCAGCAGCGGCACCAGCGTCCGGCCCTTCTGGTCGAGCGGGCCGTCCTCGCGGTACATGCCGAACGCCTCGTGCAGCAGCACGTGCAGCAGCTCGATCACCACGCGGCTGCAGAAGAAGATGCCGATGCACTGCACCACCCGCGGCCCGAAGTCGGCGACCATCGCGATGAAGTGCAGCTCGTACACGCACAGCGACGCCGCGCTGATGTACACCGCCGCGTCGAAGCAGCGCTCGCCGCACGGGAACAGCCGCGTCACCCGCTCCCAGTAGCGCCGCAGCGACGTCTGTTTGAAGTGGCGGTCGCCGTAGTCCGTGACCGTCTGCGACAGCGTCCGGCACGCCAGCGTCAGCAGCCGCGCCACCGACAGGATCGTCAGCACCCGCAGCAGGAAGCCGACCGTGGCGTCGGCGAAGTGCCCCAAACCGACGAGGTGCAGCGCGAGGCCCAGCGACCCCAGCCGCGCCGCTGTGAACGTGAAGCCCTCCAGGAGGGAGAACCAGCGCTTCAGGCTCTCCTCGTTGCCCTTGCGCCGGAGGTGGGTCGTGAGGTAGTTTTCCGTGAGGGGCAGCGCGCGGCGCAGCAGCCGCAGCACGACCCAGGTGGCGACGACCAGGCCGATGAGGCCCACGATGGCCAGGCCGATCTGCAGGAAGTCCTCGGCGGTGCGGTGGTGGAGCCAGTCGCCCGCATCGCGGCGCGCGTCGCGGCCGAGCGCGTGGTAGGCGAGGCCGGTCGCGGCGAAGAGGACGACGCCGGTGGCGGTCAGCCAGAACAGGAGCGTGTGGCCGTGCCGCGTCGCCTCCTTCGTCAGGGCCTCCAGTTTCTCCAGCCCCGCCCAGCGCGTCAGCCGGTTGCCGGTGTGGGCGAGCAGGAAGCGGAGTGTCGCCGAGATGACGCACAGCGCCAGCACGGCAGCGAAGACGGCGATCAGGTTGGCGGCGAGACGGTCGTCGGCGAACAGCTGGGCGAGATGGGAGAAAGACACCGGCAGGCCCTCCTGAAGAGATGCGCGGTGGCGGCGCCCGTCCGCGTCGAGAGGTGGAACCGCGACGGCGCGCCGTCGGCGGGTCGTGAAACTACTGGCAGGGAGGGGATGTGTCAAGCGGGCTTGCAGAAGGCAGTAGGCAGTAGGCAGCCAAGAAGCCCACGGGTTGCAACCCGTGGGCTTTGCTTCTTCCTGCTTACTGCCTTCTGCCTTCCTACGGCAGCGGGCCTCCCAGGGCCGCCGGGCGATTCGGACCGGCGGCGGGTGTCGTCTCCGGCCCCGAGGCGACCGCGCCCAGCCGGGCCCGCGGGTCGAGAACAGGCGGCAGGCTCGCGGGCATGGACGGTGGCAACGGCAGCGGCGCCTCGGGCTGCGCGCCCGGGACGGGAGCGACGGTCAGCGCGGCGGGCGCCGGCGCGACGTTTAGCACCGGCATCGTCGCGGCCGTCTGGCTCGACCTGTCCCCGACGGTCTCCCCCGCCTGGGCTGCCATCTCCAGCTTCGGATCCTTCTTCAGCAGGTCCCCCGCCTCGAACAGGGCCGGCAGCGGCGGCGCCTCGTGGGTCGGGAACAGCGGCAGGCCCGCCGCCGACTGCTGTGCCTGCCGGGCGAGCACCGGGGCCTGCGCCCGCTCGCGCAGCACGATGGCCCGCGTCCGCTCGCGCTCGTGGTCCGCCGCCTGCACCTGGACGCACTGCGGCAGCGGCCCCTCGGCGATCATCACGTTGTTGTACTTCATGATCGTGCCGCGGGCGAACTCGAACGCCGCCAGGGCGTTGTTGTACGCCACCACCGCCTGGTACTCCTGGCTCAGGGCGGTGGACCACTGCTGCTCGGCGGTCAGCAGGAAGCGATCGACCGTGGCCTTGCCGACCGCGATCTTGCGGAACCGTCCCTCCAGCTCATCGGCGTAGGCCAGGCGCTCCTGCCGCCGCGCCGTGATCGTCCTGTACGCCTCCTGCACCACGCGGTACTGCTTGGCCAGGTAGTTCTGCGCCTTGACCTCCTGCTCCTTCAGTCCGTAGTAGCTCTGGGCGAGCTGCAGCCGGGCCTGGCGCACAAAGGCGGCCTCCGCCCGGTAGCCCAGCGGCACGTTCAGCGTCAGGCCGATGCTCCAGTCGTTGAAGTGGTCGGAGGCCAGCGACCGGAGGGCGTTGTTGCTGCGCCACGTGCTCGTGCTGTCCAGGAACTGGCCGTTGCCGTCCAGCCGCGAGCCGAGGCCGACGATCTGGTAGCTGCTCTGGAAGCGCAGGTCCGGCTTGAGGAAGGTCAGCTGCGTCATCAGGTTGAGCTGGCGCGCCTTGATGTCCTCCCGGGCCAGGACCAGCTCGGGCCGCAGGTTCAGGCAGTCCTGCAGGGCGGCCGACCAGTCGGGCTGGTACGGCGCCAGCGTCGGCGCGTCCACCGGTACGAGCCGGCAGCCGTCCTCGACGGGCATGCCCAGCAGGGTGCGCAGGTTGCGCTCGGCCTCGAGGACCGCGCCCAGGGCCGCCAGGCGGTCGCCGCGGAACCCCTCATACTGGCCGCGCGTCGGGGCGAAGACGGTGATGTCGTCCTTGCCCTCCTCGTAGCGGGCCTTGCCGACTTTCCAGGTCTGGTACGCCAGGTTCAGGGCCTGGTCGATGGCGAAGTAGCTGACATAGGCCCCGTACAGGTTCCAGTAGGCCGTCTCGACGTTCAAGAGCTGGAAGTGGACGGCGCGCTCGAAGTCGGCGCGCTGCTGGTCGCCGCGGATGCGGCTGATGAGGATGCCCTCGCCGACGGCGCCGCGGCGGTTGTTGACGCCGCTGAACAGGTTGCTGCCGGGGAAGGAGGGGATGAGCTGGTTCGTGTCGACGCCGCCGAAGCGGAGCAGCGGCTGCTCGAAGCCCAGCAGCAGCCGCGGCTGGTACGACGGGCTGAGCACCGAGAAGGTGCCGCTCGGCGGCCTGGCCAGCAGGCGGTAGTCGTTGCTGGCGGTGATGCCGACCACGCCGCCGGTGGCGAGCGGCTTGGCCAGCGTGCTGGTGACGTTGGCCGCCTGGCCGTTCGTGAAGGACGCCAGGCCCTGCACCGGCTCGTCGGTGGTGGTCCAGCTCGTGCTCGTGGTCCACTGGGCGTCGAAGCGCGCCAACTCGCGGTCGATGTTGGTCGAGGTGATGGCCGGCGCCAGTGCGAGTACGCGGATGTTGTCGAAGCCGGTCACGCCGCTGATCGGGCCGGCAAACGCGACCAGGTCGTCGGCGATCAGTCCCGGCGACCGGACGCTCTGGATGCCGATCATGCCCTGCTGCAGGGCGATGGCGATGGCCTCGTCGAGCGAGAGGTAGCGCGGCTTGCGTTCCGGGTAGTTCACCGTGGCCGGCGCCGGCGCGTTGCCCGGCACGACCGGGCCTTCCCCGGCGGCGGGGTTGGTCTCCAGGTTGCGCGGCAGATCGTTGCGGCGGTGGAACTCGTCGTAGTCGATCTCGCGGATGAAGTACTGCGCACAGCCGCACACGCAGGCCATACCCAGGGCCAGCAGCCAGGTCGCCGCTTTCCAGCGCTTCATGGTTTCACCCGTTCGCGTCGAAGGGGACGAGATCGGAAACGCGGCGGCGGGCCGGCGTCGGTGCCGGACCGAGGGCTCCCCCGAACCCGCCCTCGCCCCCGGACGGGAGCGAAACCGTGCGGGACGAGGCCCCACACGGGGACGTCCGCCCCGTTCCACCTCACGTTCTCTTCTGGACAACTTGGAGTCGAGGGTGAATACGCGAAAGCGCCCCCCCTGTCAACACCAGTGTGCCGCACTGCCCGGCCCTGGGCGCACGACACGGTTTGCACCTGCCGGGGGGAAGTCCTACACTGTCCTGAGCGAACGCGACCCCATTTTCCCCCCAAGTCCTGAAAGGGGCCAGGGATGGCACACGCCGAGAAGCGTACCTCCGCAGTAGAAGAAG
>JBBRPS010000284.1:0-11667 GCA_038227745.1 Gemmatales bacterium | reverse complement strand
GGCTGCTCGCCCATGCCGAAGACGACGAGGTCGGCCTTCGAGTCGAGGAGGATCGACCGCTTGACCGTGTCGCTCCAGTAGTCGTAATGCGCCAGGCGGCGCAGTGACGCCTCGACGCCGCCGGCGATGACGGGGACGCCGGGGAAGGCCTCGCGGGCGCGGTGGCAGTACGGCAGCGTGGCCCGGTCGGGGCGCAGGCCGATGCGGCCGCCCGGCGAGTAGGCGTCGTCGTTGCGGACCTTCTTGTTGGCGGTGTAGTGGTTGATGAGCGAGTCCATGTTGCCGGCGCTGACGGCGAAGAACAGCCGCGGCCGGCCGAACTGCCGCCACGGCGCACACGAGTGCCAGTCGGGCTGGCTCAGGACCGCGACGCGAAAGCCTGCCTGCTCGAGCACGCGGTGCAGCAGCGCCATGGCGAAGCTGGGGTGATCGACGTAGGCGTCGCCGGTGACGAAAACGACATCGACGCAGTCCCAGCCGCGGGCGCGCATCTCGGCGCCGGTCACGGGGGCCAGCGGGGCGGCGTGGCGCTCGTTCCACAGCGGCAGCGGCAGGCGGCGGCCCGTGGGGGCGCCTGGCAAGGCCGGGCTCGGTTTGCTCATGAACGGGGTATCCTGTCCGGGCGCTGGAAGCCGACACGTATTCGTTTATTATATCCCCAGCCGGGCCACCCGGGGAAACGGCACGCGGGCAAGCGCCCTTGCCGTCTCCCCGCCGTCCCGTGGTATGATGCCCCCGCCCGCGGAACGGGCGAGGCGTGTCCCGCAAGTGTAACCTGGAAGGAGTGTCATGGCGAAGAAATCATCCTGCCCCATCACCCGCGCCCAGTTCCGGCAGCATGCCAAAGCGCTCGTCGTGAAGATCGGCGACAAGGATTTCAAGGGCGTCGTCAAGGAGTTCTCGACCGGCTCGCTCGGCTGGAACGTCAACGACAAGATGACGGTGGAAATCGACGGCCGTGACGTGACGGTCCAGATCGGCATGAACCTCACCATCGTCGGCAGCAAGGACCTGCCGCAGGACGGCGGCGGCCCCGCTCCCGCCGCGGCCCCCAAGGAGGGCGGCACGCCCGCGGAGTGACCGCGCGACCGCCCCCGTCCCCTGGTGCCCCTCGTGAGGATGAGACCCCGTGCGCGCGTCGCCGTGCGCAGCGGGTGAACCCCGGCCGGAGAACGGAGTATGTCATCCGTCGTCCCCCCTGCCCCGTCCGTCGATCCCGAGCCCTTCCAGTACGGCTGGCGCTACGTCCGCCGTCCGCGCCCCGACGGCACGGAAGAGCTGGAAATGGTGCCGCTGACCCTCCTCGATGTCCTTCATCCCCAGGAGGACGATCACATTCCCGAGAACTCCCGCCACGAGCGCCACCGCCGCCACTTCCAGGACGTCTTCGAGCGGCGGTTGCTGCGAACGCCCACGCGCTTGAGCCTGTCCGACTGCCTGATCGACTGGGACCGCACCGACCTGCGCGGCCACTGCCCCGACCTGATCGTCCTGGAGCGCGACGAGCCCTGGCCGTGGCGCTCGTGGAGCACCCTGCACGTGCGCGTGGAGCAAGCCCGGCCGGTCCTCATCATTGAGGTCGTGTCGCCGAGCACGCGCGTCAACGACGTGGTGGAGAAGGTGGCACACTACCACCGCGCGGGCGTGCCGCTGTATGTCATCATCGACGAGGAGCGCGAGAGCGGGCCGCTGCGGCTGCTCGGCTACCGCCACCGCCCGGCAGGATACGAGCTGCTCCCGTTGGACGAACACGGGCGGCTGCTGCTGGAGCCGTTCGGGCTGCACCTGGTGGTCGTGTCCGACCGCGTGGCGGTCCACGACGCCGCCACGGGGGAGGAGATGGGAGACTATGTCGCCGTCTCCGAGGCGCTGGCGGCGGAGGTCCGGGCGCGGGGAGCCGCGGAGCGGGCACGCGCTGAGGCGGAGCGCGGCCGGCTGGAAGAGGCCGAGGCACGACAGGCTGCGGAAAAATCGTGCGCGGCCGCCGAGCAGCGCGAACGCGAACAGGCCGAGGCACGACAGGCGGCGGAACAGGCACGACAGGCGGCGGAACAGGCACGACAGGCGGCGGAACAGGCACGCCAGGCCGCCGAACAGCGCCAGCGGGAAGAGGCCGCGGCGCGGCGCCAGGCCGAGCACCAGGCGGCCCTGGCGGCGGAGCGTTTGAAAGAACTGGAGGCGGAGTTGCAGCGCCTGCGCGGCGCGTGAGGACAGGCCCGCGCCGCCTTCCGGGGAGTCCTTCGTGTCGAGAGGGCGCCGGGGGCTAGCGCTTGCGGAACTTCTCATCGAAGCCCAGGGCGGCGCGAACGACCTCGCGCAGCCCGCGGTCTTCGAGGCGCTCCAGGGCCTCGGCGGGACTCACCCAGCAGCGCTGGCGCATGCCGCGCTCGGGCCAGTCCTCCGCGGCCTCGGTCACCTGCATCAGGAACACCGTGACGTGGCAGGTGCCGCCCCACTTCTCGTAGAGGTAACTGCCGACCGGCTCGCGGCTGAGGGTGCCGACCAGGCCGGCTTCCTCCCACGCCTCTTGCAGGGCGCCCTCGCCCGCGGTGTGGCCCGGGTCGATGAGCCCCTTGGGGATCACCCAGCGCTTGCCGTTACTCGACGTGACCAGGCAAACCTCGCCGCCCCGGACGGGGATGGCGGCCGACTGGCGGATGAACTCCGGGGCAGATGCCATCGCGCTTTCCCCCAGGGCGTGCGGTCTCTCCTTGCACAATGCGGCAAGAGGGGGGGCGGCGTCAAGTCGGCTTTGCCGTTTTCATCCCACCCACACACGCCCCACGCGGAATCTTTGCGAACTCGTTTAGCCGCGAGCCTCGGGCGAGCGCGCGCGCCCGAGGCTCGCGGCTAAGGCCGTTTGCGACCGCATGTAGCGGTTCGTGGCCGACTCGCTCCGCGAGTCGGTGTGGGCGCCGCCTCCCCGAATGTAGCGGTTCGTGGCCGACTCGCTCCGCGAGTCGGTGTGGACGCCGCCTCCCCGACTCGCGGAGCGAGTCGGCCACGAACCGCAACACCGTCCCGCAAATTGCTCTAAACGAGATCAGTTCGGCTCCGCTTCAAGGAACGCGAACAGGTCGGCGATCTCGCGCCGGCTCAGCGGGTCGAGCAGCCGCTCCGGCATCACCGAGATCAGCGAGGCCACCTGCGTGTCGATCTCGTCGCGCTTCAGCGTCACCTTGCTGGCGTCGCTCAGCAGCACCGTCACGCTGTCCCCCTGCACCGCCACCAGGCCCGTCAATTGCTGGCCGTTCGTCGTCGCGATCGTCGTCGAGCGGTACTGGTCGCCGATCGCCTTCGAGGGGTAGAGGATCGCCTCCAGGGTGTCGGCACGCTTGAAGCGCTTCGCGAGGGTCGTCAGGTCGGGGCCGATGCCCTCGCCGTCCTTGCCGAACTTGTGGCACTTGCTGCACTGGGCCTTCGCGAACACCAGCCGGCCGCGGGCCTTATCGCCCTTGCCCCCCTCCGGACCTTGCAGGTATTCCAGCAGGTCCTTGTAACCGTACTTCGACGGGGCGGGCGCCTCGGCGGTCACGTTGGGCAGCGGCGGCTCCTTCGCGAACGTCTGGCCGAACCAGCGTGCCCAGTTCTGCAGTTCCTTGCCGGCACTGGCCTTCGCGGCGCCGAAGCTGCGCCCGCTCCACTGCCGCAGCAACTGCACCGCCTCCCATTTCTGGGCAGGGCCTTTCAGCTTCGCGGCCGCCGTCAGCAGCTTGCGGTACGGCACCGGGTCGTCAGCCTTCGGCTTGACCTCCAGCTGGCGCAGCGCCGCCAGCGCATCGCCGCGCACGACGGGGTTCTTCGAGCCGAGGCCGTCCACCAGGACGGGGAAATTCTCCTTCGCCGGGTGCTTGAGGGCGGTCCGCGTCAGGGCGTCCTCCACCGCCTGCCGCAGTTCCTTGCCGCGATGGGCCGGCAGCTGCTTCGCCAGGCGGGCGCTCAGGTTGTTCAGGTCGTGGAGCAGCTCGGGCTGCGTGTCGGTCTGCAGGCGCTGCGCCAGGACGAGCGCCACCAGCGGCCTGCTCTCGGCATCCTGCAGCAGTTCCTGCCGTTCGGCGGCGGTGTACGTCCCCAGCGCCTCGCGGAAGATGTTCTCCAGGAACGGCGTGAAGCTGTGGCCGCCGCTCCAGGTCCGCGTGCCGTCGTACCACGCCGCCAGCCGCGCCTTCTGTTCCGGCGTCCAGCCGTCCTTGAGCAGGCGCAGGCAGTAGAAGTAGTGGATCTGCTGCTGCCGGTCGTCCTTGCTCGCGTGGAGGGCCTGCATCAGCCTGGCCTGCACACCGTGGAGCTGCCCCTCGCGCTGGAACGCCGTCAGCAGGATGGCCAGCTCGCGGTTGACGCGCCCGTCCTTGTGCGGGAACAATTTCTCACATTGCTCGGCGATGGCCTTGACCCAGATCGGCCGTTGCGTCGTGTGGATCAAGGCGAGCTGCACGGTTCGCGCCCAGTCGAGCAGTTTCTGGGCGGTTTCGCCCTTGCCGCCGCGGGCGCCGCGCAGCCGGCCGAAGATCCGCTCGGCGTGCGCGGCCGCTTTGTTGACATGGCAGAGGGCGATAATCGCGTTCCAGGCGATCCGGTCGTTGGGCTCCTTGCCGAGGCGCACGACCCACGTCTCCGGGTTCAGCCGCTCCAGCACCAGCCGGGCCGCGTGGCGGACGAAGCGGTCCTTGTCGCCGAGCAACGGCCAGAGGCTCGCCACCGGAGGCTCGACGCCGAGGCGTAGGACTGCCTCACACGCGCGGCGACGGACCAGGGCGTCGGGATCCTCCAGGCCCTTGAGAACGGTCAGGCGATGCTCCTTGCCCCCGCGTGCCCCCAGCCACCCCAGCGCGTGGGCGCGGACGCCGGCGTCCTTGTCGCCCACCAGCCCCGGCAGAGTGTCGCGCAGGCTCGCGGGCTCGTGACGGGCCAGATAATCGAGCGCCCGCACGCGGTCCTCCGTTCGGACCCCGGGACCTGAAAGACGTGCCACCGCCACGATCTCGGCAAGGACGTCATTTCGGGTCGGCAGTTTGCGCTGGAAACCTTTCAGGGACTCAAGCAATTCCGCCTGCTTTGCACGGCTCCAGGCGGCCAGCGGTTGCGGCGGCTTCATCAGGCGGCCCCATACGGGAAGGGCCTGCGGGTCGGGCAGGTCGCGCTTGCCTGTCCAGACGATGCGGTAGACGCCGCCCTGCGTGCCGCGGCCGCCCATCACGAAGTACATCGCCCCGTCCGGCCCGACTGCCAGGTCCGTCACATTCAGCGGCGCTCCGCTGCAGAAGCGCTCGACCTTCGCCTTGTAGCTCGCCCCGACGCGCTTCAGGTGGACCGCGTAGATGACGCCGATCGACCAGTCCGCCATGAAGTACGCGCCGCGGTAGCGCTGCGGGTAGACGTGGTGGTCATAGAACTCCAGGCCGACGGGCGAACCGCGGCCGGTCTCGGCGACGGGCGGCAGACTGTCGAGGTAGTAGTCCGGCGTGTTCGCCGCCCCGGTCCGCCACACGAAGTCGGCGCCCGGCGGGCAGTGGCAGACGCGCACCGCCCAGTACCACGGCAGGTTCTCGTCCCATTCCATGTCGCTGTCGAAGGTGAACAGCTCGCCCTGCGGGCTGAACGCGGCGTCGAAGTGGTTGCGGAAGCCGGCGGCCACCAGGCTCATGTTCTTGCCGTCGTGGTCCAGCCGCCAGATGGTGCCGCCGGGCGCCAGGATGTTGGCGGCGTGGCCGCGGGCGTCATTGAGGCGCGGCAGCAGCACGTCCTCGGTCGTGTTCGGCTTGCCCTGGTCCGGCCCCATGCCGCCGGTCGGCCAGCGCGTCAGCGGCGAGTTGGCCGCGAGCTGCGCCGGGTTGACGCCGTTCTCCGCCGCGCCCGGGCCGATGTCCGCCCAGGCGTGGTTGCCGATCACCAGGTACAGCCAGCCGTCGGGGCCGTGCAGGATCGCGTGCGGCCCGTGCTCGCCCATGCCGCCGCGGAAGCGGTGCAGCAGCGTCACCTGGTCCGTTTTGTCGTCGCCGTCGGTGTCGCGGACGCGGTACAGGCCGGTGCCCTGCGGGCCGTTGCCGACCAGCAGCAGGGCGTCGTGTACCCAGCACATGCCCTGGCAGTTCTTGACCTGGGTGCAGTACGGCCTGACGGTCTGCAGCACGCCGTCCTTGTCGGGGTCAGTGCAGAGCAGGACGGGGCCGCCCTCGCGCGACACCAGCAGCCGGCCCTTCGCGTCGAAGGTCATGTTGACGAGCGAAAAGCGCGGGTCGTCGGCCGGCGGCTTGACGGCCTGCTCGACGCGGAAGCCCGACGGCACCGTGAACTGCGCGGGCCTGGCCCGCTGGGCGTGCGCGCTCGGTTGCCGGGCCTCCCGGGCGGCGGCCAGCACGGTCAGCCCCAGGGCGGTCAGGATCAAGGCGCGTTTCATCGGTGTGCGTCCGTAAGGCACGGGGGTGGGTTTCCCGTCACTGTAGGCACCCCGGAGGGGTTTGACCAGAAACCGCGCGGTCGCCGGTCAGGATCGACGCTAGGATGGTAAACGGCTCCCAGGGCGTGACGCGGATCCACTCGCGACTCGGTTCAAGAGGGATGGTAACTCACCATGGCAACGACGACGGTTGACGTAAGAGAATTGCCGGCCCGTCTCGCGGAGGTCGTCTCGCTAAGCCGGCCGCGCCTGCGTGAAGGCGCTCCCCCAGGGGCGGCGTAGACCGGCCACAGTCGTTGGGCTATAATTCTTTTGGCCACGCGCACCCAGAGCCGCTGCTGTCAACGTCGCCGGCACGCTCTTCTCTCCCACGCACCGACCGGAGGCAGGACGTGACAGGCGGCAGTGACATCCCGGCCAAGCCCCCGGCGAACGTCCTGCTGGTCGATGACCAACCGGCGAACCTGCTCGCCCTGGAGGCCATCCTCGCCGACCTGGGGCAGAACCTGGTCAAGGCCCACTCCGGCGACGAGGCCCTGCGCCACTTACTCGCCGCCGACTTCGCCGTCGTCCTCCTCGATGTGCGCATGCCCGGCCTCAACGGCTTCGAGGCTGCTCGCCTCATCCGCGGCCGCAAGCGGTCGCGGCACACCCCCCTCATTTTCCTCACGGCCGCCGAGAGCGCCGACTTCCCTATCATCGAGGCATACAAGCTCGGCGCGGTGGATTACCTCGTCAAGCCCCTCGTCCCCGAGATCCTCCGCGCCAAGGTCGCCGGGTTCGTGGAACTGTTCCAGAAGACCGAGCAGGTCAAGCGGCAGGCGGAGCAACTGCGGCAACTGGAGCGGCAGGAGTTCGAGCGCCGGCTGGCCGAGGAGGCCCTGCGGCGGAGCGAGGAGGCCCGCGCCGAAGCCGAGCGGCAGCGGGACTTCGTCCGGCTGATCCTGGAACACAGCCCCGTGGCCATCGCCGTCTCCGAGGGGCCGGACCACCGGCTGACCCTGGTCAACCCCGCGGCCACGGCCTTGCTCGGCCTGCCCGCCGGGGAAGTCGGCGGCCGCACCCCCGCCGAGGTCGCGCCGGATTCCGGACGGGCCATCGCCGCGGTCCTCGACCGGGTCTACCGCTCGGGCCGGACGGAAGTCGTCCCCGAGTTGATCGGCAGGCTGCCCGACGGGCGAGCGGTCACGCTCCAACTCGTCTGCGTCCCGCTGCCGGGGCCGGGGGGCGGCCCGGCCGGGGTGTTGCACATGGCCGTGGACCTGACGCAGCGCAAGCAGGCCGAGGACGCGCTGCGGGAGGCCAATCGGAGCAAGGACGAGTTCCTGGCGATGCTCTCGCACGAGCTGCGCAACCCCCTCGCCCCCCTGCTGACCGGCCTGCAAATCCTCCACCAGGCCGGCGCGGAGGCCGTGGCGCGGGAGCAGACGGTGGGCCGCATGGAGCGGCAGGTCCGGCACCTCAGCCGGCTGGTGGAAGACCTGCTCGACGCCTCCCGGATCGCCCACGGCAAGATGAGCCTCCGCCTCGAGCGCCTCGACCTGGCGCGTCTGGCCCACACGGCGGCCGAGGACCGACGCGCCCTGCTGGAACAGGCCGGGTTGTCGCTGGCGGTGGAGACGCCCGAGACGCCGCTGTGGGTGACGGGGGACGCGACGCGGCTGGCGCAGGCCCTCAACAACCTCCTGGACAACGCGGTCAAGTTCAGTGACGCGGGCGGGCGGGTGACCGTCCGCGTGGCGGCGGACGCGGCGCGCGGGCAGGCCGTCCTGACGGTCGCCGACGCCGGCGAGGGCATCGAGCCGGCGATGCTCCCGCGCCTGTTCCAACCCTTCGCCCAGGCCGACCGGAGCCTGGACCGCTCGCGCGGCGGGTTGGGGCTGGGGCTGGCGGTGGTCAAGGGCCTGATCGAGTTGCACGGCGGGGAGGTTCAGGCCGCCAGTATGGGGCCAGGCAAGGGGGCGGTGTTCGAGGTGCGTCTGCCCCTGGAGCCCGAGCCGGCGGCCTTGAGCGAGGCGCCCGCGCGGCCACTGGGAGGGGGAGGCCGGTCGAAGGTCCTGGTCCTCGAGGACAACAAGGACGCGGCGGACAGCCTGCGGATGCTGCTGGAGGTCCTTGGGCACGAGGCGCGCGTCGCCTACACGGGGCCGGACGGCGTGACGGCCGCCGCCGCGTGGCTCCCTGAGGTGGTGATCTCCGACATCGGCCTGCCCGGCTGTGACGGCTACGAAGTCGCGCGCCGGCTGCGGCGGACGCCGGGCCTGGAGCAGGTGCTGCTGGTGGCGCTGACCGGGTACGGCGGCGAGGAGGACAAGCGTCTGGGCCGGGCGGCGGGCTTCGACCACCATCTCGTGAAGCCGGCAGACCCCGGCGACCTCCAGCGCGTGCTGGCGGCTCGTGTGGCGTAGGGGCACCCCGTCCGGGTCGGCGAGCGTTCCCTGGTGGAAATCGACGGCCGGTAGGCCCCCCGCTCGCCTGATCTCACCCGGGAGAACTACCCTGCCCTGCCCTCCTCCATAGAATTGTGAAGGAAGGGTTGGCGCAGCGGTAACCTCCAAACAGGGGCGGGTTGAGCATGGCCAGAAAGTACGACCCCGAAAGGCTCAAGAAGGCGGCGGCCGATTGGGACATCCACCACGCCCTGGTCGCCGCCGTACGACGTCTCGTTAAACTCGCCGGCGGGGCTCAGGACGCCAAGAACGTCATCGACGCCGTCGCCGCGGCGGACGCCCTGGAAGAGAAGGACGAAGAGAAATAGCCGCCCGCGGCGTTCGCAGAGACAGCCGGCGACCGGGGCATGGGTTCGCCGTCCGTCGGAAGCCCCTGCCGTTCGCCTGGTCCGCGGGGCCGCCCGGCGGCAGGGGTGCAAGGCTGCCTTGCGGAAGTCGTGCCTACTCCGACAGTCGGTCCCTTTTCGGTTCCCCTTTTCGGTCTTTTTTGTCCAATTCAGGATCGGCAAAGTCTCAAATTAGTTCCTGACACCTTTGCTTGTTTGCTGGTCTTCCGCGGCCTTGTGGTCCAAACGAGGACAGCCTTGTTTTCTCAGGAAAACAAGGCTGTCCATTACGGCCCCGGCTTGCTGCAACCTGCGCAGCCGGATCAAGCCGTCCAGTCCCAGGCAAACGGATCGCCGGCAGCATGGGTTTTCCGGTGAGCAGACCACTCAAGGTCGCTGAATGCTCTGGTTACGGCCTCCCCTTCCGAGTCCTCCTCAAACTCGGGCTTGAAGAGCCGCCCTGCTTTGTCATTGACGTACACCTCCAGCACGGTCATGTGCGCGGGGTTCATCGTGGCGAACGCATGATTGGTGACCAGCAGCGAGCCGCGGCCATCGAACGCGATGTTGGCGGGCGAATCATAGGGGAAGGTCGGGTCGGTCGGGTTCGTGAGCCGCGCGACCTCCGTCCCGTCGGGCCCCAGGATCGAGATGCCCGAGTTGAAGGGGGCGGCCAGCGTGACGTACAGCTTGCCCTGGTGGCCATCGTGCCCTTGGCCGAACGCAAAGCCGTCCGGCAACTCGCCCATCGAATACTGGTGGAAGACGTGGAGGTCGGCCGCGCTGGGGTGTGCTTCCAGAGGCAACGTGAAGATGTATCCCTGGCCGGTGAAGTCAATGGTGTCCCCGACGTAGACTTTGGTTCCCTCGGGATTGATGCGGATGCCGTTGGGGCCAATGAAGGGACTGTCGAGGCGGCTGTCCTGAAACCAGATCCGCGCCTGGCCGCCGCCCGCGGGGACACGCCAGATGGTCGCCTGAAACGAATCGGTCACGAAGAGGTTGCCCGCCCGATCGAAAGCCAGGTCGTTCGGCAGCGGCGGGCGATCCGTCGTGGTCGGCGACGAGGGGGTGCCGGGGGGTAACGCGGGCGAGAAGGCGGGGAGATCGGGGAGCGGCGGCGAATAGATGTGCTGAGCCCCCGTTTCCACATTGAGACGGACGATCCCCTTCTGCGTGTTCAGGACGTAGAGACGGCCGTCCCCGTCGAAGGCAATACACGAATTCGCGTGCTCCTGGTTGAGGTCTTCGCCCTGAATCTGATAGGTCCGCAGCAGCTCACCCGTCTTGTCATTGAAGGCAAAGACTGGCGACGGCGTGTTATTGCCGGCGGTGCCGAACCGCGCCGGTCCGGCGACGTAAACGCGGTCGCCCTGGACGGCGATGCCCTCGGGATAACCCGGATTCGGCACCGTGGCCAAGACATGCACGTCGCCGATCGTACTCGGAACGGTGCGATCCTCCAACTTCTCCACCTGGGGTTGGAACGGCGCACGCCGTGCGTTTTCCCTGCTTGAGTACCACTTCATGATCGTTTTCCTTTCTTGTCTTGGAATGGCCGCTCAGGAGGCGAGCGGCGAATGTGGGCACGAAGAGTACGGCGGTTCGAGGCGAAACCTACCGGCCGAAAAAAGAATTCTTCGTGTTCCTCCGGAGTTTTGCTTGTTTCGCCTGAAAACCTTGAGAAAATAGGGCGCGGCCGGTAGGGTTTGCCTTCCTGGGGGGTACTAGTCGTGGCCAGCTCTTCGTCGTCGCACACCAGCCCGACGCTTTTGGGACGCCTGGGCAGGTCGCCCACGGATCAGGCGGCCTGGGAAGCGTTCGTGGATCGCTACGGGCCGAAGATCTATGCAAGAAGAGATCCAGATTTTGGAGTCGGCCCATGCGCCGGTTCCGCAGGAGAGCGCATGAAAGCGTGTCCTTCGAGCGAACAACTCGCTAGCCTCCTGGCGGACGAGCTCGGCGAAGCCGACGGAACCGCCCTGGAGACCCATGTCGAGAGTTGTGGGCAATGCCAAAACGCTTTGGCCCATCTATCCGAAGAAGCTGCCGACGGGGATCTCACGGCGCGGAGTGTAGCGGAGTCCGCGACGGACGCCGGCACGCTCGAGTTTCTGGAGCGCGTGAAAAAGCGGCGTCTCCACGCCGAGGAAGCGACGGCAACGTCAATCGCGAAGGGTGTGATCGTTCTATTCCACGCGGTTCTCGAAGAAAATGGGCGTTTTCGTTCGCCCAAGCTGTCGGAGTGGGGTTTCCGCTCAGGCGATTTTGCTTGTAAACGGCGTCTTTCCCGGCACCTACTGGGGTTGTTGCGCAACACCCTTACCGGGAAAGGACGCCGTCAGGAACCCGTCTACGCGCGCCGCCCTGCTCCTGGCCACTCCCTGCGCTCAGGAACTGCTGCCCCGCGCGGACCGCCTGCTGCCGCGGGTCCAGCACCGGGGCCAACTCCTCCCCTGCAAGACGGTGTTCACGCAGCGGCTGAAGCAGTCGG
>JBBRPS010000283.1:0-11679 GCA_038227745.1 Gemmatales bacterium | reverse complement strand
GCTGCCCCCCACCTCCCTCCCGGACAGACTCTCAGAGCCGGGCAAGCCCCGCCGCTCGCTGTGGCTCATCCACTATTCGGACGAAACTCGGGGATTTCCAGTTGACAGGATCGACCGGACGATTGAGGATAAAGAAGTCTTCCACCCTCAACCCTCCTTCTCCACGCCGGTGCTCACCCCGAGAGCCGGGCCGGGAGACACAGAGGCCGCATCATGAATGCGCGCGAGGGGTTCCGCTTTTCCGCCCCGGAAGGGTGGTCCCAGCGCGCCCGCGGCGAGGCGCCGCCCGGCAAACTCCAGGGCGAGCGCGTGCTCGCCGAGTACAAGTGCCTCCACTGCGACAAGCCCGCCGTCCTCGAAGTGACCGTCGGCGACGTCCCCGCGTCCACCCCCCTGGGCAAGTACGTGAAGGAGCACAACTTCACCGGCCAGCAGTGGCGCCCGAAAGGCCCCGCCGAAACTCGAGGGACGAGGTCCGCGCGGCCGTCGATACCATCGTGTGGTGACGCCCCCTCCCGAGGAATCATCGCCAGCCCCGGCAGAGAAGGAAAAACTCCGAGCTGCCCCGCCGGCAAACTCCCCCGCAGCCGTTAAATCTTATTGACTTGGGGTACGGAAGGTAGTGCAATGAAATGACGGAACCGCGAAAACGGTAAGGACCCACGTCCCGTACGAATTCTGGTGAAACCTTGCCATCCCGGTCGGGTATATCTCAGCAAACCATGACTCAGGAGCTGGGGTAGGGATGGGGCGGGAAATCCCTTCCGGGCTCAGGGTTCTGGGACCGTTCGGCGACGCCTGCACGGAGATCGGTGGGCCCTTCCGGAAGGCCCGGGAGAACCGGAAAAGCCTCGCACCGCCGCGGAATTTTGTTGACTTGGCGTACGAAAATCAGTGGAATCGAGGGCAGGGATCGTCTCCGGACCGTAAAGGTGTCCTGTCGCGTGCGGCCGCCGGTGAAGCCGGCCCTCGCGTCTCCCCTCACTGTGGATGAAGCCGCAAACCGTTCCCGCCCCCCGAACTCCCATCGACGCGGCAGCAGCGAGCGGACCGTCTCCTGACTGCGGCGCAATGCCCCTGAACCTCTCAGCCGAGGGATGCACTCATGAAGTTGTCGTCGTTCTTCTCGCTCTTTGGCAAACGTCGTCGGCAGCACGGGGGCTGGGAGAACGCTCGTCCGTCGCGCCGCGCCGCGTCCGGGCGCCTGCGCCTCGAAGACCTGGAAGATCGCATTTTGATGTCGGTCCTGCCGGCCCCGCTGGTCAGCAACCAGACGGCCCTCCCGACCGCTTTCGCCAACCCCCAGGCGAACCACCCACTCATCGACGCCCAGATTGTCATCGACCCGTCCAACTCGCAAAAACTGGTCGCGGTGGCCAGCTATGACCCCACTGCCCCGAGCAGCGCCGACCCCGCGGGCCTGCGCATCTGGTCTTCGACCAACGCGGGGGGGACCTGGTCCAACCCCCTGTCCGTTGCGAACCTGCCCGACCCCACCGACTTCTCCGCTCCGCAGCTCAGGTTTTCCCAGAACGAGCACGCCAGCCTGGCCTTCGACACGCTGGACAACTTTTACATCGCCTCCGCCGAGCACGACAATGCCAACACCAGCGGCGCCATCGCCCTGGTCAAGTACAATTTCAGCGGTGCGACCCCCTCCAAGGTGACCCTGGACGCGAGCACCGCCAACGGGTCCTACATCTTCTACCGCTGGTTGAACCAGGATCCGGCGTTCAACCCGGTCGTGGCCGTCGATACCAACCTGGCCAGCTTCACGGACCCCAAGACCGGGGTCGTGCAGACGGACACCATGGCCAACACGCTGCCGGACCGGTCCGGGAGCCAGCAGCCCAAGGCCATTTACGTCGCCTGGAACACCAACTTCACGCTGCCGCAGAACAGTAACCCCGCGACCCTGAGCCGCGTCTGGGTGGCCGCCTCCGACGACGGCGCGTTCAACTTTACCACGACGCAATACGCCTCGGGGGGCTTCTCCCCGGCCGCGGCGCCGCAGATCGCCTTCACCCAGGGGTCGGCCGACGGCCGGGTGGTCGGCGGCCAGCTGATGTTGTTCTGGAACGGGTCCGTGGCGGCCATCAACCCGCTCTTCAACCACATCGCGACCGACATCAGCTCCCCCGACGGCGGGGTGGCGGCCGCGCCGGCCGTGGCCGCCCAGGTTTTCACGAACACCCTTTTTGGCGGCATCCCCGACGCCACGGTGCCCGCGGCGACGCCGCCGAACAACATCCCCGGGGTCACGCTCAACGCCCCCGCGTTCCAGATGACCGTGAACATCACGGACCCGAACTTCGGGAACGTGGACGACCTCGACGTCACCCTCAACCTGGTCCATCCCCACCTCAACCAGCTGACCGTCACGCTCACGTCCCCGGGCGGCGTCTCCGTCAACCTGGTGAACACCGCCCTGAACCCTGTGGACGGCAGCGCCATCGCCAACCAGGGGCTCCCGGACGCCGCTAACCTGGGCGTCATCCAGGGGGGCAGCCCCGTCCAGTTTCACAACGCGGGCACCGTGTTCGACACGCAGGCCCCGCGGTCGATCCGGGACGCGACGGCCGCGGCCCCGTATGTCGGCCACTTCCGGCCCGAAGGCAGCCTGGCCACCTTCATCGGCGGGGGGGTGGGGACCGTCAAGGGGACGTGGCGCCTGACCATCACCGACAACATCGCCAACGGCGCCAACCAACCGCCCCAGTTCCTCAACGGCTGGTCGATGGGCTTCACCAGCCGCATCAGCACCACCGGCTTCGGGACCGATAGCTTCCTGCCCACGACCTACGCCGACGGCTTGAACAACAACGCCGCCGCGACGACCGCCCGCGGGTCCTTCAACGAGGTGTACCCGCAGGTCACCCCCGCCTCGGGCACCCCGGGGGTTCCACCCAGCATCTCCGTGGCCGTCGATAACACCCTGGGCTCGTTCAGCCCCAATCAGGGGACCATCTACGTCGCCTACACCGGGTTCGTGAGCAGGACTGCCTCGCTCGGCGACAACACGGACGTGTTCTTGATGAAGTCGGTCAACGGCGGCACCACCTGGACCAGCGGCACGGGGGGCTTCGGCCAGACGCGGCTCAACGACGACTCGGCCGCCGACAACTTCTCCGAAGGCACCCGGCCCCAGTTCATGCCCAACGTGGCCGTGGACCAGACCACGGGCACGCTGGTGGCGACGTGGTACGACGCCCGCTACGACGCGGCCCGCGCCCGCGTGGCGAACTACATCACCAACAGCCTCGACGGCGGGGCCACGTTCAGCCCGCAAACGTTCCTCAACCAGCCCAAGCAGGGCACGGACGCGATCACTCGCAAGACGATCACCATTGAGCCGGTGCCCGGCAACCAGACGGCGGCCGGGGCCCTGGGCTTCGGCAACCAGCAGGGGCTGGCGGTGAACGCCGGCCACGTGTACGCCGCGTACTCCGGCAACCTGAACGCCGCCGGCGCCAGCATCTTCATCCCCACCGTCACCATCGCGGCCGGCCCGCGCATCATCTTCGGCGACATGGGCCCCATCACCCCCACCACGACCACCCCCGACGGCACGCCCGTGCTGACGGACTTCAAGGTGCAATTCGACCGGCCCGTCGATCCCGCCTCGTTCACCGGGGACGCCGTCACCCTGGAATACCGCAATACTGTCACGAGCCCGTCGCTGCCGCCCAACCTGATCGTCACCGGCGCCGCCAATTTCACCATCACCCCCCTGGACCAGGGCAGTAATTTTGGCCCCGGCCTGCCCGCCGGCAACCCGCTGGCGACCACCTTCCGGGTCTCCTTGAACACCCCCCTGAGCGGCGTCGGGACCTACAGCTACTCCGTCCAGCCGTCGATCCGCGACGACATCCGTTCGATCACCACGACGGTGGTCCCGGCGGGGCCGTTCGTCACCGTGAATGCCACGAACAACCCCCCGGGCAACTTGGGTCAAACCATTGCCGATACCGCCCCGGCGCCCACCACCTATACCTCGACGATCCCCGTCAGCGGCTTCCCGCTCGGCCAGGTGGTCTTTGCCGCCACCGTGAACCTGCACGTCAGCAATTATCCGTTCACCGGCGACCTGGTGGTCACCCTGATTGCGCCCGACGGCACCAACGTCCTGCTGTTCAACCAGGAGCCCGCGGTGTTCGGCGGCAACCCAGCGAACCCCGGACTCGGTCCGATCACGTTCGACGATGCGGCCGCCCAAACCCTGGCGGGTGGGGCTCCGCCCTACGCCGGCACCTTCCAGCCGGATTCCGCCCTCAGCACCCTCGCGGGCAAGAACCCGAACGGCACCTGGACGCTACAGATCCAGGACTTCGCCTCGTTCAACGATGTCAGTGGCACCTTCACCAGCTGGTCGCTCTCGCTCCGGCCGGGCATCCTGACCACCGTCACCTCCGCCGGCAACTTCGTGGACGAGAATCAGAATACGATCACCGGGGAAGCGGCCAACACCAACTTCAGCTACCTCAGCGGCGACGTCTTCTCCGTCCCCGGCCCGAATAACCCGGCCACCCAGCTGCCGTTGGTGTTGCCTTACAGTCAGGACACCCTGCCGCTGATCATCCCGGGCCCACACCTCGTCAGCACCAGCGTCCCCAACAACCCGACAACCTCGGACAATCTGGTCCTCAACGGCACGAACAACGCCCTCGACGTGACGTTCGACCGGAACATCCAACCGGGGAGTTTCACGGCGGCGAACATCCTGCGCGTGGTGGGCCCCGTCGGCCCCATCACGACCTACACCCTGGGACCGGCGGTCACCTTCACCGGCGGCGGCGGCTCCGGGGCCACTGGCATCGCCACCATCGTCGGCGGCGTCGTGACGGCCGTCGCCATCACCAACCCCGGCACCGGCTACACGTCGGCGCCGACCGCCGTCTTCACGGAAGCCGTCGGCGGGAAGGGCATCAACGCCGCCGGGATCGGCACGATCGCCGGCGGCGTCGTGACGGGCGTGACCATCACCAACCCCGGCATCGGCTACGCCACGACGCCATCGCAGGCCATCCCCGACGGCGGCACGCTGAACGTCCCGCTGACGATCGCGGATTCCTTGCAGGTGAACGACCTCACGGTGGGGCTCAATATCGCCCACGCGCAGGTGTCCGACCTGACCGTCACCCTGATCGCCCCGGACGGGACGCAGGTGCAGCTCTTCCCCATCGGCGGGTCGGGCGCGAACCTCACCAACACGGTCTTCGACGATAACGTGCTCACCGCCATCACCGCGGGGACCGGGCCCTACACCGGCTCCTTCCGCCCCCTGCCTGGGGCGATCGCGGTGTCCGTCGCCGCGGGCGGCAGCAAGTACAAGGTCAACGACGTCCTCACCGTCGTGGGCGGCACCTTCGTCACGGCGGCAACGCTCAAGGTGACGGCCGTGAACGCCGGCGGCGCCATCACGGGCATCGCGGTCTTGCAGTCGGGGGCGTACACCGTCGAGCCGTTCAACCCGGTCAGCGTGACGGACGTGACCACTCCGGCCGGCAAGAACGCGACCTTCAATATCTCCTACGGCGCCCTCAACGCCCTGAACGGCAAGAACTACCTGGGGACCTGGACGCTCCGCATCGTGGACACCGCCCCCAACGGGATCGGCGGCAACCTCCTCGGTTGGTCCCTCAACCCGGTCAGCGTCACGCCCAACCCCGCCGGCGGCACGCCCAACCGGACCTTCCGCATCACTTTCCCCACGCAGACCGTCAGCGGCACCTACTCGTTCGTGTTCGGCCCGGACACGCTGGGGAACTACATCAAGGACGTCAACGGCAACGCGGTCGATACCAACTTCAACGCCGGCGTGGACCTGCTCCGCGGCGGCGACCCGATCAACGGCGTGCTGGTGCCAAACGTGTATGCCTCCGGCACCATCAACACGGCGCTGCCCGCCGGGCGGACGATCGATTCCGTCATCAACGTGCCCGACAGTTACCTGGTCGAAGGTGTCACCCTCCAGCTGTCGATCCAGCACCAGTTCGACCCCGATCTGACGGCCGTGCTGATCGCCCCCGACGGCTTCACCACGGTCCAGCTGTTCTCGGGCGTCGGCACCTCGGGGAGCACCCCCCACGCGAACTTCACGAACACCACGTTCGACGACACGGCGACGTTCCCGATCCAGCTGGCCGTCACCCAACCCAACACCGGCATCGGCGCGGGGCCGTTCAACCCCCAACTCCCCCTGAGTACCTTCAAGAACGTCGGCTCGCTGGGCAAGTGGACGCTGCGGATCACGAGCAAGTCGTCCACCCTGAACGGCACCCTCGTCAAGTGGACGCTGACCCTCAAGGAATCGGTCCCCGGCTCAGGCCTGGGCGAGCCGATCGCGGACCAGTTCTCCGCCGCGTTCCGCATCTTCACGCAGGACCCGACCAACTCGGTGGCGCAGGACTCCTGGACCGCGGTCGGCGGTGCGTCGCTCAACGGCGGCGGCGCCGCGGGGCGCATCGGCGGCCTGGCCGTGGACCCCTCGGACCCGTCGGGCAACACCGTCTTCGTGGCCGGCGCCAGCGGCGGCGTCTGGAAAACGACCAACTTCCTCACCGCCGGCGCGAGCGGGCCGACCTATGTGCCCCTGACCGACCTGGGCCCCGGCTTCAGCCTGAATACCGGGAGCATCGCCGTCTTCGGCCGCAATAACGATCCCAGGCAATCGATCGTCTTCGTTGCCACCGGCGAGGGCGACACCGGCACCCCGGGCGTGGGCTTCCTGCGCTCCGTGGACGGCGGCCGGACCTGGCGACTGCTCGACAGCACCAACAACGCCGACGCCGCCGGCAACATCCTGCCAATCAACGACCCGGGCCGCGACCACGTCTTTTTGGGCACCACCTCCTTCCGGGTCCTCGTCGATCCCAAGCTCTCGACCACCGGCGAGGTGATCGTGTACGCCGCCCTTGGCAGCGGCATCTGGCGGAGCATCGACACCGGCAAGACCTGGACGCTCCTGCAGGCCGGCAACGCGACCGACATCGCCCTGTCCGCGGGCAGCGCCGGGTTTAACGGCAACCTGCAGATCCTCTACGGCGCCATCCGCGGTTCGGGCGTGTATTACACCACGAACGCCCCCACGGCGCTCACCATGAGCATCCGCACCGGCGGCCAGGGCGTGGGGACCCGGCGCGACACCGACGTCAACCCCGACACGGAAATCCCCGTGGCGGCGCCGTCCGCCACCCCCAACGGCTCCAAGGGGCGCATCACGCTCGCGGCGCCCGCCCTGAGCGGCAACCCCCTGCAGGACACCCTCCAGGAGGGTTGGCTGTACGCCCTCGTCGAGCAGGGTGGCGCGTTCGAGGGGCTGTACATGACCAAGGATTTCGGCCTCAACTGGACCAAGGTCCGGCTGCCGGTGAAGGGCGCGGGCCCCAAACAAATCCCCACCAACGACGATTCCATCGCGACGGATTACAGCGTCATCGGCAGCAAGAAGTTCCCGCAAGGGGCCTATAACCAGAGCCTGGCCGTCGATCCCAACAACCCGAACATCGTGTACATGGGCGGCACGTCGGACGGCAACCCCTTCGGGTTCATCCGCATCGACGTCACCAAGCTTCAGGATGTTTACGCCGTCGTCCCCTTCGACAACAGCAACAATGACGGGGGGAAGGTTCAATTCCAGACCACGGGCGCGATCAACGTCAAGCCGGCGAACACCAGCGGGCTCAACGGGCCGTTGGGCCCGGGCCTGCCGTTCGGCCTGCTCTCCGCCCCGGGGGCTTACTTCAACCAGCTGCGCGACCCCAACGCCCCGTTCGTGACGCCCGCCTCGCTCCAGTACGAGAACGTCGCCAATTTCACGAACCTCGGCGAGGACGCCCTGTGGATGCCGTTCGACGGCGGTGGGTTGGGCGGCACCGACCAGCACGAACTGATCGCCATCCGCGACCCGCTGACGGGGCGGACGCGGCTGATCTTCGGCGACGACCAGGGAGTTTGGACCGGCACCGACCGCGGGGACGGCATGGTCGACGCCGGGATTGGAACGGCGGCATCGACCCTCGGCAGCCGCAATGGCAACATCCAGATCACCCAGTTCTACTACGGCGCCGCCCAGCCCAGCACCCTCGCCGCCGACCTGGCCGGGGCGATGTTCTACGGCTCGGCCCAGGACGACGGCGCCCCGGTGTCCGACCCCCACGTCCTCGATAACGGCAACATCGGCTGGAACGGGCCCGGCGGCGACTACGGCGGCGTTGCCACCGACCAGACCGGCTCGGGCTCGTCCTACCAGTACGCCTGGCCGTGCTGCGGTGCGACCCCCCTGGCCTCGGATTTCTTCCTGTACACCAATCCCACCATCGGCCAGGTCAGCCGCGTGACCGGCCTGCTTCAACCGGGCGACGATCCGGCGGCCGGCACGGGGCAATGGCCGTTCACGGGCGGCGCCAACTTCGCGGTCAACCCCATCGACCCCACGTCCATCGTGATGAGTTCGTTCGCCGGCCGCATCTTCTTCACGTCCGGCCCGTCGATCGGGACGGGTATCCAGTGGGTCCCCATCGCCAACCCCTCCGACCTGGACGGCGCCCAGTCGTTCGCCATGGCCTTCGGCGCCCCGGCCAACGCCAACGCCGCGCTCAGCGACTTCATCTACGTGGGCACCAACGGCGGCAACATCTTCGTGACCTTCACCGGCGGCGGCGTCGGCGCCCCCTGGACGAACCTCTCGGCCGGCCTGAGCGGCGGCGGCGTGCAGGCCATCGTGACCAACCCCATGCGCGGCAGCCGCGAGGCCTACGCCGTCACGAGCGGTGGGGTGTTCTGGATGGCCGACTCGGGCGCCGCCGGCGCTACCTGGGTGAACCTCACCGGCAACGTCTTCAGCGCCGCTCTGACGCGCGTGCTCTACAACGACCCCGCGCAGGCCCTGGCCACGCTCAAGTCCCTGAAGGCGATCCAGGCCGACTGGCGCTACGCCATCCCCGACAACCTCGCCAACCCGCTCGGCCCGAAGCACCCGGTGCTCTACGTCGGCGGCGAGGGTGGCGTCTACCGCTCCCTCGACAAGGGCGTGAATTGGACCTACTTCCCGGACATCACCATCGACGGGGCCTTGCAGGCGGGCGGCCTGCTGCCTAGCGCGGACGTCCGCGACCTGGACCTGACCCTGGGCAACATCAACCCGAAGGACGGCACCCCGTTCCAGCCCTACGGCCGGAACATGCTCGTGGCCACCACCTACGGCCGCGACACCTTTGCGATTCGCCTCGATGACCAGATCAAGGTCCCGGGCGGCAACGCCCTGTTCACGTACGCCGTCAGCCCGGTCGCCGGCCCGCACGTGGTGTCCCTGAGCGGCATCCCGGGCGGCGGCGGCATGGTTGGGATTCAGGTGACCTTCAGCGGGCCGGTCGATCCGGTGACGTTCACCCTCGCGGATGTCACCGGCGTGACCGACCCGTTCGGCGCCCCGGTGGCCCTGTCGCTGGTGATGGACATCACCCCCGGGGGGACCCTGCACAACGTCTATGAAATTGTCTTCGCCGCTCCGTCGCCCGCGTTCGGCTTCTATCACGTATCGCTAGGTACGAACATCTCGGACTTCTCCGGCGACCGGCTCGACCAGAACCAGAACTTCATCAACGGCGAGAACCCCGGAGACATCTACTCGGCTCGCTTCCTGTACCAGCCCTTTGTCAACAACGCGCCGGTGCTGGGCGTCGCCACGGCCACGGTCACGTCCGCCAACGAGGATGACACGACCGCGACCATCCCCGGCATGTCGGTCAACGCCTTCGTGACGGCTTTGAGCGCGCCCGGCATCACGGACCCGGACAACACGACGGTCCCGGGGTATGGCACGAACACCCCGGCCACTACGGCCCCGGTGGGCATCGCCGTGACCGGCGTGGACAACACGAACGGCAAGTGGCAGTTCTCGCTCGACAATGGTACGACCTGGACCGACTTCGGGGCCCCCACGGCCACGGCGGCGCGCCTGCTGGAAGCCAACAGCAACGGCATCGTCAGCCCCGACCTGATCCGCTTCCTGCCCAACATCAACTGGAGCGGGACGGCTACCTTCACCTTCCGGGCCTGGGACCTGACCAGTGGCCTGTCGGTCTACGGCGCCGACGGCGGCACGGCCGACACCACGACCAACGGCGGTTCGACCGCCTTCAGCTCGACCCCGGCCACCGCGACGATCGCGGTGAACTTCGTCAACGACCAGCCGAGCTTCACCGCCGTCAACCCGCCCAGCGCTACTGAGGACGGCGGGGCGCAGATGGTGCCGACCTGGGTGAAGACCTTCAACCCCGGCGGCGCTCCGGACGCCAACGAGAGCGGGCAGACGGTGCTGGCCTACCACGTGACCGTCCTCACCAATCCCAGCCTGTACACCGCGGGCGGCCAGCCGATGGTGGACAACAGCGGCAACCTCACCTACACCCTGAAGGACGGCGTCTCGGGCACGTCGAACTTCACGGTCACGGTGCAGGACAACGGCGGCATTCAGGCGGCCACGGCGGCCGTCGTCGCGGGCGGCAGCGGCTACAAGGTTGGCGACCTCCTCACCGTCCAGAACGGTATCGGCACGGCCGCCCAGCTCCAGGTGACCGCCATCGGCGCCGGTGGCGCCATTACTGCCGTCACGATCGTCCAGCCGGGGGCGTACACGACCCCGCCGACTAACCCGGTCATGGTGATGGACACGACCACCCCGGCCGCCATGAACGCCCAATTCACGCTCACCTTCGACGGCGTGGATACCAGTGCCGCGCAGACGTTCACGATCACGGTGCTGTTCGTGAACGACCAGCCGACCTTCACGGCGAGCAACCCGCCCCCGGTCGCCGAGGACACCACCGCCCCGCAAACCGTCACCGGCTGGGCGGTGTTCAATCCCGGCGGCGCCCCCGACGCCAACGAGTTGGTCCAGACGGTCAAGAAGTACACCGTCAGCGGCGTCAGCGACCCCGCCGGCCTGTTCGCCGCGGGCGGCCAGCCGACGGTGGACAACAGCGGCAACCTGCATTACACCCTCAACCCGAACGTGTCCGGCACGTCGGACTTCACGGTCACGGTGCAGGACAACGGCGGCACCCAGGCGCTGACGGCGGCCGTCTTCGCAGGAGGCAGCGGCTACAAGGTCAACGACCTCATCAACGTCGTGGGCGGCGCCGGCACGGCCGCCCAACTCCAGGTGACCACCATCGGCGCCGGTGGCGCGGTCACCGGAGTCATAGTCGTCCTGTCGGGGGCGTACTCCATTCAGCCGACCAACCCGGTCAGCGTGACGGACGTGACCACTCCGGCCGGCAAGAACGCCAAATTCACGCTCACCTTCGGCGGCCTTGATACCTCGGCCTCGCAGAACTTTACCCTCACCGTCAACTTCGTCAACGACCAACCGACCTTCACGGCGAGTAGCCAGATAGCGAACGAGGACACCGGGGCACATACCGTCCCCAACTGGGCGGCGTTCAACCCCGACGGTGCCGTCCCTTCCGCGGCCAACGAGGCAGGGCAGAAGGTGCTGGCGTACACGGTCAGCAACGTCACCGACCCCAGCCTCCTGTTCGTGGTGGCGCCCAGCGTGGACACCAGCGGCACCCTGACCTACACCCTCAACCCCAACGTCTCCGGCATGGCGACGTTCGACGTCAAGGTGCAGGACGACGGCGGCACCGCCGCCCCCGGCAGCTTCGATACCTCCGC
>JBBRPS010000282.1:0-11687 GCA_038227745.1 Gemmatales bacterium | reverse complement strand
GTACGGCACCCCACGTGGGGTGCCGTACCAGCCGGCTTACGCCGGCCGTTCGCCGCAAAGCGCGGAGGGCCGGCGCGAGATCGCTCGCGCCGGCCCTCCGCAGCCGTGGTCGGAATGGTTCTCAGAGTCCGGGGTTGGTTTCGAGCCGGCGCGGGGCCGGCAGCGAGTGTCCGGCGTCGCCCGGGATGCTCAGAGAGCCTGGAACCATGGCGCCCTGCGGGCACGGCCCAACGGCGCCGGCGGGGACGGGGTAGGGGCAGTGCGACCAGTCGGGCGGCCACGGCCAGGGGCGCCAGCACGGCTGGTAGTAGCCCCAGTTCGGCGTGTCGCATCCGGGCGGGCACACGGGCCGCGGGCAGCCCTTCTTGATGCAAATGCGCGGCGGCCCTTCCATGCAGTGCTTGAACGGCGGCGGGCAGTGGTGCCGCTGGCACGACGGCCCGCAGCAGTCCTGGCCGAACACCGTCCCCTGCACCCCGAGCAGGAGCGCCAGGGGTACGCAGAGCATCCTCAACTTGACGGCAATGCCTTGAAAGGACATTGGCACCCTCCTTGGTAGATTCTTGCCGGCGCCCCCGCGAGGGCGGTCGTTTCTTTCTCCCCTCTCCCGGCCACGGCAGAGGGGAGAAAGAGGCCACGGGGGTTACCGCCCGGTGCGGCCGGCGGGCCGCTGGCCGACGCTCGACGCCCCCGTCTGTCCCCCGGCCGTCCCCGCCGGGAAGTAGGTCGAGTAGTTGAAGAACGAGGTGGCGTGCCCCGTGGCCGGCATCCCGCCGAGGTTCCCGTCCTGGTTGGAGAGGAACGCGCCGCCGGGCTGCGCCTGCCCGAACTGCTGCTGCTGCCCGATGGCCAGCCTCTGAATGGCCCGGTTCGTGTCCATCTGCGGGCGCACCAGGCCATAGTAATTGATCGCCGGGTTGCCCCCCTGCATCATGTTGATGTAGGGGCTGATGGCCGGCCGCTTGGAGGGGTTGACGCCGAGCGGCTGCTGGTAGGGGAACTGGGCGCTCGCCCGTCCCGGCGCCAGCGCCGGCAGCAGGGCCACGGCTGCGAGGGCAGCCAACGTGAAACGCTTCATGATCGCACTCTTTTCCTGGCTGACCGTTCGCGCCGGCTGCCCGGGGCGGCGTCACACACGCAGGTCCGGTGGCGAGCAGCGTGGCGGTCCGAACGGTAAATCCGGATTTGTCACTGCATCAAGTAATGCACGTGCTGCCGGGTTTGTCAAACGAGCCGAGCAGGGTAAGGACGCTGTACTCCTCCCGCCCGGCGGCCCTCGCTTCTTTCAGCATCGGCCGTACCCGGGGGCCGGATGCACCCATTTTGCCGGAAAGGCCGGGAATGCCGTCCGCGACGACACTCCCGGCCCTCACTCAGGCGTCGTTACCGGCCGACGGCCACGAAGCCGAAGCCGTTGTTGCCGTTGCTACTCCCGTTGTTCCGGAAGCTCTGGGCCGTGAAGTTGCCCAGCAGCGTCAGGCCGAGGACACGCTCGATCGGGGCGAAGACCATCGACAGGTAGTTGTCGAAGGCGATCAGGCGGTTGGCGCTCACGAAGACGCGGTCGCCGGGGAAGAGCTGGTAATTCGTATCGGTCGCGCCGCCCTCGGTGATCGCCCGCCAGTCCACTGGCAGGACCTGGTAGCAGTGCCCAGCTGGCGCCGGTCGCGCCACCCAGATGCGCCGCTTCGAGGCGATCGGCGGCAGGCCCTGGACGTTCGCGATGGCGTCGAGGACCGTCTCGTTGCCGGTGATCGGCAGCCGGATGACGGACTGGCCGAAGCCGCCGCCGTCGGCGATCACGTAGTACACCTTGCTGTTGTAGGCCGCCACGTCCACCGAGATCTGCGGATTGAGGAACCACTTCGACAGGTAGTTCTCCAGGACGCACTTGATCTGCCCCAGGGTCAGGCCGGCGACGTACACGGCGCCGTAGGTGCCCAGGCCGATGGTGCCGTCCTGCCGCACCAGGTGCTGGCCGCGCGTCTGCTGCATGCCGCGGTACTGCACCAGGGCCACCGACACCCTGGCATCGCGCAGGGTGCCGCCCAGGACCCGCGTGACCTCGGCCTGGGCCTGATCGACGGTCATGCCGGCGATGCGCAGGACGCCGTAGCCGAACCCGAGGTTGACCGTGCCGTCGGGCGAGACCGTGAAGATGCCGTTGATCGGCTGGTTGGGCAGCGTGTTCGTCACCTGGATCAGCAGCGCCTCCAGCGGCTCGATGAGGTAGGGCGGCCGCGGGATGAGGCGCAGCGAGTCGATGTAGAGAATGTCCGCCGGCGCGACGGTGTACGGCGGGTGCGAGGTGGGCCGCAGCTCGACCGGCAGCGGCCCCGGCGACACCGCGCCGTGGCCGTCGTCGTGGCCCGGCTCGGGCATGAGGTGGTCACCGCCGGGCGGCAACTGCCCGGCCGGCGTGATCTGCGCGTACGAGGCCGTCACGACCTTGCCCCCCGGCTCCGAACCGGGCTGGTAGGCGGTCTGCACGACGCCGGCCGCGCCCGGGGCCCCCGCGGGCAGGGAGCCGGCGGCCGTCGTGCAGGAGACGCAGCCGAGCGGCTGTCCCTGGAAGGCCGCGCTGCCGTTGATCGCCGGACTCACCGCCCCCGTCGGCTCCAGGCACCCGATGCTCGCCAGGCAGGTCCCCAGCACCGCCCAGAACAGGGCGAGGAGCTTTTGCTGTCCTCGAATCAACATCTCCCGACTCCTTCGGTTTGGGTGAACGCGCGCGGCGCCGGAGCGAGCGCGGTCTCCGGTAACCCCGTGGGATCCCCCGTATGCCGGCCGTCCCCAGGGCACGCCCGCGCTGCGCGGGGTGCCCACGGCCGACTCCGCCGCCCCCTCATCGTCTGTTTCCCGGCCTTTCCCGCAGCCGGCGGGGCACGGGAACAAGTCGTTCCCCCGCGCCGCCGCAGCACCCCGCGCCGCTGGTGGGCGTGAGAGCTCCTCCCCCACCAGGGGTCAGGCCTCCGCACATTAAGAGATGTGCCGGGAGGAAAGGTGTAGTGCTTGAGAGGCGATGGATATAGCGAGGACGTCCGAACGACGCAAGAGGAATTTCCAGGGATTCGGCAGGCGGCCCGGCAAGGTTTCGAGGGTCCGCCGCCGGGCTGGATGAGCAGTCCTTGTCCCTCCGGCTCCGTCCCTCCGGAAGTTTTGCGGATGAGGTTTGGCTGTCCCGTTCTTCTTTTTCCGCCCGCACGGGATACAACAGCGTTCAAAGGGCAGGGGCCGGGCCGCGACGCCACCGCCCGGGTTCGCCCTCTTCCCTTTTCCGGAACTCCTTCACGAGCGGACGAAGTTGCGACCTCTCTTGACGGGGGGCGAGGTTCGCTCATGGACACGCTCCAGGGCGGTATCCCCTTGACGACGTCAGAAACACCTGCTGGGGAGGGCGGCAAGGCTGCGCGGGCGGAACGCCTCCTTGGCCACTTGCGGAAGATCCTCGGCCACGATCTGCCCAACCAACTCGTGGCGGTCCAGGGCCTGCTCCAGGTACTGCAGCTGGAGGAGCGGCAGCGGCTCAGCGCTGACGGCCAGGACTATGTCCGCCGTGCCGCCGCCGCCGCCCAGCGCGCCCAGGGCCTGGTGAGCAACCTCAAGGAGCTGGCTCGCCTCGGCTGCGAGCAGCGTCCGCCCGAGGCCGTCAGCCTCGCCGAGCTGGCGGCCGAGGTGGCGGCTGAGATCAAGAACCTGCACGCCGGCTCCGCCCTCGACTGCCGCCTCGGCCCGGACGCCGACCGCGTCGCCGCACCGCGTCGGCTGCTGCACGACGGCCTGCTGCGGCTGCTGCGCTCCCTCCTGGCGGGCGACGAGGCGTGCCGGCTCAGGATCCGTTCGCGCCGCGTGCCCGGCGGGGTAGAATTGACGGTCGTTGACCCGCGGCGCGATGGTCTGCCGCCGGCGCGCCTGGCCGGCGCGGAGGAACCGCCGGGGGCCGGCGACCGCCTGGAGTGGGTCCTGGTGCAGGAGACCCTCGGCGAGTGCGGCGGTAGCCTGAGCGTGCGGCCCGAGGCGTCCGGCAACGTGTTCGTCCTCGTCCTCCCCGCCCCCGACTAGTCGGCCGGGTGGGGCGGGGACCCGGGCCCGGGAAGCGGCTGAGGACCCCCATGGCGGAAGCGCTGCGGCTTTTTCTGGTCGAGGACCACGACGACATCGCCCTCCTGATCCGCAAGCATCTGGAGCGCGCCGGCCATTACGTCACCGGCTGCCGTACCGCCGCCGACGCCCTCATCGTCCTGGGCCACAGCCACTTCGACCTCGTCCTGCTCGACCACGAACTGCCCGACATGGCCGGCCTGGACCTGCTGCAGGCGCTCAACCGCGAGGGCATCACCACCCCCGTGCTCATGGTGACCGGCAAGGGCGACGAGCAGCTCGCCACCCAGGTCCTGCGCGCCGGCGCCCTCGACTACATCGTCAAGGACCCCTCGCTGATCTTCCTGGTCGAGCTGCCCAAGCGCGTCAGCGAGTCGGTCACGCGCCACCGCCTGCAGCACCTCAACCGCCTGCTCATCGCGGCGCTCGAGTCGGCCCGCGACGGCATCATGATCACCGACCTGCAGGGCACGCTCCTGCACGTCAACAAGGCCCTGGAGCAGATGACCGGCTACACACGGCAGGACCTGCTCGGCCAGACGCCGCGCCTGCTCAAGAGCGGCCTGCACGAGGCGAAGGTCTACGCCCACCTCTGGCAGACGATCCTCGGCAGGAACAGCTGGCAGGGCGAGCTGGTCAACCGCCGCAAGGACGGCACCCTGTTCGACACCTCGCTGACCGTCTCGCCGATCGTGGACGGCCGCGGGGCGCTGACGCACTTCGTCGGCATCTACCGCGACATCGGCGAGCGCAAATTGCTGGAACGGCAGCTGCTGCAGGCGCAGAAGATGCAGAGTGTCGGCACGCTGGCGGGCGGCGTGGCGCACGAGTTCAACAACCTCCTGGCGGGCATCCAGGGCTACGCGGCCCTGGGGCTGCGCGAACCGGGCTTGACCCCGGCCCTGAAGGAGTTCCTCGGGTTCATCGTGCAGTTGACCGACCGGGCGGCGAACCTGACGCGGCAGCTCCTGGCCTTCGCGCGCAAGCCGGCGCTGAGCCGCCAGCCGACGCGCATGGCGCGGCTGCTGCAGAACACCGCGGACCTGGTCCGGCACACGCTGCGCCTGGAGGTCTCCCTGGAAGTGCAGGCCGACGGCCCCGACGGCGAGCCGCTCAGCGCCCTGGCGGACGGCAACCAGCTGCAGCAGGTGCTGGTAAACCTGGCGCTGAACGCGCGCGACGCCATGAACCAGCCGACCGCGGTCGCGTTCCGCCTGCGCCACTGCGTGCTGCTGGGGGAGTTGCCCGCGTTCCCGGAGAACGTGCCGGCGGGCGACTACGTGGTGCTGGAGGTGGAGGACCACGGCCCGGGCATGGCGCCGGAAGTGCTCAACCAGGCCCTCGACCCATTCTTCACGACGAAGGAGGTGGGCCAGGGGACGGGGCTGGGGCTGCCGGTGGCGTTCGGCATCGTCCACGGCCACCAGGGCTTCCTGACGATCGACACGGAGTCGGGGCGGGGGACGAAGGTGGGACTGTACCTGCCGCGACTGGTCGGGGCCGTCGCCGAGCGCGGGCTGGAGTTCGAGGCGGGGCAGGTGCTGGAGCCGGAGAGCGTGCCGCGCCGCAGCATCCTGGTGGTGGACGACGAGGAGGCGGTGCTCGATGTGGTCCGGCGGTTCCTGGAGATCGCGGGCCACCAGGTGCTGGCGGTGACGAACGGACAGGCGGCGCTGGCGCTGCTGCAGGCCGGCCGGGCGGTGGACCTGGTGATCCTCGACCTGATGATCCCGCGCGAGGAGGGGGCGCGCACGTTCGCGAGCCTGCGGCAGCAGCGCCCCGGCCTGCCGGTGCTGCTGTGTACGGGCCTCTTGCAGGCCGACCCGGCGCCGCTGCTGCTGCAGCAGCCGGAGGTGGGCCTGCTGCGCAAGCCTTTCCGGATGAATGAACTCTGGTATGCGGTCAATCAGGCCCTGGCCGCGACCGCGGGGGAAGAAGAGGATCGGAAGCCTTAGAGGTCAGCGGCCGGCTGCAGCGGTTCGTGGCCGACTCGCTCCGCGAGTCGGTGGGGCGCCAAACACCCGACTCGCGGAGCGAGTCGGCCACGAACCGTTGCAGTCGGCCGCTGACCGTTCTGCGGCCGGTCAGGAGCGACCCTGGTACAGCGCCACCAGCGCCGCCCCGATCGCCTGGGAGAGGTCCCCCAGGGCCGCCGGCACGATGCTGAGGCGTTCGCGCTGGGCCGGGAAGAGATAGGGGGCGGCGGTCTCGCGGACGACCCGCAGGTAGCGCTCGCGGAACGCCTCCGTCGTCGCCTCGGGGTCCATCAGGCCGCCGCCGAGGACGACGAACTGCGGGTCGAGGGCCATGGCCAGGTTGGCGACATGCAGCCCCAGCGCCCGCGCCTGGAAGTCGAAGATCTCCACGGCCAGGGCGTCGCCCTGCTGCGCCAGGCCGCGCAGGGCGAATGCCCGCTCCCGGGGGCCGAGCGGCGACCGCGCCAGCTCGTGCTCGGGGTGCCGGGCAAGCCGCTCGGCGAGCAGGTGCGGCAGGCCGGCGAGGGTCGTGTACACCTCGACGCAGCCCCAGGTCCGGCCGCAGCCGCACGGGTACGCCTGGGCCGGCAGCAAGTGCAGCGGCGCCGGCATGTGGCCGGCCTCCATCCCGGCGAGCGTGTCGCCGGCCAGCGGCAGACCGTCGCGGCCGATGTAGGCGCAGCCCAGGCCGGAGCCGGGCGCCAGCATCACCACCGTGCCGACGCCGCCGCCGCGCACCCGCCGCGCCTCGGCCACACCTCCGAGGTCGCCGTCGTTGCCGACGACCAGCGGCACCGCGTGCCCCGCCCGCTCGGCCAGCGCGTTGCCGTAGGCGGTGTGGACGTCGAACCCGACGAAGCTCTCCGGCAGGTTGGCCGAGCGGTCGAGGACCCCGTAGCGCCGGAACGGGCCGGGGATGGCCAGGCCGACCCCCCGCACCTGCTCCCACGTCAGGCCGTTCTGCCCCAGGTAATCGGTGGCCGCCTCGACCCAGTCGCGCACCACCGCGCCGGCGCCCGCGCGGGCGTTGGTCGGCCGCTGGAGCAGCCGCGTCGAGACCGCCGTGCCGTCGTCCCAGACAGCCCCCACCTTGGACGTCGTCGCCCCGCCATCGGTGCCGATGTAGACCGCCCGTTCGCTCATCGCCTCACCTGCCTTCCTTTCTCGTCTGGGGTGCTATTCCCTCGGTGAGGAAGGTGCTCACGTAGGACGGCTCTCCTGAGCCGTCCAGACGGCTCAGGAGAGCCGTCCTACATGATGTTCTTCCTTGCCGAAGTGATACCCTGTCCCTGTCCGCCGGACTCGGCTCCAGGAACTTCGGCCGCCCCCTGTTCGCCAAGCCAGCTTGTTGATCTACGGCCTCGGATCGAATAAACTCGATCCTCAGGCCAGGTGTACACCCTCACTCAGAGTCTATTCCGGGAGGCCGGGCCGGAAACACGAAACCACCGCCCGCGCTCCCGTGACCGGCTCGCAGGCAAGCGAGCCAAGAAAGGAACCCGCCATGCGTCGTTCGTCGGTCACGCGCCGTCAGTTCGTCGCCGCCGGCGCCGCGGCACTCGTCGCCGCCCCCGGCTTCCTGCGCAGTCAGGACGCCGCCAACCGTCTCAACATCGCGGTCATCGGCGCCGGCGGGCGCGGGGCCGCCAACCTGGCCGCCGTCAGCGGCGAGAACATCGTCGCCCTGTGTGACGTGAGCACGCAGGCGCTCGACGCGGCGGCCGCGAAGTTCCCGCGGGCCAGGCGTTACAGCGATTTCCGCCGGCTGTTCGACCGCGCCCGCGACTTCGACGCCGTCGTCGTCAGCACCTGCGAGCACACGCACGCGCTCGCCACCCTGCTGGCGCTGCGGCACAACAAGCACGTCTACTGCGAGAAGCCGCTGACGCACAACATCTGGGAGGCGCGGCGCGTCCGCGAGGCGGCGGCCCGGGCGAAGGTGGCGACGCAGATGGGCATCCAGATCCACGCCACGGAGAACTACCGCCGCGTCGTCGAGCTGGTCCAGGGCGGCGCGATCGGGCCGGTGCGCGAGGCCCACGTCTGGGTGTCGCGCGCCTGGGGTTGGCAGAGCCCGGAGGCGGCGAAGCGCAACCGCGACCTCGTCGCCGTCACCTCCCGGCCCAAGGAGACCATGCTCGTGCCGGCCGGCCTCGACTGGGACCTCTGGCTCGGCCCCGCGCCGCGGCGGCCGTTCCATTCCGTCTACGTCCCCGGTCCGAAATGGTACCGCTGGTGGGACTTCGGCAGCGGCACGATGAGCGACCTGGGCAGCCACTGGATCGACCTGCCGTTCTGGGCGCTGCGGCTGCGGGCGCCGCGCACGGTCGAGGCCAGCGGGCCGCCGCCGCACCCCGAGCTCGCGCCCGCCTCAATGAGCGTGACCTATGAGTACGCAGCCCGCGGCGACCTCCCCGCGGTCCGCCTCAGCTGGTACCAGGGCGAGAGCAAGCCGGAAATCTGGCGCAAGGGCGGCATCCCCCGCTGGGCCAACGGCTGTCTCTTCGTCGGCGGCCGGGGGATGCTCCTGGCCGACTACGGCCGTCACGTGCTGCTGCCGGAGGCGGCGTTCGCCGACTTCCGGCGCCCCGACCCGACGCTGCCGCGGTCGCCGGGCCATCACGCGGAGTGGATACGCGCCTGCAAGACCGGCCAGCGCGCCTCGGCCGATTTCGAGTACGCCGGCTTGCTGACGGAGGCGAACCATCTCGGCAACGTGGCCTACCGCCTCGGCCGCAGGCTGGAGTGGGACACGGACGGCCTCCGCTGCCCGAATGTCCCGGCCGCGGCCGCGCTGATCCGCCGCGAGTACCGCAAAGGGTGGGAGTTGTAATCCCGCCGCGGGCGCCGGCCGGACCTATTCCTCCGGCACGATCGATCCTCACACAAGCCCGACGCGCCAGCGAGGGGTCCCTCGCTGGCGCGTCGGGCTAGTGTGACCACCTTCCGCGCCGGAGTAATACCTCCCGGAACCTTTTCTCAGTGTTTGACCCGGTAGGTCACATACACGCAGCCGTTCTTGAACGCCCGGCACTCCCGCAGTTCCAGGTCGATCTGGCGGCCCATCGGGTGGAAGAGGGGGATCCCCGACCCGAGGAGCACCGGGTGGATGTTGAAGCCGACTTCGTCGATCAGGCCGGCCTCGAACAGCGACCGGGCCAGTTCCCCGCCGCCCATCAAGCAGATGTCCTTCCCGTCCTGCCGCTTCAGTGCGCGGACCCACTCGGCGGCGTCCCCCCGGATGACGGTGACACCCGGGCCCGCACTGTCGTCGAGCGTCCGCGAGAACACGTAGGTTTTTACCCCCGGGTAGCCCCCGCCCCCCTGGCCGGTGCGCTGGGCGACCTCGTACGTCTTCCGCCCCATCAGGACCGCGTCGATGGCCTGCCAGAAGTCGGCGATGACGGCGGCCGCCTCCTCCCCCCACAGCAGCCAGTCCACCGCACCGTCCGGGCGGGCGAGGTAGTTGTCCAGGCTGTTCGCCCCGCCGAACGTGACCTTCCGCACGTCTCACCCTCCGTTCGTCATGGGGCGCGTCACAGTGCCTGCCCCACCTGCGGTCAGAGCCGCCAGATCAAGACGAGCAACCCGATGGAGATCGCACCGAGGACCACGGAGTATACGATGATGGCACCTGTGTTCGAGGCGCCTGTCTTGCCGTTGTACTTCGTGCCGCAGTTGGGACACTTGACGTGCGTCAGCAGCGCTGGCCCCAGGACTCCTCCCCACCAGGTGAAACCGACTTTCGTGGCCCGCGTCGAAGAGCATGTCGGGCAAGCTGCATATTCGTGCATGGGTTCCTCCAGCAGATGACCGCGTGCGCCGGTCGCGAAAAGAAGGGATGTTGGCGGGGCCGACCACAGGCCCGCCTGCGGGACCGTCGCCCCCGCGAGGGGTGACCGATCGCTCTCGCCCACGACTTCTTCCCAGACCCGGCGAACGGCGAGGCAAGGGGCGCCCGGCGAGGTACGCCAGGTCTCGTTACCCCGTGGTTCCGCCCAGAACGCCGATCATTCTCCCGCGCGGCCCCTCCCAGTCAAGCGAATTCCCACCCCGCGCACACTCCGACACTCCGGGCGCGGAGCGTGGGAACGAGGGAAGGGGGCGACAGTTTCCTGGTCGCCCTCTTGACCGGCCCCGGCCGGCGCGCGATCCTATAACGATAGACTCGTTGCGAGCGTGCGCTCCCTGCCCGGCCTGAACCGCCGACCACCGACCTCCCCCACAGGCCGTGCTTTCCGATCGACCGGCGCCCCCGGCCGTGAGACTGCAAGAGAAACCCCTGATGCCCCGCCTCTTCGCTGCCGTGATCGTCGCCCTCCTGGCGTGGACAGCCGCCGTCCGCTCCACGGAGCCGGACGCGCGCGCCGTGGAGTTCTTCGAGAAAAAGATCCGCCCCGTCCTGGTCGAGCAGTGCTACAGTTGCCACTCCCGCGAGGCGAAGAAACTCCGGGCCGGTCTGCTCCTCGACAGCCGCGACGGCCTCCTCAAGGGCGGCGACAGCGGGCCGGCCGTGGTGCCGGGCCATCCCGACAAAAGCCTGCTCATCCAGGCCCTCCGCCAGGCGCAGGACCTGCGCATGCCGCCGAACGGGAAACTCCCCGAGGTAGTGGTCGCCGACTTCGTCCGCTGGGTCGAGATGGGCGCGCCCGACCCGCGCAAGCCCGCCGGCACGGCGGCGCCCCGGCGCACCGCCTTCCGCATCACCGAAGAGGATCGGCGCCACTGGGCCTTCCAGCCGGTCGCCGACCCCGTGCCGCCGCCGGTGCGCGACGCCGCCTGGTGCCGCTCCCCGCTCGACCGCTTCGTCCTGGCGCGCCTCGAAGAGAAGGGACTGCGTCCCAGCCACGCGGCAGACCGTCACGCCCTGCTACGCCGCGCCACCTTCGACCTGACCGGCCTTCCCCCCACGCCCGCGGAGATCGACCGCTTCCTGAAGGATAACGCCCCCGCCGCCTTCGCCAAGGTGATCGACCGGCTGCTCGCGTCGAAGGACTTCGGCGTGCGCTGGGCGCGGCACTGGCTGGACGGCGTGCGTCATGCCAGCGACGTCGATAAAAGCGGCCTGTACCGCGATTGGGTGGTCCGCGCTTTGAACGAGGACATGCCCTACGACCGCTTCGTCCGCCTGCAGATCGCGGGCGATCTGGTCCCCACGGAGATGGCGGACCCGTTCCGGGCGAACGTGAGCGGCCGGCCCCTCGACGATGTCCCCGCCACGGGCATGCTGGCGCTGGCCGTCTACGAGAAGGTGGCCCGCGACCTGGCGGTGGCCGAGATCGTGGACAGCCAGATCGACGTGATCGGCCGGCAGTTCCTGGGCGTCACCCTCGCCTGCGCGCGCTGCCACGACCACAAGTTCGACCCGATCTCACAGGAGGACTATACCGCCCTCGCCGGCATCTTCTTCAGCAGTCACATCAGCCCCGGCAAGCTGATCGCCGACGATCGCCTGTCCGGCGACCTGATCGCCATTCCCCTGCTGAGCAAGGTGGACGCCGCGAAGAACCGCCGCCTCGACGCGGAGATCGTCGGCCTGGAGAAGCAGATCGTGGCTCTGGAGGTTAAGGCGGGACCGGCCGCCCGGTTGCAGAAGGTGCGCGACCAGCT
>JBBRPS010000281.1:0-11726 GCA_038227745.1 Gemmatales bacterium | reverse complement strand
GGAGGGGAGAGCGCAGGGGAAAAGTCATCCTGATCCATTCCCCTGTTGTAACCGAAGAAGAAGGCCCGTCACAGCTTAGCAGGCAGCTGCGATCACCGAATGCGTACATTTCTTTCTGGTCTGCGCTTTTTTCGGCTTCGGCTCTTCCTGCGTCGCCGGACCGTCCCTGGACTCATCTGGGATTTCCTCGCCCCTCTGGCTTCTTGTGCGGGGTCATGGGAGTGGTGCGGGCACTGAGTTCTTGCGGAAGTGTTTGACGACATGGCAGCCAATCGACCCTTCCCTGGCTCACTGTCCCAGCGGCATCACGAACGAGACGATCAGGTAGAGCACGAAGACGAGCAAGCCAAGGGCGTGGCTGGACACCCCGCGCGCGGAGGGGTAGGCTGGTTGACAGTCGTCCTCCCCGCCGCCGAGAAGGTGTCGTGATGTCCACTCCCCCGCGTACCCTTTCGCGCCTTTCCTCCTGGCTCCTGGTACCGCTCGTGTTCCTTCCTGGCAGTGCCGTACCTGCGCCGACCCAGGAACGCGACGAGGACGACTCCTTCCTCCCCGGCCTTGTGGCTACCCTGCGTGACGCCAAGGGAGGCAGCGTCTTGCGCGTCGATCCCCAGCTCACGTTCGATTGGGGAGAGGCCGCGCCGGACCCGCGCCTCGGCCCCGGCGAGTTCCGTGCGACCTGGCAGGGTTTCCTCCTCGGCCAGGGCCGCGGCGACTACCGCTTCGCCCTGTTCGGCGCCGGCGAGGTCGAACTGAAGGTCGGGGGGAAGGTGGTCGTGGCCCGACAAACGCTGCGGAACGCCTGGCACGCGGCGCCGGCGATAACCCTCGCGTCCGGCCGGCTGGCGCTGGAATTATCGTTCCGCCGCACCGACAGGTCGTCGCGGCTGGTGCTACTGTGGTCGGGGCCGCAGTTCGGACCAGAGCCGGTCCCGGCGCGGCTCCTCTCGCACGCACGGCAGCGCTCACCCGGAGATGCCTTCGAGCGCGGCCGGCTCCTCGCCCGGGCGCTGCGCTGCGGTCACTGCCACGCCGGCGATGCACCGCCCTCACTCGCTCCGGCGCTCGATCGCCTGGCGGGGAACGTCGCGCGCGACTGGCTGGTGCGCTGGCTGGGCGGCGAGCAGCCGCCGCAAGGCCGGCGGGAACGGGCGGCGCCGCGGCGGATGCCGGCGTTCGGCCTGTCCGCCGTGCAGGCCGAGTCCGTCGCCGACTGGCTCCTCGCGGCACGTGCGGCACACGACCCCGCACCCGCCCCGACCCCACCCCGGCCGAAGCAGCCGCAGCCGCCCGGCCAGAAACGCCCTCCGAAAAAGTCGCCGCCCGGCGCCGGCACCGGCGAGCGCCTGTTCCTCACGCTCGGCTGCCTGGCGTGCCACACCTGGCGCGACCTCGGCGGCGGCGGCTGGTTTGGCGGCGGCGACCTGACCCACGCCGCCGACAAGCGCCCCCCGGGCTTCTTCGCCGCCTGGCTCGCCGACCCGGCCCGCCACAACCGCGACCACCGCATGCCCGTCTTCGCGCTCACGGACGACGAACGCACCTCGCTCGCCCTGTTCCTCGCCGCCCAGAAGTCGAAAGGGGCGAAGCCCACGTTCGCCGTCGGCGGCGCTGCGGAACGCGGCGCCGCGGGCAGGAAGCTCGTGGAGCAATTCCGCTGCGCCGCCTGTCATCGACTGCCTGGGCAGCAGCCGAGCGAGCCGGCCGTGGCCAGACCGCCGTCCGCGCCGCGCCTCGGGGAGCGGAGCGACTGGAAGCGCTCCTGCGTGCGCGACCCCGACCCGGGCCGGCACCGGCCTGGATACAGGCTCAGTGAGGACGACGCCCGTACTCTGCGGGCGTATTACGCCGCCCGACGTCCCGAACCCGAAGGGCAGGCCGCCGCCCTCGACGGCCGACTCCTGCTCGCCGAACTCAACTGCCTCGCCTGCCACCCCCGCGAAGGGACACGCGCGGCCCTGCCGCTGCGCCCACCGTTGCTCGCCGACCGGCTGACGGACCTGGCGAAACACCACGCCGACCTCGGCCCGCAAATCCCGGCGCTGACGCCGCCCGCGCTGACGACCGTCGGCGACAAGCTCACCGACGAAGCCCTGGCGGACGTGGTCGCCCGCCGCGGTGAGCCGCACCGCTCCTACCTCCAGGTGCGCATGCCGCGCTTTCCCCTGCGCGCCGAGGAGCTGCAGGCGCTGGTCCGGTACCTGGTCGCGGCCGACCGTGTGCCGCCGGGCGGCCCGGGCAAGCCGCAAGCCCCGGACCGTGCGCGGCAGGACCGCTACGCCCTCGCGGGCGGCCGGCTCGTCTCCGGCGACGGCTTCGGCTGCACCAGCTGCCACGAGGTCGGCAGTGTCGTGCCGGCGCAGGCGCCGCTCAACACGCGCGGCCCGAGCCTGTCGCAGCTCGGCCGCCGCATCCGCCGCGACTGGTTCGAGCGCTTCGTCCGCAACCCCGCCCGTATTGCGCCGAACATGGAGATGCCGTCGGTGCAGATCCCCGTGACCGGCGTCCTCGACGACCGGCTCGACGACCAGATCGCCGCCGTCTGGCACGTGCTGAACGTACCCGGCTTCGAGCCGCCGCCGCCCAACCCGCTGCGCACGTTCCGCCACGACGGTAACCACCCCGCCGCGGGGCCGCTGCTGGTCACCGACATCCTCCACCACGGCGAGCGCGTGCTGCTCAAGCCGTTCCTCGTGGGCCTGGCGAACCGCCACAACGTGCTGCTCGACCTGGAGGCCGGCGGCCTGGGACTGTGGGCCGTCGGCGACACCGCCCGGCAGCAGACGAAGGGGAAGAACTGGTTCTGGGAACTGGCCGGAACCCCGGTCCTCGAAACGGGCTTCACCGGCCCGGACCTGACGCTCCTGATCGCGAGCAAGGGCGGCACTCCCGCGGAGTTGTCCGCACAGTTGCAGGGCCAGTTCGTCACCGAGGCCGACGCCTGGCAGACCGAGGGGACGGGCCTCGTCCTCCACTACCGCCTCGCCTTCCCGCGAGGGACGGGCGGTAAGGCCGCCGTGCTGCACGTCCGGCGCAAGGTCGCCCCGCTCGCGACCGACAAGGCCGACGGTGCCTCCGGTTTCGCCCAGGAGGTTTCGGCCGGACCGCTACCCGCCAGCGCAAAGTTGCGGCTGCGAGTGCTGTCGGCCGCGGCCGCGGCGCAGGCGGTGCTCTCCGCCGACGGACGCACGCTCCACCTGAAAGACCGCTTCTCGAGCCGCATCATGCTCCGCGAACCGGCCGGCGCGAGGTTCTCGCTCGACGGCTCGCTCGTGCTGCCCCCGGTCGCTGGGCAGGGTGGCGCCCGCGCCGTGCTGCACTACCTGTCGGAAGTCCCCATCGACCGTTTCCCGGAGCCGCCGCGGCAGCCCGCCGTCGCCGGCAAGGCCGAGCCGGTCGAGGTGGCGCCCGGTTTCGCCGGCGAACGTCTGCCGCTGCCGGCGACGATCATGCCTTCGGGCCTCACCTGGAGATCGGACGGCCGGCTGGTCTTCTCGTGCCTGCGCGGGCAGGTCTTCGAGGCGGTCGATACGGACGGCGACGGCATTGAGGACCGGCTCGTACTCCTGGCCGACGGCCTGCCTTCGCCGTACGGCGCCCACGCCGGCCCGGATTACGTGGATGTCACCGCCAAGTACGGCCTGCTGCGCATCGAGGGTAGTGGCCGCGTGGAGGTGATCGCGTCCGGGTGGGGCTACAGCAAGGATTACCACGAGTGGGCGGTGGGCCTGCCGCAGAACGAGCGCGGCGAATACTTCCTCGGCATCCCCTGTCAGCAGGATAAACGCGCGCCCGCGGCGGCCCGCTTCCACGGGAACGTCCTGCGCCTGGTGCCGCGCCGCCCGACCCTGGACGAACCGCGGCGGTTCGCGCTGGAGCCGATCTCCGCGGGGCACCGCTTCCCGATGGGCCTGGCCCTCGATCGGACCGGCGAGCTGTTCGTCACCGACAACCAGGGGAACTACAACCCGTTCAACGAGCTGAATCACGTCCGGCCGGGCGCTCACTTCGGGTTCATCAACACTCTTGACCGAGGCAAGCCGGCGCCGCCGCTGACGCCGCCCGCCATCGACATCCCACATCCGTGGACGCGGAGCGTCAACGGCATCTGCTTCCTCTACACGCCGAAGGCCCTGCGGACACAGCTCGGCCGCGATGCGTTCGGTCCCCTGGAGGGACACCTGATCGGCTGCGAATACGACACGCGCCGACTCATCCGCATGACGCTGCAGAAGGTCGGCGACACGTTCCAGGGGGCCGCCTACCCGCTCAGCATCCCGCCGCAGGACACGGCCCGCGGCTTCCTGGGGCCGCTGGTCTGTGAAGTTTCGCCGCGGGGTGATCTGTACGTGGGGAGCATCCGCGACAGCGGCTGGGGGGCGGGGAACAATGTCGGTGAGGTGGTGCGCGTGCGCGTGCAGCCCGAGCGGCTTCCGTGTGGGATCGCCGAGGTGAGGGTAACGCGCGGCGGCTTCGCGATCGACTTCTTCCGGCCGATCGACCGCGCGCTTGCGGGTAGGGTGGCGAGCTACGCGGTCGAATCGTACCGCCGCGAGGTGACGCCGGCTTATGGAGGACCGGACCGCGACCGCCGCACCGAGAAGGTGACCGGCGTGACGGTCGCGGCGGACGGCCGGCGGGTGGAGTTGCGGTTCGGCGAACTGCGGCCGGGATTCGTGTACGAGTTCCGGCTGCGGAACCTGGCCCCTGGCGGCGCGGAGTTCCATCCCGCCGAGGCGTACTACACCCTGCGTGTCGTCCCGAAGGCGAACGGCCGGCGTTAACCAGGGCGATCACACCAACGCGATGACCACCACCGTGATGTTGTCCTCGCCGCCGGCCGCATTCGCCGCTGCCACCAGCCGTTCGCAGTTCTGCTCTGGCGTCAGCGCCGGATCGAGCAGCGGCCCGATCACCTCGTCGTCCAGCATTTCCGTCAGCCCGTCGCTGCACAGCAGGAGACGATCCCCGGCCTGCAGGTCCACGCAGCGCACGTCCGCCACCGCCTCGTCCCTCATGCCGGCGTAGCGCGTCGGCCCACCGTTGCCGCGCCCGCGCGCGTCCTCCGCCTTGATCCAGCCCAGCTCGATCATCCGCTCCAACGCCGAATGGTCGCGCGTCAGCCGCTCCAGCTTCCCCGCACGCAGGAGGTACGCCCGGCTGTCGCCCAGGTGCGCCACCAGCGCTCGCGCGCCCCGGACCAGCGCCAGCACCACCGTCGCGCCGAGCATCTCCCGCGCCCGTCGCTGCGACTCCTCACGGACCTTGCGGCTCACCACGGCCAGGGCGCCGCGGACTTGCCTGGGAGCCGGCTCGGCGACCAGGTCGTCGATCCCTCCGATGGCGGTGTGCAGCAGGCCCGGCAGGGTGTCCACGACGATCTGCGGCGAGATGTCCTCGGCCATGCCGTCGGAGACAAGGTAGAGCCCCTGTGCCGCATCGACGTACCAGCGGTCCTGGTTGTCCTCGTGCTGCCGGCCCGGATCGCTCAGGGCCGCGTGTGAGATGGTCAACATGGTCAGGCCCCTCCCTCTCCGCACTGTTGCGGAAGCGGCCGGCGGTTGCAAGGGCAATCCCGGGCGGGGCGCCTGTGACACCTGAGTAGACTTCCGCGGGATTCCCGAGGGCGGAGCCGGCGAAGGGAGTCCAACGGACGCGGGCCCTCCCGCGCTCTCTTCGGGGCGAACTTGACGCCCTCGCCAATGCTGTCTATCATTCTGAAGACAATTGCCCGGACGGCCCCGTCGTCTAGAGGCCCAGGACACGTGCCTTTCACGCACGCGACACGGGTTCGAATCCCGTCGGGGTCATTCCTTTCCTCCCCTCCCTTCCGTCCGACATAACCCTCGCCCCCTTCCCGCGGTCGCCACAAATCGCCTACTTTCTCCACCTTGCTCTGATGATCTCCCGGGCAGGCCTGGTTACACTGGAGGAGAGCCAGGCCCGTAGGTCAGGCTTTCCAGCCCGAGATCTCCTTGAAGAATCTGGCTGGAAAGCCTGACCTACGGTGGGTTATCCCGTGGCTTGACGCCGCCGAGAGCTTTCCTCCGTGGAGATCACCGATGGGCCAGCGCCGCCGTATCGCCGGGTCACGCATCCTCATCACCGGGGCCTCGCAGGGCATCGGCAAGGCCCTCGCCCTCCTCGCCAGCCAGCGCGGCGGCCGGGTGCTGGCGGCGGCGCGCTCCGAGGAGTTGCTGCGCGAGTTGGCCGAGGAGGCGAAGGCGCACGGCGGGGTGCTGGAGACGGTGCAGGCCGACGTGACCCGCCCGCAGGACCGACAGAAAATGGTGGACGCCGCGCTGCGCTGCTTTGGCGGCCTCGACATCCTCGTGAACAACGCGGGCATCGGCGCCACCGGTCACTTCGTTGAGACGAACCCGGTCAACCTGCGCAAGATCATGGAAGTGAACTTTTTCGGCACCACCGAGACGACGCGCGTCTTCCTGCCGCTGCTGCGCAAGGGCGAGCGGCCGGCCATCGTGAACATCTCCTCGATCGCCGGCAAGCGCGCCATCCCAGCGCGGAGTGAATACTCGGCGAGCAAGTTCGCCGTACAGGGCTTCAGCGAGGCGCTGCGGGCCGAGCTGGTCAAGGACGGCATCGACGTGCTGCTGATCTGCCCCGGCCTGACGCAGACGAACTTCTCGAAGAACATGCTGGAGCAGAAGGCGCGCGTGCAGCTGGACCACCTGCGCGGCATGACGCCCGAGCAGGTCGCGCACGCCACGCTGCGGGCCATCGAGCGCGGCCAGAACGAGGTCACGCTGACGTTCAAGGCGAAGCTGATCGCGTTCGTGAGCCGCTTCTTCCCGCGCCTGGCCGACCGCATCGCCGCCCGCAAGGTGCGCTCGCTGTTCGTGGAGGAGATGGCCGCCCGCCGCAAGCAGCGGGCCGAGCAGGCGGCGACTGTCACCCAACCTCCCAGGCCCCAAACCGTTTCCACCCCGCAGTCGCGCGCTTGACGCCCGCCTTCGGCAACCCGCGGCGACGACTGTGCGTTCGTGACCCGGTCAGCGCCCGCCGAACACGGAGCGGAGCCAGTCGAAGAAGCTCGTACTGCCGTCCCCCATGTTGGCGGTGATGAACTTGTGCGTCAACCGCCCGTTCGCATCGAACGCCAGTTCGATCAAGGCATGGTCGTTGACCCACTCCTTGGTCACCGGGGCTTTGGTAAACGCCTCGTGCTCCCCCTCCGTCTTGCACACACAGAACTGGGGTTGGCCGCGGGCGCGGTTTCCCGGAGGCGTGCCGAGGATGTCGATGACTTCCCGCTCGGTCATCCCCTTGCGGAGCCTGCCGAAGGCTTCCCATGTCGGCTTGGGGTCGGAGGCTCCGCGCGGCATGAAAAGGAACAGACAGGCAACCACGATGGCCAGCCCCAGGAGCCAGAAGCGATAGCGCGTCAGCAAGCGTCTCATGGCTTCAGTCCGCCGACTCCCCGTGGAACATGCCCAGGTAACTCGTGTAGCGCCGGTCGCTGATCATCCGCCGGGCCACCGCGTCCTTGACGGCGCAGCGGTCCTCGTGCGTGTGCGTGCAGTCGGGGAAGGCGCACAGCGGCACGAACGGCCGGAACTCCGTGAAGAAGCCCTCCACCTCCTCGGGCCGGATGTCCCACAATTGAAACTGACGGATGCCCGGCGTGTCCACCACCCAGCCGCCGAAGTCCAGCCGGATCAGCTCGGCCGTCGTCGTCGTGTGCTTCCCTTTCTGGTTCACTTCGCTCACCTCGCGCACGCGCAGGGCCAGTTCCGGCTGCAGCGCGTTCAGCAGTGATGACTTGCCGACGCCGCTCTGGCCGGAGAACACCGACTGCCGGCCGCGCAGCCGCTCGCGCAGGCGGTCGATGCCGATGCCGGTCGCGGCGCTGGTGAGGAACGTCGGCACGCCGAGTTGGCTGTAGAAGCCGACCAGCGGTTGGTACACGGCGGGGTCCACCAGGTCGGCCTTGTTCAGGCAGATCACCGGCGCGATGCCGCCCTGCCCGGCGCTCGCCAGGTAGCGGTCGATCAGGTGCGGCTTGAGGTCCGGCTCGACGAGCGAGATAACGATTACCGCCTGATCGACGTTGGCGACGATGACGTGCTCGCGGTTCTTGGAGGCGCGCGTCAGCAGTCCATGCCGGGGCTCGACGCGCTCGATTACGCCCTCGTCGCCCGGCGACGGCCGGATCCACACGCGGTCGCCGGTCGCGACGATGTTGCGCTCGTCGGTAGCCATCGTCTTGAGCACCCGGCGCACGGCGCAGCGGTAACGGTGGCCATCCTCCGTCTCGACGATGCTCTCCTTGTGGACGCGCACCACGCGGCCGGGCAGGCAGGCGCCGACATCCACCGCCGGCATCTCGGTGGCCTCCTGCGCGCCCGCGGCGGCTGCGTCCGGTTCCTGGGTGATGATGGTGCGGTGGCGCGACAGGTCCCCCTTGGCGCGGACGCGCTCCTGCCCCGGGCTGGCGTCCTCGGGGAGCCCGTCTTGCTGGAAGTTGCGCGTCCAGCCGCGCTGGCGCGGCGGCTTGGAGCGATTCTTCTTCATCTCGACGCGGACCTTCTTGTTCTTCGCCATGATGTCCTCGTCGCCGGGAAGGGGGACTGCGAACATTGTACCAGGCGGCGACCGGTCAGGATGCGGGGCGCTGGCCGTCGGCCTCCGCGATGGGCCGCAGCACCGGGCGGCAGGTGGGCGGCAGCGACCCCTCAAAGAGTTCGTCGCCCTCGCCGATGCCATAGACGCGGCGGTACAGGCCCGCGGCCACACCGCGCAGGGCGTCGGCGTCGAAGGCCTCGGCCGGCGTATCGACGGGGATGAGGAAGAGTTGCAGCGGCACGGGCGGGCCGGGGCGTCGGCGGAAGTCCGGGGCGAGGAACGTGAGGCCGGAGATCCAGCGGCCGCCGACGCGCTCGAACAGGCGCAGTCGCGCCTGCCACAGCGCCCGCTCTTGCTCGGAGGCGTCCGGGCCAGGGTGGTGGCTCTCCCAGACGACGAACGGTAGCGACTCGCCCGCGCAGTCGGCGTCGAAGCGCATGGCGCTGATGAGGAGGCGGAGGAGACGGGTAGCGGCGCCGCGGCCGCGCTGGCGGGCGTCGACGCCGAGGTAGCAGGCGTAGCCGCCGTAACCGGGGAGGTGGGTTCCGTAGACGAAACCGAGCGGCCGGCCCGCCGTGCCGCGCCGCGAGCGGTCGGCGGCGAGGATGAGGTGGGCACAGCGTTCGCCGGGCCGCCAGCGCAGCCGGCCGGCGACGGCGCCCGCGATCCACTGCCAGGGGATGCGCTCGGCCGGGTCGAGGGTGGCCTCGTAAAGCCGCCGCGCCTCGCCGAGGGCGTCGTCATTCGGGTCGCGCACCTCCCAGCAGACGATTCCCCGGTTGTCCACGCCTTCTCCTGCTCCCTCGCCTCTTTCCGCGGGGCCGGCAATCGACGCCACTCCGCATCATCAACTCGCATCCCGCGTGCCACTCTGGCCGGCCGCGGGAGGGACAAGTTCTTGCGGCTGCCAGACGGACACAGCTCCGACTCCTATGACTTCAGCCCCAGTTCTTCAAGCGACTGGGCCTGGACGGAGGCGTGAAGGAGTTCGTCTAACTTCTCGGCAGAGAGAGAGGCAAGCTGCCCTTTCACCTCTGCGCTCAACGGGCCAAACAGCCTCCCCAGGAGCAGTTCCAGACTTACGCGCAGCGCCTCCTGGCGGCCTTCCTGGCGGCCTTCTTCGCGGAACTTCTCAAACAGCGTCATCGACATGGCTCTGACTCCCGGGTCGGGGTCACTCAAGATTGAGGTCTCGTAACTCCGCCTCTGCTCTTCGTCCAGGGGCAGGTACGCATCCACGCACTCACACAGCAGGTAGCGCCGGTAGGCGTTCTCCGGACATTGTACCAGGCGATGCCACGCTTCCTGACCCAGTTCCAGGCGCCGCTCTGGCGACACGCGCATCAGCGCCGACAGTGCCACGCCGAGCAGGTCCTCCTGCCGCTGGCCGGCCTGGACGACGCCTCACTGGACGAGGTCATACGCCAACCTCGTCCCGATCAGCGTCGCGCGAGCGGGGCGTCGTGAACCCATCGGCAGAGCGGTGCCTCTTTCAGATACGGGAGCATCGCCGAGCAACGGAGACTGCGCTTCAAGCCAGCACAGCAGGAGGTGGTCGTCATGGCCGACAACGTCAAGCAGCACGTCGTCCCCCGCTTCTACATCGCGTTCTTTCACGCGGACGGTGACGAGAGAGTGTGGGTGCGAATCAAGGGCATCGAGCGCGTCTACCTGAAGTCGCCGACCGGGCAAGGTTACGAGGAGGACGCCTACACCGTCATGAACGCGGGCGTGCGCGACACCTCCTGCGATGACGCGAACAAGACCATCGAGGACTGGTGCGCCCCCCGGCTCGCCACGTTGACCGCCACCTCGCTCCCGACCGACGAACAGTGGCAAGCCATCTTCTTCCTGACGGCAAACATCGTCTGCCGGTCCCGGTGGACGCGGGACGACAACCTCTGGAAGGTGGAGCGAGTGCAGAGGGTGCTTCCCAAGGCCATTGAGGTCTTGAAGACGTTGCCGCCTCTTCCCGAATCCGTGCGTCATTTCGGCCTTTCTCCAGACGAGTTGGACGACTTGCCTGGCGTGTTGAGCCGGGCAGCCGAAGTCCAGTACCCGCTGACTGCGGCTCTTGGGGCAGAACCCGTCGCGGAAGAGTTGAAGACCGGGAAGAACTGCGACTTGTTAATCGCGCCCGCAGGCACGACCTTCATCACGTCTGACGAGCCGGCCATCATCCTCGAAGGCGGAAAGCCGGTGATGATGAAGGTAGCGCCCGGGTTTCTCGCGCGGCGCGAGGTCGAGGTGTACTTGCCGCTCAACCCGAACCTCGCCTGCCTCTGGTCCCCGCAGTCACGCAGGGTGATGCGACCTGTCAGAGCCGATGAAGTCGCGGCGTACAACCGGATGATCTGGGAAAACTGCTACGAGCGGAGCTTTGCCTCTCGTCGCGATAACCTTGAACAACTCTGAGGTTCGGAATCGAGCCGGTAAGCTCGTCAGCGGCCTGGCGGGGAACGGAACCCCTCCTGCGCCGCTAACAACGCCAAGGCACGGTCAACGACCGTGCCTTCGCTCGTCCCGAGATGCCGCGCGAACTGCTCCTTCCTCATCTTCCCTTCACTGGTAAGAAACGCGAGTCCACTCCGACGACCGCCGGCAGGCGTCAAGGAAATCAGCATGAGAGGTGAATCGAGTGAGGATACTGCCAACAGGCCGCATGATGCTGCCCGGCCCTTGGGATTCGATGCGGTAGCCGGGACTTCTCGCGTTGACGATCTCACCAGGGAGATCAACGCTCAACCCCTCGAGCACGCCTTCTTGGCGGGCGAAGGCGTGGATGAGCGCGGTCCCGGCTTGCAATGGGGCCAGCAGCCTTGGGTCGTCAGCCAAGGCCGATTCCAGTGCTGCGGCATAGGGGTTGAGAGTTCCGCCAGCCCACCGGACAAGGAAGGGGTTGCCATCCCCGCCAAGGCGAGCGCCGAAGTCGAGCGGCACGAACCGTCCCTCCGCATCCCGGCGGAAGTCATAACAGGCGAAGGAGATCACGCCAGGAGCGGAGGAAATTGGGCCGGGTCGGGGTGGGAGTCACCTCCCACCCCTCCCACAGATCCGGACTTGCCCAATTAAGGCATCCGGCTCGTCTCGCCGCGGTCTCGCGTGCGCTCTGCTACCCGTGGCCGTTTCGTGGACAGCGG